>CAYOVH010000058.1:0-1007 GCA_964407405.1 uncultured Candidatus Saccharibacteria bacterium | reverse complement strand
TCGCGAAGTCCCCACGATGATGCTCGCCCACGCTGAACGCGTCGAGCCCGACCGAGTCGGCCAGCACCGCTTCGTCCACGACATTGCGCAGCACCTGCGCCTGAGGGAGCAGCTGGCCGTTGTCGTCCTTCGTCACATCCCCGAACGTATCCAGACCGAACGCGATCGACATGACGTCATTCTAGCTGGCGTCCTGGCGGCTGGTCCCCTCCGGCACGAGGCCGTGCGGCACGCTCACATCGCAGTTTCTGCAATCACCCGAACGGAGCGTGTACGCGAAAACTGCGATCCGCAGGGAATTCCCAATGATTTTCAGCCGTCGACCTGCCCAAAACCGGGCATGGCCCGTGCACAGAGACGCCCCGCTTGCGTCGCGTTCATTGACGACGGTAGCGTGAAAGGGGTCAGGGGATGCTGGGTATCGAACAACGGGTAAAGACCGTCGAGGAACGTGTGGCGGATCACAACGAAGCCCTCAAGGAACTGCGCCAGGGACTCCAGCAATTCGAGAACCGCGTCGATGCGCGGTTCGCGGAGATCGGCGCCCGACTGACGGCACTCAATCAGAAAATCGACACGGGGCTTGCCGCGCTCAATCAGAAGCTCGATACGGGGCTCGCCGCCGTCAACCAGAGGCTCGACGTCGGGCTTGCCGCGGTCAACCAGAGAATCGACGCCGTCAATCAGAAGACCGACGTGGGGTTTGCCGCCGTCAATCAGAAGATCGATACCGAGATCGCGGCCCTCCGGCATGACATGGCCACGCAGTTCCGGTGGACCATCGGTATCCTGCTCTCCGGGTTCATCGGCATCCTGACGGCCATGGTGGGCATGTTCACCGTGGCCCTCTGACGTCTTCCGCCATGCATCACGTCCTGCCGCGCGCGGCCCGCGCGTGTTCGCGCCTCACCGCCTGCCGCAGCGCCACGGGCTCGACCACCTCGACGTCGCAACCGAGGCCGAGCACGACGAACCGCGCGTGCGACTCGCTCTCGAACGTCACGACC
>CAYOVH010000057.1:0-1023 GCA_964407405.1 uncultured Candidatus Saccharibacteria bacterium | reverse complement strand
CGGCTCACGCACGCAAGACGGGCGGCACACGCGTGCCGCCCGTCTTGTGTACCGCAAGCACCTCTTTCCTTCGCCTATGCCTGCTCCTGGGTCTTCACGAGAGCCAACTTTGCCCGCTATCAGGTCGGGCCGGGCGATTACGCGGCATGGCTGAACCCCTTTCCGTCATCGAGCATCGCCAAGCGCCCGCTGGCCAGCATCACACTGCGCCGGCAGATGCGGCTGACCATCGCTCACCGGGCGGTGCTCCAGGCCGGTGTCGGCACCGATGTTCTGCGCCGCTGCCAACACCGCCCGTCCGCGCGGGGTCGCCAGCAGGTTGCGCGCGAGGATCACGCGCTGGCCGCGCCGCTCGGCAAAGCCCTGTTCCTCAAGGACATCGGCACGCTGTTGCAGCGCGTTCTTGACCTCGCTGCCAAGCCCAGCTCGCCCAGGCCCTGGCCGCCACCAATCAACTACTGATCCAGCCAGGTGGCGCCGATCACTCGGGCTTGCCGCTCGATAGGCAGGTGCGAGCGCAGCTCCACGACCACGCCGCCGCCCAGGCGTTGGGCGTCGTGCTGCCGGCCCTGCTCGGGCAGGTCGGCCGGGACTTGCCAGACGCCTTCGGCCAGGCGTTCGACGATGCCGGCGCGGCGCAGGGCTTCCAGTCGGCGGACGCCTGGTGCCCCGGAAGCCGGTGATCGAGCAACGGATTGGGCAGCAGATCGCCGCGACGATGCGGAGTGGTGCAGTGTCGTGGAAGATTGGTCGGCAGCAAGGACTACAAAGACAGGACCCACCGACACATGTGGTCTTCAACTCTCCCGAGTTTTCAGCATGCGCTGAAGCAACTCCTGAAGACGCTGCTGATCTGACGCGCCGAGCTGTTCGACGATCGGTGCCAGTGCCTGTTTCCCCTGGACTTGCAGCCGCTTGACGATCTCGACTCCATCGCTCGTCAGGAACACGTCAGTCGCCCTTCCATCCTCTTCGTTCGGCGCTCGCGCCACTAGCCCCCTCTTTTCTGCTCGGGCGATAAGC
>CAYOVH010000056.1:0-1025 GCA_964407405.1 uncultured Candidatus Saccharibacteria bacterium | reverse complement strand
TAAAATAAATGATTATTATCACTATTAAAATCAACTATTATGAAAGCAGATTCTAAAGTTGTGCTGGGCTTATTAGCCGGCGCAGCCATTGGCGCTATTGCGGGTATTCTTTTCGCCCCCGACAAAGGCTCTGAAACCAGGAAAAAAATAACCAAGAATACCTCCGAAATGGGCGATCAGCTAAAAGATACTTTCAATGATTTCATTGATACGGTAAAAGACAAATACCGCAGTGCAAAAAATGAAGTGGAAGAGGTAGCTGAAAAAGGCAAAGGCAAAGTAAGTACATTCACTAACCAGGCAAAAAATTCAGTGGTTTAAAGCCGGAAACAAATGAAGTGCTAATAACCATTCCGGCGGCATAAAAAATTCTATAATGAAAGAAACAATTGCTGAGAATATAACAATGTTAGTAGATGACGCAGGGCGTTATATAGAAGCGAAAACGGAATTGTGGAAGCTAAAAGCTGTTGATAAAACCACATCAATAGCCACAGCGCTGATATCGAAGCTTCTTTTTATCCTTATTGGTTTTATTGCGGTTATTGCGTTAAATACCGGTATAGCATTGTTAATCGGGAAATGGCTCGGCGAAGCGTATTATGGATTTTTTATTGTCGCCGGTTTTTATTTATTGCTGGGTGTGGTGCTGTATGCGGCAAGAAACAGCCTGATCAAAAAACCATTTTACAAAACGGTTATCAATAAAATATTAACATGAACAATCCTTTGCAACCGGAAGATGTAAAAGCCAGGATTGCATTGCTGGAAGAGCAAACGCGTATTATGGAAGATGAGCTCAGAGAAAGGATAAGAACAACCTATAAAAGCCTTACCCCTGCCAACCTGCTCAAAAGTGCTTTTAGCGGAGCAACCGCCGATCCCGGGCTAAAAAGCAATATTCTTAATATGGCGCTTAAATTAGGACTTGGCTACGTGGGCGGCCGCCTGTTCTGGAACCCCACCGGAAGCATCGCTAAAAAAGCGGTAGGAGCGGCATTGCAATTAGGAACCAGCAGGGAAGT
>CAYOVH010000055.1:0-1029 GCA_964407405.1 uncultured Candidatus Saccharibacteria bacterium | reverse complement strand
TGGGCCAGTCCGCCGGAGGGAAGAAATTTCCGGCGGGCGCGGCGGGAGACGGACGGGTGTGGTTCGTGGTCGGCCTTCTCTTGATCGCCACGCCGCAACCGGAGGTCTTTGACAAAGCGCATCCCGCGTTTTTCGCCGAGCGCTGCGGCTGGTTGCTGCTGCTCCTGGCGGTCGGGCGAGCGGTGGCCCGGCGTTGGCCGCCGCCGCGCTGGCTGCTCTTCGCGGGGCGAGAGTCCCTTTTTATTTATGTGGCGCATCTGCTCCTGTTGCACGCGCAGCCCTGGGCGGCCTTCGCGCAGCCGCGCCATGCGCCATGGGTGGCCGGCCTGGCCGCCGTGGGATTGGCGTCGGTGTGTTTGGCGCTGGCCGCTGGGTTCCGGCGCTGGCGGGCCGGTCGCTTGAGGCCGGCGGCGTGATGGGGTCCGGCGGGAGGGCGGAGCTTCGCGCCGCTCTGCCAGCGAATCTTGTGCTCGCGAAGCCTCCGAAGGCGCGTAGGGTCCACGCCATGATCTCAGCGCAGCTCATCCCTTATATCACGGAAGCGGAATACCTCGAAGGCGAGCGGCTTGCCGAGGTCAAACACGAGTATTACGATGGCCAGGTCCATGCGATGGCCGGGGCGAGCGAGGGGCATGAACTCGTGGCGGGAAACGTCTTTGCGGCCCTCCTCACCCATCTCCGCGGCAAGGGCTGCCGCGTCTTCAAGTCCGATATGAAGCTGCGGGTGCTCTTTCGTGGCAAGACCCTGTATTACTACCCGGACGTGATGGTGGCCTGCGATCCCGCGGACGACCAACCCCTCTATCGTGAGCGCCCGAAGCTCCTCATCGAAGTGCTCTCGGAGGATTGGAAGAAAGACATCGTCGAGAAAGCGGCGGTGTATTCCCGCATCCCGAGCCTGGAGGAATACGTCGTCATCGACCCCAACCCCGCCGCGCCGGAGGCGCAGATTTCCCGCCGCGACAACGGGTGGGAACCGGTCGAAATCGTCGAGGGCCTGCACGCCGAGTTCACCCTCCGCTCCGTGGC
>CAYOVH010000054.1:0-1038 GCA_964407405.1 uncultured Candidatus Saccharibacteria bacterium | reverse complement strand
CGGCAACTTCGGCCATTCTTTTCTGGCCTGCCATGTTCAGGCGCGCGATCGTCCAGGCTTGATCCTCGGCAGTGTAAAACGCGATCGTCCCCTGCTCGCCTTCAGTTTCAATCTCTTCCCACAGGCCAGGCGCGCGCTCCGCCCCTTGGCCGGCATCTTCAAAATCAAAACAGCTCGCGAGCTTTTCTTTGAGCTCGGGGGCGGTCATCTTGGGCAACCCCCGGAACAGCCGGTGCGTGGGGAGCACGATCATCCCGGGGTCGCTCATCGATACGCACATCATCATCACAAAGTTCGCCGGATGTTCGGCGTCGAGTTGCTCGCCCTTCTTGGCCAACTGCTCGGCGAGTTCGTCGCGGTAGTTGCAGGCCGTCTCGTAACGGTGATGACCGTCGGCAATGTAAATGGGGAGGCCACCCATCGCCTGAATCACCTTGGTAATGACCGGGATGGCGGTCACCGGCCAGATGCGATGCAACACCCCCAAGTGGTCGGTCGCTTCCAGGGGGGCCACACCGCGGATTGCTTCTTCAAGGATCTCTTGGGCCGTGTTCGCGTCGTCGGGGTAAAGGCCAAAGATTTGGCTGCAGTTCGCTTTGAGCGACTTCCACAACTTCAAGCGGTCGGCTTTCGCCCCGCCGTGGGTCTCTTCGTGGGGATAGATATTCCCTTCGCCGAAGCGCTCGAGCCGTGTGCGGCACATGAACCCCCGGCGCGTGAACTCCTGGCCGCGCTCGGTGAAGACTTGGTGATAGACATAGATCGCCGATTCCCCTTCGGTGAACAGCACCCCTTCGCGGAGCCAGTTGCGCATGGTCTTCGCCGCGCGGGTGTAGCGGTTGTTGTCGTCGTCGTCGCCTTCTTGGTCCTGCCCGAGGATGATCCGCACACAGTTGGCTCCGTGCAGGTCGTAGAGCTGTTGTTGGAGCTCGCCGTCGATCACATCGTAAGGCGGAGCGATCACATTGCTCAGCGAACCGACTTGGGCGAGGTCATAGCGAATACCGGGAAAGGCACAGATGTTGGGCATGGGAGGGG
>CAYOVH010000053.1:0-1043 GCA_964407405.1 uncultured Candidatus Saccharibacteria bacterium | reverse complement strand
CTCCGTGCGGCGGAAGTCGTAGTTGAACAGGTCCTGGAACCACATGCCCGCGATGAACAGGAAGTTCCAGCGATCGGCCCGGCGCCTCTCGATGTCCGTCATCGTGCGATCGCCGGTGACCTTGCCGTAGTCGCGGCCCGTGGCGCCGAAGGTCTTGTCGAACTTGGCCAGCAGGTCCGTCAGCTTGAAGTGCGTCGGCGCCTTGAACGAGTCGTAGTTGCGCATCAGCGCGAGCGACATCCCGACGACGGAGAGGAACTTGCCGCGGGCGGCGTCGTTGACCATCGCGACGTCCCGGGCCAGGCGCTCCGCCTTCAGGAATGCCGTCACCGGGACGGCCTCCTTCGTCTCCTTGTCGATCATCACCGCCATGCCGACGCCACAGTTCGGGTGGCAGCCGCAGGTGAGGTTGCCCCACTCGTTCTCCGGCCCCTTCACCACGTCCGCCCAGTCGGTGAACGTGCCCATGAAGGAGATCGGGAACCAGTCGCGCACCGGCTCGCCGAGGCCCGTCTGGTTCTTCACGTCGTGCGCCAGGTGCGACAGTGTGTAGCGCTGCGCCTTGCGGCGCTCGGGCGTGATCTCCTCGTCGCGGCCGGTGAAGCTCACCGGCTGGAACGACAGGAAGTTGATGCGCTTCGGGTTGTCGAGCGCGAACTCGATGATGCGCCCGACCTGCTCGTTGTTGACGCCGTTGACGATGGTCACGACGGGCACGATGTCCACGCCGGCCTTGTGGAGGTTCTCGATCGCGCGGAGCTTGACGTCGAACAGGTTCCCCACGCGGCGGTGCGAGTTGGCGGCGTTGCCGATGCCGTCGAACTGCAGGTACGCGTAGCGGAGACCGGCCTCGGCCGCGGCCTTCGAGAAGTCCGCGCTCTTGGCGAACTCGATCCCGTTGGTCGCCGCCTGCACCGAGTTGTAGCCCACCTTGCGGGCGTAGCGCACGGCGTCCAGGAAGTACGGGGAGAGCGTGGGCTCGCCGCCCGAGAACTGCACCGACATCTGCCGGCGCGGCTTGATGGTGATGGCGTTGTCGAGCA
>CAYOVH010000052.1:0-1061 GCA_964407405.1 uncultured Candidatus Saccharibacteria bacterium | reverse complement strand
ACCCGGCGCCTTTACGGAGCAGTCCGCCACACCCCTATGGACCGAACCGCCACTCTTCGACGGGCTGGGCCTCTATGCGTCGCGCGTCTATCGGCTCGAGACCGAGGGCAGGGGGCTGGATGTCGCCGCCGAGGCAGTGGCGCCTGCGTATCTCGAAGCTGTTGGCGTCCAGGCCGCCCCCGGCCGTCTCTTTGACGACGCTGACAATGTCGCCGCCACAGGCGCTGGCGTCACCGTGATCAGCCACCGCCTGGCTGAACTCTTGTTTGGAGGCTCCTCTCAGGCTCTCGGTCGCGCCATGACGATCGACGGGACACGAGTGAGCGTCGTCGGCGTCACGGGCGAGCGCTTTGGTGGCCTCCAGACCGATTCCGGCGCAGACCTCTGGCTTCCCATCCGGCTGGCGCGGTTCATGGCGGGCGACGGCAATCGCCCACGCGCACCGATGCTCGTCGGAAGACTCACCGACCGTGTCTCCCTGTCGACCGCTCGTGCCGAAGTCACCGGCCGCTGGGCAGCCGCCTCGTCGGACCGGAACGACACGAATGAAATCCAGGTGCAGCCGCTCACCTATGGACTGTCAGCTACGCGTTCACAATGGTCGGACACGCTCGGCTCTCAGCGGTCTCCTCTTGATCCTGTCGATCGCGGCCGCAGTGGTGCTGGTCTCCGCGCTGTGCGCCGCCGGCGTCCCGGCGTTGCAGGCGTCGACTCATTCACCGGCCGAACTCCTGCGACAGGAGTGAGCCGGCGGCGAAACCTCCGCACTGGTTGGAACGGTTCTGGTGCTCGTTCCGGCGATCACATCCCGCAAGTCGAGCGGCTGATGGTGAGGGCAAGCGACGATGACGGCCTATCATCGCAGTCGACGGACATCCGACTGGCCGAGCCGTTGAACCACGGTCCAAGATCTCTTCTGCGTCGGGGGGCTAAGCAGGCGCCGTCAGTCAGCGGTTCGAGAATCCCTCCTGAAGGCTTCGTCCCAACCTCCGACACTGTGCCGGTGGGTGTGCCAGTTTCGACCGCGGAACGCTGTCGTTCCATGTCGCTGCAGGGCGTCG
>CAYOVH010000051.1:0-1092 GCA_964407405.1 uncultured Candidatus Saccharibacteria bacterium | reverse complement strand
TTCTGCTGCTGACGCAGGCGGGCGTGGGAGAAGGAATCCCCCGGCCTGAAGGTCTAGCGGTGATGGAGGTGGAGGAAGGGGAAGAAGGCCAGGGGGGAAGCGAAGCAGCCGGGCACGACCCGCAGGTGGCGCTGCATGGCGAGCACCTGGCCTATGTCATCTATACCTCGGGCTCCACCGGCAAACCCAAGGGCGTGGGCATCCCCCATCATGCACTGGTCGAGCATATGCAGGGAGCAGTGGACTATCTTGCGCTGACACCCGCCGACCGCATGCTGCAACTGTCCACCGTCAACTTCGATGCCTTTGCCGAACAGCTCTATCCTCCCCTGTGCGCAGGGGCGACGGTCGTGCTGAGCGGACCGGCATTATGGGACAGCGAGACGTTTTACCGTGAGCTGATCGACAGGCACATCAGTGTAGCCGACCTGACCACGGCCTACTGGCTGCTGCTGGTGCAGGACTTTGCCGCTCGGGGCCAGCGCGACTACGGCGCCCTGCGGCGGGTGCACGTGGGGGGCGAGGCGATGCCGGCCGAAGGCATCCGCGCCTGGCGGGAAGCCGGGCTGGGACAGGTCGAACTGTTCAACCTCTACGGTCCCACGGAAGCGGTGGTGACGGCCAGCGTATCGGACTGCACCGCCCTTGGGGAAGCAGAGGGGGAACTGGCGCAGGTTGCGATCGGCACGCCTTTGGCGGGCCGCAGCATCCATATACTGGATGGCGACCTCAATCCTGTGGGGCAGGGGGTGGCAGGCGAACTGTGCATAGGCGGGGCCCTGCTGGCGCGTGGCTATCTGAACCGGGCAGGGCTGACGTCTGAGCGATTCGTAGCCGACCCGTTCGATGGGACGGGAGGACGGCTGTACCGCACGGGGGACCTGGCCAGATGGCGCAGTGACGGCCAGATCGAGTATCTGGGGCGGCTGGACCACCAGGTGAAGGTGAGGGGATTCCGGATAGAGCTTGGAGAGATCGAAGCACAGCTGCTGGGTCAGGCCGGGGTGCGGGAAGCGGTGGTAGTGACGCAGGAAGGGCCTGGCGGGACGCGTCTGGTGGGGTACGTGACGCCCGATGGGGCAGGAGCCGCGG
>CAYOVH010000050.1:0-1103 GCA_964407405.1 uncultured Candidatus Saccharibacteria bacterium | reverse complement strand
CCCTGAGGTGGTAGTTCACCTTCTGGCGCGGCAGCCCGAGGCGGTGCGCCAGCGTCGCAGCGGAGGCGGGCTCGCGTAGTTCAGAGAGCAGCCGGTTGCGTGCTGGGTCCAAGGCCACCATCGCGGCTGCCGGATCGTGGATGACGCCTACGTCAGGCATGCGGGGAATGTACCCTTGACAAATTATCTTGTCAATGTGATCGGATGAGGAGTCGGGGATTCGCCCCCCCCCCGGCCCAGACCCCCTCGCTCAATGATTGACAAGATAGGTACACCATAGCTAGAGTCTTCGTCCTGGGCCGCAGCCGCGACGCGGCCCTGAGCGTGCGGCGGTAGACTCACCGCACCGAAGGAGACCACCATGCCCCAGCCAGCCAAGCCACAACGCGCACGCCTCCCGCTCGTCCTGGTCGCGATCATGGCGCTGATGTTGCCGGCCGGGATGGCATGGGCCCAGGGCGAGGTCAGGGTCTACGCCGTCATCAACGAGGATGACGTCCGCCTGCTGGCCGATCTCTTCACCCAGGAGACCGGCATCACCGTCAACTACCTGCGCGGCGCCACCGGCGAGCTGGTCACCCGCGTCATCGCCGAGGCCGGCGCCCCGCAGGCCGACGTGCTCTTGGGCGGACCGAGCAGCCAGCACATCGCCATCGCCGAGACGGGCGCCCTTGCCTCCTACCACTCGCCGCTGGCCGCCGACCTACCCGACTACGCCACCGACCCGGATGGCCACTGGACCGGCTTCTACCTCACCGCCCTCGGCATCGGCGTCAACGAGGCGCGCTTCCGCGAACGCTTCGGCGACCTGCCCTTCCCCGTCACATGGGACGACCTGCTGAACCCAGCCTTCGACGGCGAGATCGTGCTCACCGACCCGGCCGCCTCCTCCACCGCCTACCTCTTCGTGCAGGCGCAACTGCAGCGCCTCGGCTGGGACGCCGGTTGGGCCTACCTCGAGGCGCTGGCGCCCTTGGTGGGGCAGTTCCCCGCCAGCGGCGGCGCGCCGCCCCAGCTCGTCGGCACCGGCGAGTACGCCATCGGCGTCGCCTACGTGCACGCCCTGGCGCGCTACCGCGCCGACGGCTTCCCCGTCTCCACCA
>CAYOVH010000049.1:0-1108 GCA_964407405.1 uncultured Candidatus Saccharibacteria bacterium | reverse complement strand
CACGGCTTCGAGTTTTTCGCGCCGGAAGGCTACCGCTCCAAATCACTCACCTGCGTGAAAAACAACCGGGGCATCGATGTCGCCGCGCTGGTGACCCTCATGAAAAAAGACCACCGCATCGCCATCGACGGCGGCTATGGCAAACTCAAAGGCCAAACCTTCCGTCTCTCCAACATGGGCGACGAAACCACCGCCACCATCACCACGCTTCTCGCCGCGCTCGACGATTCGTTGGCGAAACTGTGAGGCGCGGGTCGGAGCCCGACGGGAACTTGAGGCTTATTGGAAAGCTTCCATCACCGCCGCAATGGCTCCGGCGGTGGTCATGGGCCGCTCATACTCCGGCGGGCGCAGAGCACCGCCCATGAAGACGTGCGGATTCCGCCAGCGCATGGCGCTGTCACCAGGCGTCAAGGCGGCGAAATGATATTCCGCCGCGCCGATTTCCGCATGGATGCGGGCGGCCAGCCGGGCCGTGATGTCGCCGCCCGGCATGACGATGAGCCGCCCCGCCGCACGGGCGATCAATTGTTTCAAGAGTGGCGCGCCCGCGAGCACCGAAGCCTCCTGTCCCGACGAAAGCAGCCGATCGACGCCCAGCTCGATCAACGTGTCGAGCCCGGCGAAGGGATCGCGCGAAACATCGAACGCGCGATGAAACGTCACCGACAGCGGCCGCGCCCGGGCGATCAAGGCGGCGGTGCGGGCGCGAGCGAGCGATCCGTCCGCCTCCAGGCAGCCGATGACCACCCCGGCGGCCCCGGCTTCCGCCACCGCGTCAATGTCGGCCAACATGGCGGCGAATTCATCCTCATCATACAGGAAGTCACCGCCGCGCGGCCGGATGATGACATGCACCCCCACCCGGCCTCGCGCGGTCGCCACCGCTTGGCGCACCAGACCGATGGAAGGGGTGATCCCCCCTTCGAGCAGGGCCGCGCACAATTCGACACGCGACGCGCCGGCGACAATGGCGGCCTGGACGCCGGCAATGCTGTCGATGCAAATTTCAAACGTGGGCATGGCCCAGTCTTCGACGCGGGGCGCATCGATTTCAAAAACGATTTCCCCGGACATTCTTTTCCCTCTTTACGCGAACCTTCATTCC
>CAYOVH010000048.1:0-1117 GCA_964407405.1 uncultured Candidatus Saccharibacteria bacterium | reverse complement strand
AGCGTGTGCTTGCGATGCAGGCGGCGTTGATGGAAAAGACCGCCGACATTCAGGGTCAGGCAGCCCGCGAGGCTGGCGGGTTCCAGCGTGCGCAGGACAACTTGAAGGCGACGTTGGAGAACACGGCGGCGTCGATCGGCTCCTCGGTTCTGCCGGCGGTGACCGGTCTGCTGGCCGCGGTGACGTCGGGTATCGGGTTGGTCGGGTCGTTCAACGAAGCGACCGGCGGCCTCATCGGCGCGACGCTGCTCGTCGGCACGACGGCGCTCGGCGCTGCAGGGTCGCTCGCGTTCACCGCCAGCAAGGCTGCAGACCTCGCCGAGAAGTGGGGAGAGATGTCGCTCGGCGCTCGTCGTGCTGCGCTCGGCTTCGGGTTGGTGACGGCGGCCGCGGTCGCCGGGTACATGATCTACGACAACTGGCGGCGTAAGCAGGAGGAACTCCGGGCGCGCACCGATGAAGTCGCCTCGGCGTTGAAGACGCAGTTCTCGCAGACGATGAGCCTCGCTCAGGCCAACGCGACCGCATCAGGCAAGGTCGACGGTCTCGCAGCGGCGAACCGGGCGCTCGCCAAGTCGTTGACGAGCGCCGGCGCCGATGGCGACAAGCTGACCGAGGCGTTGGGGGCGCTCGGCATCCACGCGAACGATGCGCTCGACGTGCTGCGCAAGCTCAAGGGCGACACCCCAGTGACGGCTCTGCGAGACATCGCCATCCAGGCCGGAGCGACAGCCGAGCAGGCCGAGATCTTGGCGCAAGAGGTGTACGCCACCGACGACTCGTTCAAGGTGATGACGCGTGTCGCTGCCCGTGTCGGTCCCGAGCTGGTTCCGATCGCGTTGGCGATGGAGGAGATCCAGGACCAGGCCGAGAAGACCGACCTGTCGAAGATCGCCCGCTCGTTCCTGGACACGGCCGCCGCCGGCCAGGACCTGTCCGAGAAGGGTCAGGAACTCACCGCGTCGCTCGTCGCTCAGGCCACCGCGATGGCGACGGCTGAGGACGGCACGATCGACTACGTCGCCGCCTACGAGAACTACGGCAAGTTGATGGGCGAGCTCGACCCGAAGCAACAGAAGCTGGTCGCTCAGACTGACGATGTCGCCGCGGCGATGGC
>CAYOVH010000047.1:0-1139 GCA_964407405.1 uncultured Candidatus Saccharibacteria bacterium | reverse complement strand
CCGTGTCGGCGTTGGTGTCCGTGCCGGTGTTCCCGCTCGTGTTCGGGGTGCAGGCCCCGGTGCGGTGCAGCAGGTCGTCGAGCTCGGTGTGGGTGACATGGACGGACAGGTGGGGTCGCACGGTGGCGACCTTGCCGCTGTGCCCGTGGTCCAGGTGCGTGCGGGCGAGGCCGGTCAAGGCCCCGGCCCGGCGCTGCGAGGCGGTACGGGTGTCGCCCTTGGCCGGGACCCCGGTGATGGCGCGCAGCGCGGTCTTGAGCGCTTGGCCATGATCGCGGGTCAAGAACCCTGACACGTGATACCCACCCGTGGTCGCCGCCAGGTCGAAGAACTCCCGCGCCAACGCCGCCCTATACCCGCGCTCGTCAGCGTCCGGATCGGCCACGTGGGCAAACCGGCGAGTGACCTTCGCGAACTCACCCACCCCATACCCCGCCGCCAACGCCAGCAGGACTTCTTCCCCGGTGCACCCCGCCAACGGGTCACGGGGAGCCGGACCACCAGGACCGCTGGCGTCGCTGGCGTCGCTCGTGTCGTCGGTGCCGTCGAGGTGCCCGTCGCCGTCCTGCTCATCCACTAGGGGTACCTCACGCAGCGCGGTGATCCGCTCCGGCGTGGTGGCCGTCGCGGCGATCAACCACCCCTTCGCCGTACTGACCTCACCCGCCCGGACCGCCGCCGCGGTGGCGGGCAGGGTGTCACGGAACACCGTGGCCAACCGGGTCAACCGCTGGGCCTCGGTGTGAGGCACCTCCAAGGCACGCCCTACCCACGTGGTGAACGTCCGCGCCCCCGTGCCCACCCACGCCGCGTCCGCCTCGACCCGACCGAGCCACCCCACCTGCTGCGCCCGCAGACGATCCCCCGCCCGGTGCACCCGCACCGCCGCCTCCACCGCCGCAAACCCACCCAGATCAACAGGATCCACCACCGTGAGCTCGGCGACCAGCCCCTCCAGATCGCACAACAGCTCAGCCACCGAACGCACCCGACCCACACCGCGGCGACCGGCCCAGCGCCACCCGCCATCGTCCTTGAGCACCCCGACCACCTCCCGTCCATGAATCGAACCGCCCGCCGAGAACCCGCTGCGACAAACCTACCCAGACCCACTGACAACAGGACGAACCGGACGCGCA
>CAYOVH010000046.1:0-1179 GCA_964407405.1 uncultured Candidatus Saccharibacteria bacterium | reverse complement strand
TCCGTTTTGCCCACGCCCGTGGGACCGAGCAGCAGGAAGCTGCCTTTCGGACGAGCGTGCGCGCTCAGGCTAGGGCCAATCCGGGAATTCAGAATTTAATCCAAGTGCTTACAGACCATAGATATACAAATCCCAGGAAGTTGAGGGGGAGCCTCTCCCTTCGCAGCTCCAAACGAGTCCACCGTCTCATCCATGAAAACACATTCTCGATGTTGTGACGTCTCTTGTAGTACCCTTTATTGAACGCGGCCTTGTTCTTTTCATTGCTTTTTTGAGCGATGCAATGCGTTGCTCCAAGACTTTCGAGCATTAATCTCAATTTTTTTGAACTAAATCCCTTGTCTCCCACAAGCTTCAGATTTTCCACGTTGAAATCAAGACTTTCCGCCGTCTTGTGTTCGCTTTCATTGCCAGGGGCGATTTGCACATGACACACTCTCTTGCCTGTGTCACACACCGCGAACACTTTGGTATTCCATCCTCCTTTCGTCTTTCCTGCAACTCGTTGGTTTTCAGAGCATTTCCCTGTCGTCGCACAGATGGAACATTTGACGAAAGCGCTGTCGATGAAACGCAAAACCCCTCGCCCTTCGCCCTCAACCACCTTCTTGAAAAAGCATTCGAAAACGCCTCGTTTCGCCCAATGCGTGAAGCGGGAATGAATAGTCTTGTAATTCCCGTAAACCGAGGGTAAGTGTTTCCACCACGATCCGGTTTTTCCCATGAAGATCACCGCTGACAAGAAAAGCTGGTGGTCCATTCCCTTGCGCCCTTTTACGGAAAATCCGCACTCCTTCAAAGCGTAAGTAAGGGACGCATCTTGCGCCACGCGCGATCAGAAAGGTGAAAATAATTGCTCATAAGTGGGTGTCACCTTAATAGATTCCGGATTTATTGTCAACACATTATGATTTATTTCAATTCCCGGATTGGCCCTAGTGAAATACAGCACCAAGGATGAGCACCATCGTGGCCAGTATAAAACCACCAGCAACAGCGTGGCCGCCTTTGATGAAGAAGGACGCCAAGTCGGGATCGTCTTTGAGACCGCCACGCCTTTCGATACGCCGTGCTTGATGGGAGAACTGGTGACGTTTGTGAACGAGGCTCTGGAAACCAAACGGCTGCACCCGCTATTGGCCGTCGGAATTTTCATAGTAGTATTCCTCGAAATCCACC
>CAYOVH010000045.1:0-1186 GCA_964407405.1 uncultured Candidatus Saccharibacteria bacterium | reverse complement strand
GAAAGTCACGGCCATTGACGGTGCCATTGTCAGGATCGCCCACTAAGCCCGTGCCGCCGCCGTTGTCGTCAAGAGTGATGGTGGCTGCTGACGGCAATCCGTTTGATAAGCTGGTTATTTGGGCTTGGCCGCGCGCGCCTCCACCCAGCGTTCCTGCGTTTATCGTAAGATCAAAAGTGTTATCAGTGAGTGGGTTCCCATCGCCATCGTAATCAAAGTCAATGATGACGCTTTCCCAATCAGAGATGGCGCGGCTTACTAGTGCAGTAGCAACGACGGCATCGGCTGCTCCAAAAAGACCTGTGAAGTTGTTGGATCCCTGATTGAGCCAGTCGATCGCAAGCAAACGCCGCGATTCCAACAATTCGAAACGACAGCGATACTGCGACGGATTCCGCCGCCGGTTGTGTGGTCTTTTAGCAAAGAACTCCAATAAATGGCTCAAACGCATTGCGACGAATCCTTTCGATAAAGAATTCCCAAAATATCTGTTGTGGTTCTCAACCGCTGCACTAATGCCTGTGGACCATTCGAGATCTCGCTGAGGCTATTAATGCTACTGATAAAACCAAGCATCCAGACGAAGGCTCTGGTACAATATCGAATTTAAGAAACGTTGCATTAATCCTTAAAACATCTGCAACACCACGGTCTTGAATCGTAAATGAAATGTGGCCAGAAAACTGATTCCAGACAGATGGAGTCGGAGACAGATCAGCCCCATACAAAACAGTCTGATCAGCCAATAAAGATGAATTAAAGAACCAAATATAGTCGCCTGCTATTGGGACTGTGTTTCCCTGACAGGAGTCGACGCCAGTTGAACTGCAGCCAATAGATATAATGTCACTTGCGCTCGTGCCATCTGTTGCCATCCTATTGTCCGCAACTCGCAGAAAGTAAGAATCTGTCTGCAACACAACTGACTCTACTGAAAGTTTAAAACTCGAATTCTGGACAGTATTCAGCACTGATTCAATACTTAGTGGAGCCGGATCACTATCTATCGGAATGAAGCTGAACTGCCCGTATATTACGTCACCCGTCTGTGCAGAGAAACCTGGGTTAACGGAATTAAAGGTGGTGACATTAGCAACTTCTGCCTCGAACCGAAAAGTCACCGGGGCGGCGTGAGTCATCGAGCAAGCCTCCAACGCGGCAGCAAGTGCCAGCAAAAACGTTGCTT
>CAYOVH010000044.1:0-1186 GCA_964407405.1 uncultured Candidatus Saccharibacteria bacterium | reverse complement strand
TGTCAAGACCCGCCTGATCATATACCCGCTTGACGAAACGGCTGGGCTCTTTCGCCTGCCAAGTCTTGAGCGCCTGGGCGGGCGTTTGGTGGTTGAGAGCGCGCTGCGGCAAGTGGTGGTTGTAGAGCACCAGATAGCGCTGCAGCGTAGTTTCCAGATCGGCCCGACCATCGAATCGGGTGGTCGCCAGGATGTCGCTGATGCGGCCGTTGAAACGTTCGACCATGCCATTGGTCTGCGGGTGTCGCGGCGGGCACAGCCGGTGTTCGATGCCAGCGGCGTGGCACTGCTGGTCGAAGGGGTGCCGACCACTGGGCTTGCGATCCTTCTGCGTGAAGCGGTCGGTAAACACGGCGTCATTGTCGGTCAGCAGCTTCTCGATCTTGAAGGACGCCTTGGCGCGCAGGTGCTTGAGGAAGCGCAAAGCGCTGGTCTGGCTCTTGTCCGGCAGCAGTTCCAGATACACCCAGCGCGTGGCGCGGTCGATGGCGACGAACAGATAGCGGCGCTGCGGCTCATCGACCATCTGCGGCAGGTATTTGATGTCGATATGCACGAAGCCGGGTGCGTAGTCCTTGAAGGTCTTCGATGCCCGCGCGTCCTTCTCCTCGACGGGCCGCCGGTTGAGACCGTGGCGGACCAGGCAACGGCTGAGCGCCGCCCGGCTGAGGTCCCCGCACAGGAACTCGCGGCCGACCACCAGCAGGTCATCCAGCGACAGCCAGAGCAGGCGCCGCAGCTCCATCAGCACCGCTTCCTGCCCCGCATTCAGGCGCGTGTGCATCTCGTGCGGGCGGTGCGAGCGATCCGCGACGTCGGTGCGCTGCCGCCACTTGCGCACCGTCAGCACGCTGATGCCCAGCCGCTCGGCCAGGGCCACGCTGGTCACCGATGCCGGTGCGGCCTGAATCTCGGCGCGCACGCGCGGCGTCGTCCGCGCCTGCGGGTGGATGTTCAAAGGCGTCCTCCAGGGTTCGAAGCCGACTTCCGTCCGCTTCGAACCTCGCCCTTCGAGCCTGTAAAGCACGGTGCGGTCAAGTGTCCGCTACGCCGGGCTCGCGCCCGCACTTGACCGGGGCGTGCCCCAGCCTTGCCACCAAGAGCCTTCCAAAGTGCTTCCATCGCTCCTCGTCCCGCTTGCAGTCGCCACAGGCGTTGGAGCATAGGATCTGTCGAAACCCTACAG
>CAYOVH010000043.1:0-1187 GCA_964407405.1 uncultured Candidatus Saccharibacteria bacterium | reverse complement strand
TACTGCAGGATCTCGGTGATGGTGCCCGCGCCCACCGTGCGGCCGCCCTCGCGAATCGCGAAGCGCAGCCCCTTCTCCAGCGCCACCGGCCCGATGAGTTCGATCTCCATCGTCACGTTGTCGCCCGGCATCACCATCTCCACGCCCTCGGGCAGCTTGGCCACCCCCGTCACATCCGTCGTCCGGATGTAGAACTGCGGCCGGTACCCGTTGAAGAACGGCGTGTGACGCCCGCCCTCTTCCTTCGTCAGGACGTACACCTCGCCCTTGAACTTCGTGTGCGGCGTGATCGACCCCGGCTTGGCCAGCACCTGGCCGCGCTCCACCGCATCCTTGTCGATGCCCCGCAGCAGCGCCCCGATGTTGTCGCCCGCCTGCCCCTCGTCGAGCAGCTTCTTGAACATCTCGACGCCCGTCACCACCGTCTTGCGCGTCGGCCCGAACCCCACAATCTCGATTTCCTCGCCGACCTTCACCTTCCCGCGCTCCACTCGGCCGGTCACCACCGTCCCGCGCCCCGAGATCGAGAACACGTCCTCGACCGGCATCAGGAACGGCTTGTCCACCGCCCGCTCCGGCAGCGGCACGTACTGATCCACCGCCTCCATCAGCGCGTCAATCGTCTTCTCCCACTCGCCTTCGCCTTCGAGCGCCTTGAGCGCCGACCCGCGCACGATCGGGATCTCGTCCCCCGGGAACCCGTAGCTGCTCAGCAGCTCCCGCACCTCGAGCTCCACCAGGTCCAGCAGCTCGGGGTCGTCCACCGCGTCCACCTTGTTCAGGAACACCACCAGGTACGGCACGCCCACCTGCCGCGCCAGCAGAATGTGCTCGCGCGTCTGCGGCATCGGCCCGTCGGTGGCCGCCACCACCAGGATCCCGCCGTCCATCTGCGCCGCGCCCGTGATCATGTTCTTCACGTAGTCGGCGTGCCCCGGGCAGTCCACGTGCGCGTAATGCCGATTGGCCGTCTCGTACTCCACGTGCGACGTCGCAATCGTGATCCCGCGCTCCTTCTCTTCCGGCGCGTTGTCGATCGAGTCGAACGACCGGAACGACACCTTCGGATTGTGCTTGCTCAGCACCTTCGTGATCGCCGCCGTCGTCGTCGTCTTGCCGTGGTCGATGTGGCCGATCGTCCCGATGTTGACGTGCGGCTTCGAACGGTCGAACTTCTCTTTCGCCAT
>CAYOVH010000042.1:0-1193 GCA_964407405.1 uncultured Candidatus Saccharibacteria bacterium | reverse complement strand
CCAGAGTGGCCACTCCGACACCGTGTCGGGCGGCGTCGGCGGTCCGAACGGCGCAGCCATGTGAGCGAGAGATTAGATCAGATCGGCGCGTCGTCAGAATTGCACGTCGCCCACGCGCGAGCGTGATCAGGTCCGAGAGGTCCGCGGACGTTTGATCGGCTCCGGATACCAGAGCTCGACCCGGCCAGCCACGCGTCGTCCGGGCAGTCGGGTCGGAAGTGATCGGCGTGCCGTTCCACGTCGAGGCCGGCTTCTCGCAGGATGGCCGGAAACTTCAGGCCAAGATCGCGGTCGGTGAAGAAGACACTCAAGCCGCCCGCTCGTAGACGATGGCGTGCTCGATGTCGGTGGTGCTGAGACCGTAGTCGGCCGCGACGTCGTCGACGGTCTCGCCGGCGTCGATTCTCTCGACGATCGCTGCGGTCGAGATGCCCTGGCTGATCACGATTGGCCGGCCGAAGGACAGGCGCGGGTCGATCGCGATCGGCATGCCCTGGTCGCTGACGTCACTCGTGACGAACGGGTGCAGCCGCAGCGGTGCCACGTCATCCCAGACGACGCGTCGGAGGTGAGCGTTCAGAACCTGGCGCATCGCGATCTGGCCGGATTTCGACAGGTCGATCAGCTCTCCGTAGCGATCCAGCAGGAGAGAGCCGGCGTGAGAACAGAGTTCGGGGCTGAGGAGCAAACGCTCGATGCTCAGGTTACGTTCGGCGAAGGACACCGCATCGCGAACGGCTTTCACCGAAATTCCGTGCTCGGTCCGCAGTGCCCGCAGGACGTGCGCTTCGATCAGGTTTGCGAAGGACAGGGTCGGCGGGCGCTTGTTCGCCGGCTGAATGAGCGGCCGAAAATGTCCTCTGCCGTCGGTCGTCGGATACTGACGTCCCACCACCCACGTGCGCAGGGTTGCGACGGGCAGCTTCAGGTATCGTGCGGCTTCGGCCAGGCCGTAGGCCGGCTGTTCTCGTGCGTCAGCGACGGGAGACCTCCTCGGGGATGGCACTGGCCGATTGTAACGCCGCTTGCGCGTGACACGATGCTCCTGCGTGAGGCGTGGATCGGTGTGGGCTGGAGGTTCTGCAGCCCGCATCAGCCGTCCCGACGCTACGACGCGGTCCAGCGTTTCACGAGCTTTGACGACAAGTCAGGCCGTCCCTTGTCACCAGCGGCGCGTTGCGCACGTGGCACCA
>CAYOVH010000041.1:0-1213 GCA_964407405.1 uncultured Candidatus Saccharibacteria bacterium | reverse complement strand
TTCCGGCGCGCGGCGCCCGGCCGCCAAGGCGCGACGAGCCGAGAATACTGGCGGTTGGCCGGTCTGACTCGCGAGGTCTGACAGCCGCCGCTTCAAGGCCGCGTCCACGACAATGGTGGCGTCAGGCACTCCCCTACGGCGTGAGCATCGCGGCCGCAATGGTCACGATGCCGGTGACGATGATGCCGGCAATCCACCGGAACTGGATACTCATGTCGTGCCGCACCACGGTCAGCACATCGTTCATCTTCCCGTCGAGCTGGGCAAAACCGGCGTCCACCTTGCGGTTCGTGTCCGCCAGCCCCCGGTCGATCTTCTGATCGAGCCTGGCGAAGCCAGCGTCCACTTTCTGGTCGAGCGCACCCATTCGCTCGTCCATCTTCTGGTCGAGCGCGGTTATGCGCCCGTCCATCTGCGCGAATCGAGCGTCCATCTGCACGAATCGAGCGTCGCTCCGCGCGAAGCGTTCGTCCATCTTCTGCTCGAGCGCGCCAATCCGCCCGTCCACCTTCTGGTCGAGCGCGGTCATGCGCGCGTCCATCGCGCGTCGATCTGTCCGAAGCGCTCGTCCATCTTCTGCTCGAGCGCACCAATCCGCCCGTCCATCTTCTGGTCGAGCGTGATGATGCGCCCGTCGACCTGCAGGAACCGCCCGTCGATCTGCCCGAAGCGGGTGTCGACCCGCGCCTCGAACTGCTGCAGAGTGCTCCGGAGATCGGCAAGCCCTTGCTGGTGTGCGTCCATACGGCCCTCGGCCCGTTCCACCCGTTCTGCGACGTCTGTCACACGCGTGCCTCCTCACCCTACCGTCGTCACACGAGACGCGGCAAGCGCGGGAGAAAGAGCACGGACCATGCCCGTTTTTCGAGCGAAAACCCCCGGTAATTTGGTGGGTGGGAGCAGAATCTGCGTACCCGACGCCCGTCGACGTTGCAGAAACTGCGATCGCGGCGGGGCACACGCCGCCGCGTCGGCAGTAGGTACGGTGTCGCGCAGGCAGAGGCGCGGCGTGTGACCGGCGTGAACGGCGCGAGCGTGGGCCGGCACGAGGCCGGCCCCTACGTGTGGTCATCGGCGCCCCGCGATCCGCCGCCGCGCCCAGCCGCCGCGCAGCCGTGCAGCCGTGCAGCCGTGCAGCCGTGTAGCCTTCTACGACAACTGCCCGATCAGCTCGAACAGCGGCAGGTACATCGCGATGACGATGCCGCCGACG
>CAYOVH010000040.1:0-1235 GCA_964407405.1 uncultured Candidatus Saccharibacteria bacterium | reverse complement strand
CACAAGACAAAATGCTGGCCCGCTCGGGCCGCAAAGGGGCCGCGCACGAAATGATGCGCTCCGCGTTTCAAAATCATCTGGCAAAGCTGGATGGTTGGTTACAAACTCAGCCACATATTCGTGTGCTGAAGCTGGAATATGCCCAGGTCGTGGCCGACCCACGCGCGGCGGCCCAAAAGCTCAAAGAGTTTTTAGAGTTCGATCTCGTCCCAGAAGAGATGGCCGCAGCGGTCGATCCGAGTTTGTATCGCAACCGAGGCAAATGAGCTTGTGGCCAAAGCGTTGTGTGAATCGCTCAAAGAGCGAAAGAAAAAGTGACCCCTGCGGGGCTCGAACCCGCGTTGCCGGCGTGAAAGGCCGGTGTCCTAACCACTAGACGAAGGGGCCATAAATGGCCAGAGAGACATTCAGCCCACGGCTTGTGAACGAGTCCCTCAGTGAGAATATATAGAGGTACGGGACGCGGGCGGAATCGTCAAGTGGAAGACCGGCCCTCCCCCACAGAGTTCACGAAGTTTTGCAGCAAAATCTTTCGGGGTGCTGCGACGATTAACAAACCGATCCACAAAAAAACAAAAATACAGCCCGATCGCCTCAATTATTCAGCGGCACTGTCTTGCTCGGTTGGCTGTTCATTGGTCCCTGCCTGATTGCGGCGAATCGCTTCGTAGACTTCGTTACGATGAACGGGCACTTCCTTGGGAGCTTCCACGCCCAATCGCACCTTGTCGCCTCGAATTTCAACAACGACAATTGTGATGTCGTCGTTGATAACAATACTTTCGTTCTTTTTTCGGGACAGGACCAACATGGATCGATTCCTTCGTAAAAGGAGGCTCTCATCTCGCCCCCAACTGAGTTTGCAGACCTTAACCTTCCTTGCCGAAGCAAGCGCATAAGGGCAAACTTTCGGGACTTGACAAAAAGTCCCTTAATCCACTCTACGTGGTGATTAACGGTAGTCAAGGAAAGCACCAAAACGTTATGGCGACTTTTTTGGTGGTTTTGTGCAAATCGGCACAAAGCTCGTTTGTCAAACTTTCACAATCCGAGGGGCCAAGCTCGGCTTGCTGAACGTTCTACACCACACGATGCGTCGCAAACTATTGCTAAAACACGACTTACGACTCATGTTCGAAGCATTTCTCTCTCCCGTGCCCAGGCTCGCCTCCTTTCAGACATCTCCCCCTGACTCCTGGGGCTACCTGGCAGGAAATTGTCGAATTTTTTGTCAT
>CAYOVH010000039.1:0-1253 GCA_964407405.1 uncultured Candidatus Saccharibacteria bacterium | reverse complement strand
TCGATTCGTCGACCGACGACGTGCCGCTGTCGACGACGCCGTCGACCGGCACACGCTCCCCCGGTCGCACGCGCAGGCGATCGCCGGCCTGCACGTCCTGGAGCGGCACGTCGACTTCGGTCCCATCGTCGTCGATGCGTCGTGCGGTGGCGGGCGCCAGACCGAGCAGTTTCCTGATCGCGCTGCTCGTGCGACTTCGCGCGCGCAGTTCGAGCACCTGTCCGAGCAGCACGAGCACGACAATGACGGCCGCAGGCTCGAAGTACACGGCGACGTCGTCGCCGTGACCGCGGAACGAGTGCGGAAACAGCCCGGGCGCGAGCGTGGCGACCACGCTGAACGCGTATGCGGCGCCGACACCGAGCGCGATCAGCGTGAACATGTTCAGGTGGCGATTGACGAGCGACGCCCATCCGCGAACGAAGAACGGCCACCCGCCCCAGAGCACGACCGGTGTGGCCAGTGCGAATTGCGCCCAGATGATGGCGCGGCCTGGCAGGAGCTGGTGCAGCGGCTGGCCGGGCAGCATGTCCGACACCATGACGAGCAGGATCGGCGCGGTCGGCACGAGCGACCACCAGAAGCGGCGTGTCATGTCGTCGAGTTCGGGATTCGACTCCTCGTCGGCGACGGTTCTCGGTTCGAGGACCATGCCGCAGATCAGGCAGGCGCCCGGTTCGTCGCGCACGACCTCGGGGTGCATCGGACAGGTCCACTCGGTCTTCATCACCGGTGCGGCATCGACCGGCTCGAGCGCCATGCCGCACTTCGGACAGGCTCCCGGTCCGATCTGCCGGACCTCCGGATCCATCGGGCAGGTGTATTCGCGCGTGTCGCCTGGCGTCGACGTGGCGTCGAGCGCCGCGGGTGGCGCGTGCGGCTGCACGTAGCGATCGGGATTCTGACGGAACTTCGCGACGCAAGACGTGCTGCAGAAGTAGTAGGTCTCTCCGCGATACTCGATCGTCCCGGCAGCCTTTGCCGGGTCGACGGTCATGCCGCAGACGGGATCAGTGGCCACAATCGTCCTCCTGCCTGTTCAACGCAGCGTGGTGCGGGGTATTACAGGGGAGCGACCGGCTGCCGACTACCGACCACCGGCTGCGGGCGGCGTGGGGCCGCGCCGATCGAGATAGCGGAGGAACGCCCGATGATTGTCGACGAGGATGCCGGCGTCCATCCTCACAGTGTGTCACGAGCCGTGCGCTCCGCCGCTCCCGCGACGACCTCGTGCACGAACCGCAGTTTCTCAA
>CAYOVH010000038.1:0-1256 GCA_964407405.1 uncultured Candidatus Saccharibacteria bacterium | reverse complement strand
GTTGAAATCAAAACACTTGCAGCCCTAGCTCAATTGGATAGAGCATCGGACTACGAATCCGAAGGTTACAGGTTCGACTCCTGTGGGCTGTACTGTTTTTTTCTTCCGCTTTGATTCCGGTCCAACAGGCGGGGAGAGCGCCGATTTGTCGCGATGCTGTTCCGGCCCAAGCATCCTCATAGATCGGTGATTGTAGGGTGGTTTGGGGGTGCAGCGTGTGTCTCTTGTGCTGTGCTCCCCCTTGTGCTCTGCTCGGACATCCTCACGAGATTCGGTGAAGAACCGAAAACAATTCCTGCCGGCGGCGGATTTCCGCTTTCTTGGCCGATGGACCCCTAGAGGTAGATTTGAAATCTTAGCCAAAACAGATCGCTTGAATGTTGGGAGGCCCCGGGTCGATAAGGAATCGGATGTGCGAATACGCTATGCTGCCAATCAAAATAGATTTTGGTAAACCGATTGAGGTACCAATTCAGGCCGGCGTCGATCGTTTTGACATGATCGGTCCATAAATCTGCATCTGCCAATCCCGCGGTGAAAATTTCATCACCTACCTTAAAATCGTCGTAGCGTGCTTGAATCTCGAATGCCCCCAGCCCCTGCTTTCCGGGGCGCAGATCAAAAGGGCGCAACGGATCGACGAATGTGCGGCGTGTGATCTCTTCCCCTGTCAGAAAGTATCCAAACTGAGCATGCCAACCATGCGTGGGAACCCGTGTGATCGGGTCGTTATCAAGAGAGTAGCCATTATAGCCCGTGTCCCAAGCTGCCATGAACGTGAGTTGATGGTAGTACCATGCCGAGTGCACGTCCCAGAGATGTCGTGCGCCATGTTCTCTGACGCCATCGTTCAGCACGAGAAACGCGGGAGCCGCTTCGACGGCCCCTTCGCTGTCCGTGGCATTCAGGGAAGTCCGAAATTCACGGGGGCGGGGTTCTTGATCCTGCAATCCATAGGCCATCGAACCGCCAAGATTCCAATGCTGTAAGAATGGGTGGAGTTGAGTTTCTTGAAAAGGTCGAAGATTCACATAGGCGAGGAGATCCTTGTCGGCATTCAAATCGTAGTATTGATTGCGAGGACCGTTGGCCAGGGCCACGGCGTATTCGCCACGTTCGTCCTCGCGTTCGCCATGAAGCATCAGCGCCCAATTGCGATTGTAACCATAGTTTATCGCGAACACCGATCGCTCCGGTGTCGGCAGGAATTGATTGCTGAGAGCATACCAATCGTAGGTGAAAGGCACGCGAAATCG
>CAYOVH010000037.1:0-1271 GCA_964407405.1 uncultured Candidatus Saccharibacteria bacterium | reverse complement strand
CGATCTCAGCCAGCAAGGCCCGCACCATCTCGGCCCGGTGGGTGTTGGAGAGCAGCACAATGGTGTAGCGCTGGGCCAAGGCGGCGAGCATGCGGTCGACGCCCTCGATGGGGCGGACCCCCAGGGCCCACTCTTGGAGGAATGTGTCGCGGAAGTCGGCCAGCAGGCCATCGGCGTGCGCCTCCGGCAGCACACCTCGCAGGAACGCCAGGCATGGCAGGTCCATGCCGTACTCATCCAGCGTGCGCAGCGCCTCGGACTCGCAGCGCACCATCTCGCGCCCGATGCCGCTCACGAAGTCCTCGTAGTCAAGCGTGGCACCGGCGACCTGGACCAGACGATGGCTGCGTAGGTAGGCCTGCGCCGTCCAGTTGTCGTCGTAGCTGACGAGGGTGCCGAAGAAGTCGAAGAGGAGGTGGGTGACAGGCTCATCGTGCGTCATCGTGGTGATCCCCCCAACTCAGGCAGGAGAACCGCGAATCAGTCACGCCGCACCCACCCGTCAGGCACGGCCCGCAGCAGCGGACTCTCGAACACGCCCACCACCTTCTCTGCCCTGTCCGCCCCTAGGGTGTCGACCCAACGACGCCCCTGACGCATCACGACCCCGCAGGCCACGACCTCGACGCCGAGCGACTCGATGAGCCGCCACGGCGCGGCCAGCGTCGCGCCGCTGCTCACGGCGTCGTCCACCAGCACCACCCGGCGTCCGCGCAGCAGTGGCAGCAGGTTCGGGTCGAGGTAGACCCGTTTGCCACCGCCCGGCGTGGTGATCGACTGCACCGGGGCCGACAGGGCCTCGTCGTACCAGAACTTGCGCGAGTAGCCAAGCGGCACCAGTCGCTCCAGGCCCAGCTCGCGGGCGACCACCGGCGCGAAGGCGAGTCCAAGCGTCGGCAGGCCGACCACCACCTCCGGCTCGTAGGACGCCAGCTGCCTGGCCAGCATCACGCCGAGCTCGTCGATGACCGCTAGTGAGGCCTGGTTGCTGATCAGCGAAGCGACAGCCAGCGACGGGTCAGCCGCGAGTTGTCTGATCGGCAGCACCAGCAGGCGTCCGTCCGGCAGCCGGGCCGGGTAGCCATAGCGCCAGGGGCCGTCGTCCGGATGCACACCGTCTGGCAGGGCGTCCTCGCCGACGATGCGCTGCCAGTAACCGGTGGTCGGCTCGGTGAAGTGCGGGTTCGCGGTCATCACGCCTCTGGCGGGGCTTCATTGGCGATGACATCCCAAACACGCATCTCTGCCCAGTAGTCGTCATCCTGCGAGAG
>CAYOVH010000036.1:0-1327 GCA_964407405.1 uncultured Candidatus Saccharibacteria bacterium | reverse complement strand
GCGGCCAGAACAGATTACATTATTAATGGCAAAGCAGCATGTATGCTTTTTATTACTTCGGCCAAATCGGATGGTAAAGAGGGAAGGGCATTGTGTGTAAAAACCATGGATGGTGGCAAAAGCTGGTCATTCCTGTCGTGGATAGGCGAAGAACCGGCAGGCTACGCGATCATGCCTGCTTCCGTGCGTATATCAGAGCATGAAATTTTAGTAACCGTTCGTCAAAAAGAAGGCGACCATAGCTTTATTGCTTCCTGGTTCTCGGCTGATAACGGCAATAGCTGGACGCAGTTAAAAAATGCGGCGGATGATACCGGCATAGGAAATCCGCCGGCCATGCTGAAGATGAAAGACGGTAGGATCTGCATGGTATATGGTTACAGGGCCGGTCTGGAAAGCATCCGGGCTAAAACCAAAACCAGTGATATAAGAGCCCGTATCAGCAGCGATAACGGTAAAACCTGGAGTAAAGATTATATACTGCGGAATGACGGATCCGGGCAGGATATCGGGTATTCCAGGGTGGTGCAACGGCCCGATGGCAAAATAGTAGTGGTATATTATTTTATGGATGATAAAACAGGCCCCGAAAGGTATATCGGTGCAACGATATGGACGCCGCCTGCCGGAGACTAAGAAATAAATTGAAAAAAAATTGGACTATCGTTGCTGCGCGCCGAACAACATCAGACTTTAACGCTTAAATCTCAACTTTAGTAACTTCGCCAGGCTTTGGTTCCCGGCTGAGCATTTTCCAAATGCCCGGCAGTCCGCCGATCTTTAGCAACCAGGCTACGACGACACAGCAACAAACAACAAAAAAAGATAGTATGTCAATAACAAAAGAAACAGAATTAGTTGGTATGAAAAAGGCAAGTGAAGCTGTTGCTTACACTTTGAAGGAAATGAGAAACTATGCCCAACCCGGTATGACGACTAAACAATTAGATAACTATGGGGCAACAATACTTTCGGATTTGGGTGCAAAATCAGCACCATATTTAGCCTATCGTTTTCCGGGTTGGACCTGTATAAGTGTAAACAATGAATTTTGCCATGGTATTCCGTCCGGCAATAAAATACTGAAAGAGGGCGATTTGGTCAATATTGATGTTTCAGCCGAGCTTAACGGTTTTTGGTCAGACAACGGAGGCTCTTTTGTGCTTGGTGAAGACGTCAACCGGCACCAAAAGCTCATAGACGCTTCAAAGCAAATTTTATATAAAGCAATCTGCAATATAAAAGGTGGGGTTCGTATTTCTGACATCGGTCATCTGATAGAGACAGAAGCAAAAAAACGGGGTTACAAAGTCATCAAAAACCTTAC
>CAYOVH010000035.1:0-1332 GCA_964407405.1 uncultured Candidatus Saccharibacteria bacterium | reverse complement strand
GAATCGAAGTAATTCATAACAGAGCCGGTTCCATCCAAGGCTTCCCCCAAATCATTCCAATTCTCAGGAGCCAAGGTATCAGTCCATTGAACTTGGTATTTCTTTCCAACTTCTGACGGCCATTTGATTTCAATAGCCGGGGCAACATCAATAGATGGGATTGCGGGTGTATAGTTTTCAATCCCCTCCGACACTATCGTCAGATCGTCGTATTGAACTTTGGCCTCGTCTGTTGAATACTCCTCTTGGACCATAAAGAGACCGATTTTCATCGGAGCGGAGAAGTTCGCTGACGTTTGTGATCCCAACGTCGCAAAGCCACCTCCGGTATCAAACTCGGAATAGAGCGTGGAGCCAACGCGCCGTAGTCGAAAGAGCATTACTTCACTAGAAGGCAGTCCTCCTTGACTCAGCCAGTTATTCCCCGGTCCTTTCCACGACGCGTAGATTACTCTGCCGCCGATGAAATACACGTTTTGCTGAGCACCGTTTTCCTGATATGCCATCAATCCGGTAGAGGCGATGCCGGCGATGCGCTTTACCGTCACCGTTGCCGTAAAATCGCCCGTTATATGGAAAGATGTTTCCACTCTGATCTGGGGCTCACGTGAAAGATTTTCCGCTTTCTTTTCCAGTTGGAGGGCTCCCTCCACAAGGCGCGCGGAGTAATGATCGCCCTCTCGGACTACGGTCAGATTCTCGGGTAGCAAAGGAGCGTTAAACGAATAGGAAGTCTCAAAAGAAAAGGCCGAGATGGGGGCAAGGAGGAGGAGCGAGTAAACAATTTGGGATGTTCTCATGACGTGCTTTGAGTGGCGATGAAACGTCGGCTCAACACTTGTCGAAAAATCGGCAAGCAGATTGAGGGAAGATGGGAAAGGAAGGCTATTGTTCATGAAGGGAGCGCTTCGTGTTGCGATTATAATCCCAATGCACGAAAAAATGCAAGTCTAATTTGTCGGGGTGCCCAAAGCGGACCAACTGGACCCGGTGGAGAGACGACTTGTGCTGTTGCTCCGGGAAGAGCGGCTTCGGCAAGGTGTTTCCGCTAATCAACTTGCGGCGAAAATTGGGATCAATCGGGCGACGATTACGCACATGGAAGCGGATACAGGCCGCCCCACGCTGTGGGTGCTTCTGAAAATTTCTCGCGGTTTGGGGGTGAGCTTGGCGGAGTTTTTGGCGCGAGCGGTTGAGGAGGAGCGGCGCTGATTTTGCCGTGCTTGCGCATCGCCCCCTTTCAGCCGAAACTGCCCCATGCCCAAAAAGAAAACCCCGGACGTTCCGGTGAAGGTGCCCGAGGTCGAGTTGAAGGAGGGTGAGGAGGCGGCA
>CAYOVH010000034.1:0-1340 GCA_964407405.1 uncultured Candidatus Saccharibacteria bacterium | reverse complement strand
CGCTGCCCGATCGTGGCCACGAGAGGCTGTCCTCGATTGTCGAGGACACTGTCGTGACCCGTTGCACGATAGTAGGCGCGAATCGGCACCCACACGTCCTCACCCGGCGTGAGCAGCGCTCCCCCGAAGCCCGGTGCGGCGACGCCAATCACGGTCGCCTGCATGCCGTTGATGGTCGTCGTGCGCCCCACGATGTCCGGCGCCGCCCCGAACCGCTCGCGCCACACCCCGTCGCCGATGACGGCGACGACGCCGTCGCGTGCCTCATCGTCAGACGCCCGAAACGTGCGGCCGTGTGCGACCGCCACACCGAGCGTCTCGAAGTAGTTTGTCGTCACCAGGGCACCGAAGACGGCGTAGCTCCCCGTGTCGGTACCGAGCGTCAACCGTTCGGTGCTCCATGCGGCAAGACCCTGCACCGTGGTGGCAAGGCGCGCATAGTCGCGGTAGTTCGGGAAGCTGATGAACGGATCGGCAATCGCGACGCCGGGCTCGACATGCTTGATGGCGACGAGCCGTTCGGCGGTCACGCCGGCGGCGGGGCTGACCAGGATGCCGCGCACCATGGCGTAGATGGTGGTGTTCGCGCCGATGACCAGCGCCACCAGCAGCACGGCCGTCGCACTGAGCGCCGGTGCCTGCCGGAGAATGCGCGCCCCCAGGCGCAGGTCCTGCAGCATGTGCTCGACGCGCGTCCAGGCCCAGACCTCTCGTGTTGTCTGCTTGATCAGGGGAACGTTGCCCAGTTCCCGCGTGGCGGCCAGCCGGGCTTCGTCCGGCGTCATGCCCCGGTCGATCCGGTCGCGCGTGGCCATCTCGATGTGCGTCGAGAGTTCCTCGTCGATCTCGCGGTCCCGGCGTCGCATGGCCGAGCGGAACGGCACGCGCACGGCCCTATGCCTCACCCTTGCGCGGCTTCATCACGGACGCCATCGCGCCCACGAACTGCGCCCAGCGCGACTGCTCGGCCGTCAGTTGCCGGCGGCCGGCGGCCGTCAGGCGGTAGTACTTCGCGCGCTGGTTGTTGTCGGACACCTTCCACGCCGAGGACACCCATCCCTGTTTCTCGAGGCGGTGCAGGGCGGGGTAGAGCGATCCGGTCTCGACCTTGAAGGCAGACCGGGAGTTGGCATTGATGGCCTGACTGACCCCGTACCCGTGCTGTGGTCCCCAGGCGAGCGTCTGGAGAATGATCAGGTCCAGCGTGCCCTGCAGGAGCTCGATGGGGCGTGAACGGCGAGGCATGTAGACGATCTACACCCCAGGGATGTAGATTGTCAACATCCCTGGACGGACCATGCGGCTCGGGCCCGTGGCTCATGCCCGCGGCGTGTCAGGCT
>CAYOVH010000033.1:0-1383 GCA_964407405.1 uncultured Candidatus Saccharibacteria bacterium | reverse complement strand
GGAAGCCGAGGAACGACGGAGCAGCGACGCCAGGTTGAACAGAGCGTCCCGGCGAACGACCATCCCGCCAAAGTATAGGCATTGAGGGTGGCTTGTCAATCGAGCCGGACACGCCTGCCGTCCCCAAATCGGATGAGCCATGGCACCCGGCACAAGCGGGGGGATGAAGAGGTGCGGTGCTCTCAGGCCATGGCGTGACGTCCTGCACGCTCGGGACGGAGGGGAGTCCGTAGCATGAGACACCATGGACCCTAGCGCCCCTGCCTCGGCTGCACCCAACGGCGGCGACGATCGCCCGCTGGTGCTGGCGGTGGACGACGACGACACCATCCGCACGCTGGTGCGCCACGTCCTCTCGGCCTACGAGGTGATCGACTTCGACCGCCCAGAGCAGGCGCTGTCGGCGTTGCGCAGCGGGCTGCGGCCCGACCTCATCCTCAGCGACGTGCAGATGCCAGGCATGTCCGGCTTCGAGTTGCACGTCGAGCTGCGCAGGCTGCCGGCGCTGCTGTCGGTGCCCTTCGTCTACCTCACCGCCCTCGATCGCCGCGACGACGTGCGCTACGGCATGGGTCTCGGCGCCGACGACTACCTGACCAAGCCCTTCCGCCCAGACGAGTTGCGCGAGGCGGTGGGCGTGCGCCTGAGCAGGCGCAAGAACCTGCAAGGTGTGGAGGAGCCGGCGCCGCGCGGCCTCGTGCTCACCACCCTTGGCGGCCTATCGCTCAGCCACGGCGACCGGCGCCTCACCTGGGAGGCCAAGCGCGTCGTGCTGCTGCTGGCCTACCTGCTCGAGGCCGGCGGCAGCGCATCGGCCAGCGCCGTGCGTGCCGAGCTGCTCGACCCGGGGGCGGCGGAGAACCACATCCACGTGCTCACCAGCCGCCTGCGCAGGACGCTGGGTGAGTGGGGCACGGTGGCGGTGGTGGACGATCAGGTGCGCCTGACCCTAGGGACCGAGGTGGCATGGGACGCCGCCACCTTCCAGCGCCTCGCTGCCCGCGCCCTGGAGGGCGAGGACGCTGACGCGGTGGAGACCGTGCTGGCCATGTACGCCGGTCCATCCTTGAACGACTTCGACGGGCCGTGGGTCGACGGCCACAGGGCCACCCTGGAAGACCTGCACCTTGCTCTGCTGGAAGCCGCCGTCGCCTTGGCGCCCGACGACAACCGCCGGCGGCGGGCCGAGGCGAGGCTGGACCAGGCCTTCGCCGGCTGAGCACCGCACGGCGCCGACGTTCCATACACTGGGGGCCGGAGGACGACCTGCCTTGCCCCTGACCAGCGACCCTGCCACCAGCGACCCTGCCACCACCGACGCCAAGCGGGCCTTCACCGTCTACCCCTGCGTCGACATCCAGCGCGGCCGGGCCGTGCGCCTCA
>CAYOVH010000032.1:0-1393 GCA_964407405.1 uncultured Candidatus Saccharibacteria bacterium | reverse complement strand
TCGACTCGGCCACCAAGGCATGCAGGCGGTAGCCGGACTCGCCCAGCTGCACGAAGCCCTTGCCAGCCAGATCCCGGGTCGCTGGGACGGCGGCGTCGGCGGGCAGTTGCGGCACCGTGGCAAGGAGCAAGGCCTCATCCCAGGCCTCCGCCGTCAGGCTGGACCTCATGCCGGCCAGCAGCGCCTGACCCTCTGGCAGCCCGCCCGTCAGAGAGGCGAAGTGCAAGGGCAAGGGCCAGCCGTTGGCCCTCGACCACAGTCGCTTGGCCGTGGCTGCATCGCCGAACAGTTCGGTGGCTTCGGCGTCGGTGAAGCCTAGCGCGTGCGCTTCCAAGTGGCTGAGCCTGCCTGAGGTCAGCAGGCGCGGCATCTCGGAGGCGCGCACGGGGCCGCGGCTGGCCAGCAGCAGCAGGCCGCGCACGTCCCTGAGCAGCGGCGCCAGATCCTCGTGATCGTCCAGGCTCTCCAGGTCTTCCAAGACCAGCAGCGTGCGTTGAGACCACAGCAGGTCGAGCGTCACGCTCCACGGCGAGCCGGCCGGCAGGCCGAGCTCGGTGGCGAGCTGCGAACGCGGATCGCGGCCACCGGCGGCCAGCCAGGTGGTGCGCCAGCCGTCCTCCTCCAAGCGCTTGGCCCACTGACTGGCCAGCACGCTCTTGCCATAGCCGTACGGCGCCTCCAGCCACACCACGAAGCCGGGCTCGTCAGGCAGCTGACCGAGCAGCCGTGGGCGCGTGAGGTAGCGGCTATCTGCCTGAGGACGGAAGCTGCTCATCACAAATCAAGGAAGTATAGCCACGGCGCAGCGGCGGGCTCCCCCAGTGCCCACATGCCCGAAGGCGGTGGTCGCAGGGACAGGGCGTTTATGGCCGCCTTAATCCGCCGCTGCGTAGGGTTTCGTCAGGCGGCTGGGAACAGCCGACAGGAGGAGGAGCGGTTGGCCAGCCATGACCACGACATCGGGCCAGTCGTCGAGGCCATGGGGCACGACGAACTGCTCGCGTTCAGCGAGGCCCTCGACCTGCGCGTCAGGAGCGGCACCGCCACCCTCGAGGACTTCGGCGAGTTGGCCCGTGCTCGCCAGGAGCTGGCGCGGCGGGGTGGGGAAGGTTCGACAGGCCCGACAGGGTCGATCGGCCCGGTGTAGCTGACTGGCAGCCTGGGTCTGCCGGTGGGCCATGGAGGTCCGGCGGCGCTGCGTCCCACCATCTCGTCGTACAGCGCGCGGGCGTCGTCCCCCCAGAAGTAGGCGGTCCAGGTGCTGCGCACCACCTGCCCATGGGGCGTGACCACCGCTGACTTGGCCAACATGACGCTGCAGCCGACGTGGAGTCGGCCGGGTTCACTTAGCCATCCGCCGGATCGGGTCCGCCCCCTGGCGTCTCTCCTGCGC
>CAYOVH010000031.1:0-1456 GCA_964407405.1 uncultured Candidatus Saccharibacteria bacterium | reverse complement strand
CCACTATTGCCACCACCCCCTCATCCCGTGGTTCTCGCAGCCGTCGTGGCGCGCAGCCGGGCGGGGAAGACAAGACCCCACCGTCAACGTCTGGCCAACGAAGTCGTGGCGTGGCTGTGGGCGGGCGGGTGACGATCGGCCTGGACCTTGGGGACAAGAAGCACAGCGTGTGCGTGCTGGACGCGCGGGGCGAGGTGCTGGCGCAGCGCAAGCTGCCCAATCAACGGGAGGCGCTGCGGGAACTGATCGGGGAGTTTCCGGAGGCCACGGTGGCGATGGAGGCGGGGATGCACAGCCCCTGGATCAGCCTCTTTTTCAAAGAGTTGGGCTGTGAAGTGATCGTGGCCAACCCGCGGAAGGTGCGGGCGATCTCGCAAAACGAACGCAAGAGCGATGAGCGGGACGCGCAGATGCTGGCCCGCCTGGCGCGGGTGGACGCGAGCCTGCTGCACCCCATCGAGCATGGCCGCGAGGAGGCGCAGCAGCATTTGCTGAGCCTGAAGCTGCGCGACAGCCTGGTGCGCACCCGGGTGAACCTGATCAGTTCGATTCGCTTCACCCTCAAGAGCCTGGGTCATGACATCAAGAACACCAGCAGCGCGAGTTTTCACAAGCAGGTGATGAAGGAAGTGCCCGCGTCCTGTCTGGGCGCGATCAGCCCGTTGCTGGCGGTGCTGGAAAACATCGCTGTGCAGGTGAAGGAGTTGGAGGATAACATCGCCCGGCTGATCCGGGAGCGTTATCCGCAGGCGCAGCGGCTCCAGCAGATCGAGGGCGTGGGTCCGATCACCAGCCTGTATTTCGTGCTGAAGGTGGGCGATCCGGGCCGCTTCAGCAATGTGCGGGAGATCGGAGCGTATCTGGGCCTGTGCCCGCGGCGGGACCAGAGCGGAGGCACTGACAAGCAACTGCGCATCAGCAAGTGCGGAGACACTTATCTGCGCGGCCTGTTGGTGAGCGCCGCGCAATACCTGCTGGGTCCCTTCGGCCCGCCGTGCGCGCTCAAAGACTACGGCGTCCGGCTGCAGGGCGGGGGGACGGCCCGGGAGAAGAAGCGCGCGGTGGTGGCCGTGGCCCGCAAGCTGGCCGTGCTGATGATGTCGCTGTGGAAGAACGGCTCGGAGTATGAGCGCCACCCCGCTCCGCCGCCACCAAACCAGTAACCCCATTTTTCCTGCCGCCCGTGCAGGCGATGAAGGACGCAGATCTGGAGTGATTGCGATGCACCGCCGGAACCCGCCCCCGGGCGGAGTTCGGGAACAAGATGGCAACGCTCCTTTCTGTCCCCAGATGACCGGATCCAATCGTGAACCACGCCCCGCCGGCGCGAGTTCGTATGGGAGCATGATCCTTGTCCTCGCGCCTCACGCCCATTGACACCCCCGACCTCTTCGTCAAAAATGTGAAATGAATTTCAATTCCCTCTTGACTGCCTTCTCATGGGAGGCGGTGCAGC
>CAYOVH010000030.1:0-1459 GCA_964407405.1 uncultured Candidatus Saccharibacteria bacterium | reverse complement strand
AGCAGCTTTGCAAGCGCCAGGGTAAAAGTTCCGTTGCCACAGCCGAGGTCGGCCCAAACCATTTGTTCTGCAACATGGAAGTGATCATTATCGAGCATTGCTGCCGCTTCATCTAACTGCATAAAAAAAATAATTTGTTTTGATTGAATCAATATATTGAAATATTTACCGGATGGTTGAAATGATGTCTTTAAGCAGTTTGTTTTCATCCATTACATGCAAACCCAGGCGTACCACCACTAATTCTTTTGAAGGAATGATGTAAATATCCTGTCCGCCAAAGCCATCGGCAAAATACATGTCAGCCGGCACATCCGGATACCAGCGTTGCGCAGGATCATTCTTATTGAAACCATTTAACCAAAACTGGTATCCATAATGTTGAAGAGTATCGGCAGCCGGGGGCTGAATAGTTGCTTTTACCCAGTCTTCCGGCAATATCCGTTCATTATTCCATATGCCATTATTATAGTAAAGCAGGCCAAAGCGGGCATAATCCCTTGCCGTGGCATAGCAAAAGGAAGAACCCACATAAGTGCCCGATGCATCGGGCTCCAGCACCATTGAATACATACCCACCTTATAAAAAAGTGCTTCATAGGGAAAAGCATGGTAGTTTCTTTCACCTGTAGCCTGGCGAATGATCCTGCTTATAATATTACTATTGCCGCTGGAATAATTGAATACGCTGCCCGGGGCGTATTTCAGGGGTAACTGTGCTGCATAGGCGGCAGCGTTCCCTTTTTTAAAAAGCATATTGGTAGCGGTGGATGGTTTTCTGTAATCTTCCTCGTAATCGAGTCCGGTAGTTTGCTGCAGCAACTGCTTCAATGTAATTTTTTCTTTGCCGGTATTCTTCCATTCCGCTACAGGCGCGGGAGCATTCACATCCAGTTTTCCCCGTTTTACAAGGATGCCGGTTAATGCGGCTGTTATGCTTTTGGCAACAGACCATCCCGGCAGGAGTGAATTTTTATTGTAGCCATGAGCATATTTTTCAGCCACCAATTGACCCTTATATAATACCACAATGGCATTTGTATATACAGGGTCTCCATCTTTATATTCATTGAGGGCCTGTTGCAATATTGCATCGAGTTTCAGGGGGTCAATTCCCGAAGGCAAGGTATCAGGCAACAGGTTGCCATTGGGCCAGGCAATGGTATCTGTATTTTTTGAAGGCTTTACCGGGAGTATGAAATGTTGCGCTCTTATCTGGCTTTCACTGCTATCGCTCACCAGTGTTGCACCCAGCCCGTTGCGGTAAATGGCTTTTCGGTTTACCAAACCCCAAACCGATCCGGTTACCGAAGAATCCTGTTCATTTAAAGTATAGGTTGCAAGGGAAAAGGGAAAGGCAGAAAGTTCTTCTTCAATAACATTTTGAATACTACGGTGCTGAAGATAAACCGCCGAGCATATTATTTTGGCGCCATATGCATTTATAACGGATGAAGCC
>CAYOVH010000029.1:0-1466 GCA_964407405.1 uncultured Candidatus Saccharibacteria bacterium | reverse complement strand
GGCCTCCACGACATGCACGGCAACGTCCTGCAGTGGGTGCAGGATTGTTATGCGAGCTATGCCGGCCTGCCAACCGACGGGGCCGCGTACGACACAGCGGTCGCGTTGAAGGAGGGCGCCTTCCCATGGATGGTCGGCACCAACGCGTGTGCGTATCGCATGCTGCGGGGCGGCGATTGGGGGAACGCGTCGCGGATGATCCGCTCCGCCTTCAGGAATTTCGCACCGCCCAGGAACGCCACGCTCGAGCGGTATCGCAGCGGTGGCGTCGGGTTTCGTGTGGCGCGATCGGTCGACACAGCCGGTGCGCAGAGCAACAGTGTCGAGGCCGGAATATTGGCGTCCATTCACCAATGGGCGGAGGCACGTGTGAAAGGCGACACTGCATTCCTCGAGCGCTTCTATGCGACGGAGTTGCGCATTGGCCAGATGAACGGCGCCCTGATCCACCGCGATGACGACATCGCGCTGTTCGCGGCACGGCGGATCAAGCCCGAATACATTCGCAATACCGACCTGCGTGTCGCCGTGTATGGCGACACCGCGGTCGTGAGCGGCATCGAGAGCCTGAAGGGCACCTACGACGGTCGCCCGGGCGAGATGGCGCTTCGCATTCTCAACGTGCTGGTGCGCCGCGATGGGCGGTGGCAACTCGCCGCGAGTCAATCTGCCCTCATCTCGTAGCGACACCGGCGTTCTGCCAGCAGGTAAGAATTGTGCCTGACAGGATGAGCTTCGGACTGGCCGAACCCCAGCTGACCGGGCCGAAGCCCACACCGCCAGAAGGGGTTGCATGCAGACCCTGCAAGGATCGCCTCAAATCTGCGTTCATACCAGGTCGGGAGTGGTGTGCCTTGCGGAAGCGCTTGGCTGGGTGTTCGGGACGATTTCCGCAACTACCTGGTCCATGCGGCTTGAGGTTTCCTTCCCTTCATATCCTGTTGAAGGCGCGTGGCCACACGGATCTTTCGGCGACGCAGACCCTCCGCGAGGCCGACATGCCAGTCTTCAAGTCGTCCTGCCACCACGTTCCTCTCGATGCACGACTGCGGTCGGTCAGACCTCGAGCAGGTCCCTTTGGACGGCGTGGTTCTCGCTGCCGTCGGATGACGGCGAGTCCGCCTACGCTGGCTCCTTGAGTCCCGCCTCGAGTGCGGCGGACAGCTCCGCTGGCACGGTGTACGCGGCCTGGCCGATTCCGATCACCTGCGTCAGAAAGACGACGTTGCCGCGGCGTGAGGGGTCCATCCACCACAGGCCGCCGCTGGCGCCGCTGCCCATCACCGTGCCTGGCGGCATGACAGCTTTGTCGCCGGGCCGGACGACTGGCATGCCGGCACCCTGACCCGTCGTTGCCTCGAGTACGCCGTCGGGCAGGAGATTCGATCGCGCGGCGCGTGCGGTTTCGACTCTCATCACGCGGCTGCCGTCGAGCGCGCCATCGCCGAGGAGCATGGCGCCGAAGC
>CAYOVH010000028.1:0-1482 GCA_964407405.1 uncultured Candidatus Saccharibacteria bacterium | reverse complement strand
CATCTACCTGATCAACACCGGCCTGATGACCGTGGTCACCTACTGGGGCCACGTGCTTGGCGTGAACATCGAGACCGAGATGCGCCGCAAGGCCTTCGACCACCTGCAGAAGCTCTCCTTCGGCTACTTCGACAACCAGAAGACCGGTCACCTGGTGGCCAGGCTGACCAAGGACTTGGAAGAGATCGGCGAGATCGCCCACCACGGACCGGAGGACGCCTTCATCGCGGTGATGACGCTGATCGGCGCCTTCATCCTGATGTTCAGCATCAACGTGCCGCTGGCGCTGATCACCGCCGGCCTGGTGCCCTTCATCTTCTGGCTGACCACCCGCCTCGGCGGCCGCATGACCATGACATGGCGCGAGCTGTTCAGCCGCGTGGGCCGCTTCAACGCCCGCATCGAGGAGAACGTGGGCGGCATCCGCGTGGTCAAGGCCTTCGCCAACGAGGACCACGAGCGCGCACTCTTCGCCGTCGACAACCAGAACTACCGCCGCACCAAGCTGGAGGCCTACCGCATCATGGCCACCAGCATCTCGCTGTCCTACCTCAGCATGCGGGTCACCCAGCTGGTGGTCATGGTGGCGGGCAGCTACTTCGTGCTCACCGGCTCGCTCAGCAACGGCGGCTTCGTCGGCTTCCTGCTGCTGGTCGGCGTCTTCTTCCGGCCGCTGGAGAAGATCAACGCGGTCATCGAGCTGTACCCCAAGGGCATCGCCGGCTTCAAGCGCTACACCGAACTGCTCGACACCGAGCCCGACATCGTCGACAGGCCAGGCGCCGTCCACATGGAGGAGCTGCGCGGCGACATCGTCTACCAGGGGGTCGGCTTCGCCTACCCCAACGGCAGGCAGGTGCTGCGCAGCATCGACCTGAGGATCGCGGCCGGTGAGACGGTGGCCTTCGTCGGCCCTTCAGGCATGGGCAAGACCACCATCTGCTCGCTGCTGCCACGCTTCTACGAGGTGACGAGTGGCCACATCTCCGTCGACGGCGTCGATATCCGCGACATGACCATGGCCTCGCTGCGCAACCAGATCGGCATCGTGCAGCAGGATGTCTTCCTCTTCGCCGGCACCATGCGCGAGAACATCGCCTACGGTCGCCTCGGCGCCAGCGAGCCCGACATCATGGAAGCCGCCCGCCGCGCCCGGCTGGACGCGGTCATCGCCGACATGCCCAACGGCCTGGACACCGTCATCGGTGAGCGCGGCGTCAAGCTCTCCGGCGGCCAGAAGCAGCGCCTCGCCATCGCCCGCATGTTCCTGAAGAACCCACCCATCCTGATCCTGGACGAGGCGACATCAGCGCTGGACACCGAGACCGAGCGGGCCATCCAACAGTCGCTCGAAGAGCTGGCGGTCGGCCGCACCACGCTGGTCATCGCCCACCGGTTGGCCACCATCCGCGGCGCCGATCGCATCGTGGTGGTGGACGAGACCGGCATCGCCGAGCAAGGCAGCCACGACGACCTGGTGCA
>CAYOVH010000027.1:0-1532 GCA_964407405.1 uncultured Candidatus Saccharibacteria bacterium | reverse complement strand
GTTCACAGTGGATTTCGTTGGGCCAGTACAGGTACACCATTATTGAAAGAAATTTTGGGTCAGTAACGAAGATGCAGATTTATTAATGCCAGCAATACCGTCTAGGTCAATTGCGCTCCCTGAACGCAACACATCGCTACAGACTGCTCCAACAATGTCGCTCCAGTCTGAAATCACAGAATCAACTACGGACATTGCTTGCTGTTGAGACTCAGACATCTTATAGGCGATTCGCCACGGATCGGAGGCACCAACGTCCCTCAAATAGGAATCCGTGATTCCCAAATATTCCAACCGACGACAATAATTTCGTTGTCGGAGCCATGCAAAGTACATCATGTCAGCTGGATCAAGCGAACCTAGAAATATTAACCGATGGCTTTTCACAAATGCACGAATCCACTTATCATCTTCAGGGCTAGGAAGCGCTCCTCGACCTATAAAGCCAGGACTTTCCGGCTCTAACTCATATCCCAATGCTTCTAATACAAGTTGAGTTTTGCGAGCAACAATAATTGGGCTGTTGGAACTTGTGGGAGGACGGATTATTTTAAATGGAATTGCGCGATCATCACGCACAAAAGTTCCGTCTCCATCATGTTTGTCGTAATAATCTTGAATTATACGCGTGATTTCTTTATCCAATTCATGAGCCTCCCATAGTATTAATGGAGCTGAATCCTTAGGGTGTAATTCTCAACTGCCTTTCCAATACTTTCTACTTAAGGGACACGGAGGCCCTTCGTGATTACCAGGAGGGCATTCAATACTGAAGTCATGATCACCTGATGTTGGACAACGATAAGTACATGTTTTTGAGCCACCAGCATTCCTCCCGCTACACATACTGGAATGCAAGAGAGGACACTCTTCCCAATCATCGTTTTCATTATCCTCACACCACCAGTTAGAAATGCGGCGAGTCAAAGTTTCTTCGATAAGTGGTTTGGTGACACAATAATAGCCTAGCTCACCACATGTAACGCCTGCACCAACTACGAAACAAACCCTCTTTGCGGTAAATGTGGTGGTCCTGACAATAACAGTCCGAGTACAAACACCACCACCAGGTGGAAGTGAAGGTCGATTCCCGTCGGCATCGACAAATCTAGTTGGGTTGCTAATTGCATATTCATACAAATTCATCCAATTCCCGTTGTACTCAATCGGATCCCTCGTTAACCACCCTAGGTTAGCGTAATACCATCGGTTTCGGTTGAGTTGCAGCTCCGTCACGGGGTCGCGCCACCTGCCAGTATAAAGAATCTCATTACCAATTTGGGAAGAGGTCAGAGGTGAGAAGTCAGGGGCCAGGAACGTCACTTCGCCATAGGGACTATACGAATAGCGTTCGGCGACGTTGCCCGAAGTCTGTCCCGAATTATCCACGACGGCCGTGACGTTAAAATTCGCGTCGGAGAGGTACAGATAATCCGTGCCGCTGGTGAGCTTGAACGCCACCGCATCGACGTAGTGCGGATGGTAGGCGTACATGGCGGTCGCCACAGAGGAACTATTGGCCTCGACCAGAA
>CAYOVH010000026.1:0-1568 GCA_964407405.1 uncultured Candidatus Saccharibacteria bacterium | reverse complement strand
TGCACGCCGGGCGTCCTTCCCTCGACGGCCAATGTCGGCGTCACCGGGCTAACTGCAATACCGTTCAGTTAAGAGTGGCGGATTTTGATACTGGGCGGGTGTTCGGGTTGGGGCCAGTGTTGGTGCGCAGTCCTTTTGACGTGCCATTTGGGCATTTTGCGTTTGATCACGCGGGGCGCGGATCGGTGCCGCCGCGCGGGGTTGAGGCGGCTGAGCAGGCGGTGCAGGAAGGCGCGCCAGTGGCGGTCGGCTGATCGCCGCTGGTCAGGGGGAAAAAGCACCCTGCTGGGCGACGGACTGACGCGCGATGCGCAGCGCGGCGGTGAAACTGACCTGATCGGGGTCGTGCCCGGCGTGCGCGGCGGCCTGGCTCATCAGAGACCGAATCGCGTAGTGGCAGCACAGGTATCCCCAAATCTCCTGCAGGACGAGGTCGGGCGATTTCGATCGCAGTACCACCTTGGCCCCGCGCTGGTGGGTCTTGAGTTCGTCGAAGACGCTCTCGATCTCCCACCGTTGGGCATAGGCGCGGGCCAGCTCTGCTGCTGGGGCTTCGGTGGGATCGAGCAGAGTCGTGGCAAGTCGATAGACGGCGGGGTTGTCGCGGCCGTCGTCGAGGGTGTAATCGATGATCCGGGCCAGCATCGGCTCGCTGTGTCGGTCCTTGGCCGAACGCAGCTGCGCCAACCACGAGCCGTCGGGCAGGTCTTCGACATGCGTGGGCGTCGGCCCGTTGCGGCCGGTGCTCACTCGCCAGAGCAGGTCCGATCCTGTGTTAGAAGCGGTGCGCCACAACGAGTATGAGAAGAATCCACGGTCGGCCAACAGCAGCATCCCCGGACCCAGACCGTCGAGTAGACGTTGGACCATCACCGACTCTGCGTCTCGGTACGCACCGATCGCCGCGGCGAAGATCGCGTGGGTGCCGCACTCGGCGACGGCCAACAGTCGCGCCTGCGGGAACGCTGATTTCTCACCCTTGTTCACGCCAGGCCGACCGAAAAACTCCTCGTTGACCGGTGTATCCGCAACATCCAGACACGTCCCGTCGATCGCGACCAGTCGTCGCCCCGCCATCCACGTCCCGGGCGTATCCGGACCGCCCACCGGTCGAGCCACCCGCGCAAACAAATCCGCTAACGGCTGCGCCCCCAACCGTTCCCGCGCCTGAAATATCGCCGACTTACCCGGCAACCGATATCGCTCACGCCACCCCGAAGCCCACGCCAAACCATCAGTGAGCTGCGACAACACGTCCTCATACGAACCGTCGGAATACAGACCCATCCCGATCGCGAAATACGCCATCACCCGCGCCGGCAACGCACGATGACGCACCTGGGTGCGCCCCGACGCCTCGATCACCTCATCGACCAACGCCGGTGGGAACACCCGCGTCAGCACACCCACCGACACCAAATCCGACAACCGACGATCCGACTCCGGCTTCCGCCAACCCGCGCGAGGCATGCCCTACAAACTACACCCATGTAGTCTTAACTGAACGGTATTGGCCCTAACTGCACTCAGCGCGGGCGGGAGAAGGAGTCAGCTTGCGAAGACGTCGA
>CAYOVH010000025.1:0-1795 GCA_964407405.1 uncultured Candidatus Saccharibacteria bacterium | reverse complement strand
CGACGCCCTGCAGCGACATGGAACGACAGCGTTCCGCGGTCGAAACTGGCACACCTACCGGCACAAGTCTGGGCAATTGCTGCGAACCCTTCAGGCGGGACGTCTGGTCAGCTGGACGGACCGCCGCCAGAACATATGAACATCAGGACGGCCAGCGATAGTTCGAAGTCCGGGGCCGTGGTTGGGGGCCTCAGCAACTGACGTGCGCGAGCACCATCGCGCGAACCTCATCTATCAATCTCCTCAAGTTGACGAGCTTGTTGGCAACGCATTGCTGGCTGGTGCCTGCTAACGAGCCGACAATGGTGCTCGCCGTTATTTTCGAATCCAGAGACCGATGAAAGCACCTCTCACGTTTGCCATCATCAAGGATGCGCTCGATGAACACTCTCGTCTGCTCGAACACCGCAGCAACCTGTTCGGAACGCTGTGTGCTTTGCGTGTCAAGTAGGGTCTGCTGCAGAAACAGACACATTTCAGGAGTCTCTTCGAATAACTCCACATAGCCGTCGAATAGGCGATGAAGACGAGCAGGCGCATCGCTGGCCTTCGTTACCGGCGAGAGCACGCAATCCTGCCATCGGGACCGAATGCGGTCCAGGATTGCGCGGAACAGTTCGTCTTTATCGCGAAAGTGCCAGTAGATGGCGCCCTTCGTCACGCCCGCCGCAGTCGCGACATCGTCCAGCGAAGTGTTTGATAATCCGCGCCTTGCGAACAGCGCGAGCGCGTGGGTCAGGAGTCCCTCTCGGGTCGCGGCCGCCTGCTGGGATTTCTTGGATACGACGATTGCTCGAGCAGACATCACGAATGTAACTTTGCACCCTTGATGATCTTGTCGACGATTTTCCGATCTTCGCGCAAGGCGAGACCGACGACATTCATGCCCTCTGGGCGGGCAGCTCGGACCGTCGCGCGATTGGCAGCATCGTCTCCCGTGTTGAACATGTCTTCGATGTAGAGCGATAACGCAGCGCGCCGCTCCATGGCGCGACCGTAGATCGTCTTGAGCAACGCGGCATCCGCTGCAAGGACGATGATGGGTTGGCCGGCGAGGCGGTTATAGAGGTTGTCTTCAGCATCTAGGTAAGGCTGCCCAAGAATTTCAGGAACAGCCCCAATGATGCCCGTTGCGAGAAAGGCAGTGACGTTCAGCTTCTGCCACATCGCCAAATCCTCGCGAATGACTATCGCAATCTTGGTCGTGAAGACTACACGTTCCGCCGCGGGCTCTTCTGACATACCTACCGGTTAGTATGTTACCATCGGCCGCCATGATCGAGAAGGGAAACCACTGCTGGGTCTGCGGACCTGAGAACAAGTCCGGCTTCGGTGTGCGTTTCGAGCCAGAGGGTGACAACGGCAGCCGTGCCTACTACGTTGCCCGCCCCGAGCACGACGGTTGGCCAGGAATTCTTCACGGCGGCGTCGCGCTGACATTGATGGATGAAGCGTTCGGGTGGTCTCTCTACTTCCACGGCTCAGCCGGGCTCACCGGGCGATTCGAGGCACGCCTTCGGCAACAGATTCCTGTTGGAGCGAATCTGTTGATCCGTGCTTGGACCACCGAGAAGCGGAAGAAGTTCGTCAAGGCGCGGGCCGAGATTCGGCAAGACACTGAGAGTGGGGCGCTGTTTGCCGAAGCCGAGGCGATGATGTTCCTGATCACCGATGAGCACCTGCGGTCCGTTTGAACGAAGGAGGCTGTGACCTGCCCCCCGGATCCGCTACGGACGTAATGAGTGGCGGTTCGGTCCATAGGGGTGTGGCGGACTGCTCCGTAAAGGCGCCGGGT
>CAYOVH010000024.1:0-1924 GCA_964407405.1 uncultured Candidatus Saccharibacteria bacterium | reverse complement strand
ACCATGATCTATTTGCATCGCGCCGCCAAACTTGTGGGCACGGCAAAGAGCCGACAAAGACGCGGCTGCCAATATCGGCGAATTCCAGTCGGATTGGCGTCTCACATCGACGGAACTGAGTGTACTGTCTGGCTAAGCATCGGAAAAGGCGACACTATTCCAGGCGACTCTCGTGGTCGTATGTTCGAGAGATTCCGCTGGTGGCGTGCGCAGTCTGGAGCGAACCTATCCCGGAAGGAAATTGGACGGTTCTAAGAACCTCGCCGAATCGGGTCCGTTTTGATTCAATGCCTCCGATGCATGCGGAGGAGGATCGGACGAGATGCGTGGTCAGCCTGGTTTCTTCGACATCGATGAGCGCCTGAAGCGTTTGAGCGACCTCGGCGACCAACTCGAAGCCTTCGGGCGGGCCGTCGATTTCGAGATTTTCCGGGCCGATCTGGTCAAGGCGCTGGCCTATTCGGACGGATCGCAGGGCGGGCGGCCGCCCTTCGATCCGGTGATGATGTTCAAGGTGCTCGTCATCCAGGCCGCCAACAGCCTGTCGGACGAGCGTGCCGAGTTCCTGATCAGCGATCGGCTGTCCTTCATGCGCTTTCTGGGCCTGGGCTTATCCGACCGGGTTCCGGATGCACGCACGATCTGGCTGTTTCGGGAGAAGCTCACCAGGGCCGGCGCCATCCAGTCCCTGTTCGACCGGTTCGATGCCACGCTTCGCGCCTCGGGCTACATCGCCATGGGCGGCCAGATCGTCGATGCGAGCCTCGTGGCGGCGCCGAAACAGCGCAACACCGAGGACGAGAAGAAGGTTCTGAAGGAAGGGCGCATTCCCGAGAATTGGAAGGCCCGGCCGGCCAAGCTCCGGCAGAAGGACCGGGACGCGCGCTGGACGGTCAAGTTCTCCAAGGCGAAGGAACGTCCGGACGGAACGAAGCCGCCGGTCGACATCGCCATTCCCGCCTTCGGCTACCAGAACCACGTCTCGATCGACCGACAGTTCGGCCTGATCCGCAAGTGGCAAGCAACGGACGCTGCTGCCTACGAGGGCGCGCGGTTGCGCGAGGGTCTGCTCGACAAGACCAACACTGCAAGCCAGGTCTGGGCGGATACGGCTTATCGTTCAAAGGCCAACGAGGCTTTCATGGAACAGAACGGCTTCGTCTCCCGCGTCCACCGCAAGAAGCCGAAGGGTCGGTCGATGGATCGCCGCACAGCGATCGCCAACGGCGCCAAGTCGAAGGTCCGCGCCTTCGTCGAGCACGTCTTCGCCGAACAGAAATACAGGATGGGTCTCGTCGTTCGCACCGTCGGCATCGCTCGCGCCACCACCAAGATCGGAATGGCGAACATCGTCTACAACATCAAACGTCTGCTCTTCCTGCAGAAGACCGCCTCGGCATAGCGGACAAGATCGAGGAGCGGTCGAAAACCCTCCACCCCGCCGACATCACCGCGCTCGAAGAGTTCGACTGCCGTTCGAACAGACCGTCCCCGCCTTCAATGTCGTACGCAAAACCGCGTTGATAGAACCGTCCAGCTGAAGGCGATGCTGCCCGATCTCGACACCCGCCCGGACTTCGCATGGGCCGGATCGTTCGGCACGACGACCACCGGACTGCCCTTTATCGGCGCTCTGCCCGACCGTCCGCGCATCTTCGCGGTCATGGGATACGGTGGCAACGGCATCACCTACGCCGAGATGGCCGCCGAACTGGTGACCACCGCCATTCTCGGCAACAAGGACCCGGATAGCGATCTCTTCGCTTTCCGGCCGTGAGCGATTGTAACGCGCGGCGAACACACATAAATCTTTTGCGGGCGTGTCAGTGCGCGCGGCAGGTCCAACTGGGCAGGCGCTGATTGAGGGAGGCTTGCATGCCGTTCACCGGTTTCGACATCATCATTCCCGTTCTCATCGTTCTCG
>CAYOVH010000023.1:0-1988 GCA_964407405.1 uncultured Candidatus Saccharibacteria bacterium | reverse complement strand
CGGAACGGTGAATGACGGTCGCAGCCGATACGACGCGACCCGAGACCATTTGAGGCAACTCGGGCAACGGCACGAAGCGACCAGCGCCATCGCGGCGGTTCGACATCACGGTCAACCACTCCGAAGCGCTCCACCGATGGGCCGGTGACTCCAACACGCTAAAGGCAGACGGCCCGCGGGCGCCCGCGCCGAGTTGCTTGCCACGGAGCCGAGCAACACCGACCTCGCCGTGCCGTAGCGCCGGTGCAGGCGGCGACGCCGTCAGGGAGTTGAAGCTGACGGCCGTCATCGGCTCAAACCGGCATCGCATGGGCGGACTCAGGTGCCCCCGTGTCATCCGGGCCTCCGAGCCGGCCGTCGGATCGATGATCGACATCAGGTTCATCATCGATGCGCGGGGCCTCCCGGCTCGCTCTCCACTCAAACATCGGCGCCCGAACTGTGAAGCGCGGCGCCACGTTCGTTGTTCGTCGTGGCTGGCTCGCGCTGGCCGATGGCGATCAGCGGGGAGCCCTCGGAGGGGGCCATGAGGAATCTGCACGTGGATTCAACTTCCAATCGGCCGCAGCCGATACTCCGGCTGGCTTGGCCGGGTTGTGCTGCGAGCGCCTTAGGAGGACGGGCCTAAGGTCAACCCCGTTCGCTCGTTACTGCTAGGAGAGTCGTGCTATGACAAAGCTACTCATCTCTCTGGCTATGTTGGTCCTCTGTACGTCAGCCGTGGGGCATTCTCAGGCTTCGGTCTCGCCGCAGGAGCCGAAAGACAAGGCGTACCAACCCAGGTTCAGGCCGGGCGTGCCGATTCTGTCGCAGGTCCGACCAGACGAGCGGGTGGTCGAGATACTCAAGGACGCCCCGCCGGATGTCGGAATCACTCCGGATGCCGAGGAGGAGGTAGAAGCGCTGACGCGGATGTCTGACGCTGTCGCAATCGTACGTGTGGTGGACAAGCGTTCGGCATTCACGACCCAGAACTCGCCGCCGTACCGTGTTCCTGGCGATTGGATCAACTCCATCGTTGTGGCTAGGGTGCTGACAGTTCTCAAGGATCCTGGCGCCCGGTTGGCGGAGGGCGGGTCTGTGTCGTTCCCGGAGGACGGAGGCGAACTCGTAGTAGATGGCCGACGACTCATTGCACGAAACTCCTACGAGGTTCCGACCCGGGTTGGTCAGACCTATCTCACGTGTTTCTGGCTCAACGATGATGCCCTGCAATCTCTTGGTCCGAGTTGGACGTTCCAAGTGGACGGGCAGAAGTTGCAGCGGCTGCGGACTGACATCCATCCGGAGTGGGAGCTTGACCGCAAGTCGCCGGGATGGGCTGAGTCCCGCGTTCGAGCGAAGGCACACCTGCCAAAGCGGAACGGAGACGCGCCGTGAGCCGCCGCGGTCGGCATGTGCTCGTCGTCGTGCTGGCTGTTACGTTTTGGCTTCGGTGACGCATTGCTGGCTCAATGTAACCACCCGCTCCCGCCGCGAGAGAGGCGCGGCTACGGACCGGATCGCGTGATCAAGTATGCGATTGACCCTACGCTCGTCGACGAGCAAATGCCAGACGTCCGGCGATGTATGGAGGAGGAGGGCATCGAGTCTTGGAGTAACGGCAATGACATCAGAATCGCACTACTTCCGCGCCAGCGGCTCGAAGATTCCAAAACGAGACGAGGTCGTCGAAGCTGCCGCCGTCACCCAGGTAGAAGCCATGGTCAGGCCCCTGTCCGTCAAGCGCGAGTTCCGCGGTTGTCAACAGCGACGGCGTGATGCGTCCGCGGATCACCGGAAAGGAATCCTCGCGAGCAATGTTGACGGTCTGCGGCCGGAGAAATGCCCGGGCCATCGCCTCGTAGTCCGGACAGGTCTCCGATGGACGCACCGACAACCGCGAGGAGTACTGTCGCCAAAGGATCGTAGTGGAAGACCGCGGAGCCGGGCCAGCGCTTCCGGCAGTTCGTCCGCCCGAAGTACCTGCTCACCGGCATGACGAAGTG
>CAYOVH010000022.1:0-2029 GCA_964407405.1 uncultured Candidatus Saccharibacteria bacterium | reverse complement strand
GCCCAGCGCGGTATAAATGCTCCAGTTGCCCGAGGGATCGGTGGTGCCGAAACGATAGGTGGTGGCAGACATTTGACTGTTTGAAAAAACCCTTCCACTGCTGAAGTTGAGCAGGGTATCCATAGTGGTGTTAATAAGGCCAAAGCGGTTTTGCGCAAAGGAATAGAACCTGTCAGTAATGTAAAAATGATCTTCACTGGATTTAACCATATCTGCATATACCCAATGATTCATGATTGTAACTGTGGGGTATGCCTGCGTCCGGGTGGAAAAATAAGACCTGGATAACAGCAGTTCGCCGGTTTGATGATCCATTTTAAAGGCGAATACATTTTCATCAACTTCCGTATTGCCGGGTATTGGGCAGCCGCCACTCCTGCCAAAAGCATACAGCATGTTTTTATCGGTTACTACACCCGTTATGGTAGCGCTGCTGCAGGTGTTGCCTGCAAACCACCTGTTGTATAATATATTTCCGCTATTATCCATTTTAATGATCAGGGGTACTGTTTCACCGGCATGAGCCCATTCTTCTACAAGAATAGTAGCGGCTATTATAATGTCGTTATTATCGGTAACGGCCATTTGAGCGTTTAGAAAAAAATCATCAACAGCAACAGTTGTAAGCTCCTTTGCCCACAACAGGTTGCCTGCAGCGCTCAACTGTATAATATTAATTGTACTGCCGGAGTTGTCCCCAGCATCAAGATATACAATAACAAAATTTCCATTGTTCAGTTCTTTTATTCCATTGATGAGTTGAAAATCTGTGTTATCAGATCCTTTCATTATTTTCTTGTTCCATACAACAGTGCCTGTTGGGTTGATCTTGGTTATGAATAAAGCAATTTCGCCATTACCCGGGTTGCTATACCTGCCTGCTATTACCGTAGCGCCGTCCCGCGTAATAATATTTTCACTGGCCTGCAACAGCATCCCTGGTTCGTAATAACCTTTCCTGTAAAAAGTATCCGTACAGTTTTGGGAGAAACTGATGGAGGTAAAAAAACAAGTTGCCAGTGATAAAAAAAGGGCTTTCATTTCAGGTATACCAATGCTTCCCGGGTTTTTGCGGAAGATGATCTCTTATATTTACAATAAACGCTTACAAGTTCGTAAAAGTCGTGTATAAATGCTTCTGATAAACGATTTGATTATAAGATATGTTGTAGGCGTTGTGATCCATACTGTGGATTAAACAGTTATAAATTTTCATTCCCGCAATTGCCTATACGTTTCTATGTATCAGCCAGTCATCTTTATAATATCCCGGAAGAATTTTGTATTTTGTATTCACTCCTTTCTTCATCTAAAACTTTGCCATATGAACCTCCTTCACAGTATGGAAAGATGGGGAGACACCCATCACCCCAAATGGCTCGATTTCATCCGCATGTTGCTGGGCATATTTCTTTTTATACGGGGTGTGGAATTTATCAATAATATGGATCAGTTGAGCGCCCTCATGACCAAAAGCGAATTTCTCGGTTCCATGTCGCTGGGCGTGTTGGCCCATTACGTGGTGTTCGCGCATATCGTGGGCGGGGCTCTTATCACTTTTGGATTACTTACCCGCTTGGCCTGTCTGGTGCAGATACCCATATTACTTGGCGCTGTTTTTTTTGTGAATGCAGATGCGGGGATATTATCGCCCAATGAAGGGCTTTGGCTGTCCATACTTGTTTTGGCATTGCTGATCTTTTTTTTGGTAAGCGGCAGCGGCCCTGTTTCTGTAGATGAACAAATGCGCAGGCAACCGGAACGGGAACGGGGATGAACTTTCAGGTATGAGGTATTAGGTCATAGGTTTCAGGGAGGCATGGGTCTTCCGGCTTAGAAGTGTTTTTTGGAACACGAAGGCACAAAGACACGGAGACACGGAGGTGCCTTACGTGATCAAGAATATCCTCCGTGCCCCTGTGCCGCTGTGTCACTGTGTTTCAAAAAGAAGTATGAAAAGGTATCTGCCGGGTTTTGAAAATCAATATCGTTTAGTTAGCCTTTTGGAACACGAAGGCACAAAGACACG
>CAYOVH010000021.1:0-2156 GCA_964407405.1 uncultured Candidatus Saccharibacteria bacterium | reverse complement strand
TCTTGTCGACGACGTAGCCATCGATCAGTTTCTGTATCGCGGTCCACTGCCGCTCAGCGGCGATCCCGCGCATCGGCCACGACGAGCCAGCGATGCCGGCCGTCACCGATTGAATGAAGTGGCGACGGTCGAGACGATAGCCGGATGGCGTCATGACGCGAGGTTTCTCCCGGGATTCTATCGTCGTGAAGCCTGCCACCGTCAAGCGACGCCGAGACCTCGCCGGCCTGCGAACCGGTGAGATGGCCGCGAACCTGACCCTGAGGGCCGTGGATTGTGAGACATGGCGCTGACTTGGAGTCTCTGGACGGCGCCTAGCGAGTTCAAAATCTTCTGAAAGATCTCGTCCCAAACTCCCGTTCACATAAGTAGGGGCGGGTGTGCCTTTGCGGAGAGATTGGCTGGGTGTCAGGGACGATTTTCGACACTACCTCGTCCATGCGGCGTGAGGGTGTCGTGGGCCTCCATACCTTCCTGAACGCGCTCTCCGCCCAGGATCTTTCCCGTGCCGCGAGTACGAAGGCCGATCCAGTCTGACTGGATCGGTCTGTCCGAAGTATGTAGAGAGTCTCGGTCAACTCGCCTCGCAGTGCGTCCGAAATTTGTATACAATTATCGGACATGGGCCTCACGCGGCAGGTCCTCGACCGCATGGCCGACGGCGGGGCCGCCCAGGTCTGGACGCCGGCCGACTTCCTTGACCTCGGGTCGCGCGATGCCGTCGATAAGGTCCTCCAGCGTCTCGTCGGTACCGGCCAGCTTCGCCGGATCGGTCGGGGCCTGTACGCCGTCCCCCGCACGAACCCGCTCACGAAGCAGGTCAGCGACCCTGACTACCGGCAGGTGCTGGATGCGGTGTCGCGGCGTGACCAGACACGCATGCTCGTGGACGGATTGACCGCGGCCAACGACCTCGGATTCACGACCGCGGTCCCTGCGCGCATCGTCGTGCACACCGACGCACGGCGCCGCTCGATCCACGTGGGCCGGCTGGTCATCGACTTCAAGCAGACGGCCCCCAGTAGATTGCACTGGGCTGGGCGGCCCGCGATGCGAATCGTGCAGGCCCTCCACTGGCTGAAGGACACGCTGTCGGCCGACCGCGATCAGATTCAGGCGAAGCTGGTGGCTCTACTGGCGGATCCGACGCACGGGGCGGAACTGGGAGACGACCTGCGGAAGGGGTTGACCACACTGCCGGCCTGGATGCGGGCCATACTGAGGCCGCTGCTGGCTGAGCCTGCTGCGACCCCACGTCGTCGCAGCGGCAAGTCTCGGCCATCCGCTCGTCCGAGCATCGCAGGCCCACTGTGACGAACCGCGCATTTCGGGACTGAGGCCCGCCACATGCCCGACCACACCCCGACGGAAGGCGAGCTGATCCTCTATCGCACGGCCAACGACGCCGTGCGCGTCGAGGTGCTCTACGAATCGGAGACCTTCTGGCTCGACCAGAAGCGGATTGCGGAGCTGTTCGGCGTTGAGGTGCCGACGATCAGCTACCACCTCAAGGAGATCTACGCGTCCGGGGAACTGGAGCGGGAGGCAACTCTTCGAAAAATTCTAAGAGTTCAACGGGAAGGCCCCCGCGACGTCCGCCGAGAGATCGAGTTCTACAACCTCGATGCCATCATCTCGGTCGGCTACCGGGTGAACAGCGCGCAGGCGACGCAGTTTCGCATCTGGGCGACCCATACCCTGCGGGAGTTCATCGTCAAGGGCTTCGTACTGGATGACGACCGGCTCAAACTGAACAGGCGCTTCGGCAAGGACTACTTCGACGAGCTGCTCGAGCGCATCCGCGAGATCCGCGCGAGCGAGCGGCGTTTCTACCTGAAGATCACCGACATCTACGAGCAGTGCAGCATCGACTACGATGCGCACGGGGAGACGACGAAGACGTTCTTCAAGACCGTTCAGAACAAGCTGCACTGGGCCGTCACTGGCCGGACGGCCGCCGAGATCATTGCCGACCGGGCCGATGCCTCGAAACCCTCGATGGGGCTCACGACCTGGAAGAACGCTCCGAAGGGGAAGGTCCTGAAGAGCGACGTCACGGTCGCCAAGAACTACCTGATCGAAAGCGAGATCAAGGAGCTCGAACGCATCGTGTCGATGTACCTCGACTACGCCGAGAACCAGGCCGCGCGGCAGAT
>CAYOVH010000020.1:0-2331 GCA_964407405.1 uncultured Candidatus Saccharibacteria bacterium | reverse complement strand
ATCAATCAGTTGCAGAAACGCGTAGCTCCGAATTCGAATCCCTGCCTCCCAGCCAGCCTTCGCTCGCGCTTCGGCGAGCTTCGTCCAGGCCGGCTCCGCCGGCCGATCCAGGCGAGTCTGCTTTGGGCGAAGTCTGTCTCGCCGTAGCTCCAGAAGGGAGCGAAGGCGGACCCCCTCGCAGCAATCCCGCCTACTTGTAGAACGCGTATTCGCCGGGAGATCTTTCCGGCGCTCTGCTCAAGCTCAGGAGAGTCCAGGACGGCGAGCCGTCGTAGCGTCTGAACCGCTTCATCAAGAGGTTCCGTCTTGCCTGACTGGGAACGGCAAGATGCCATCCGTCGTCTCGCCGAGCGCCCCAACCCGACGGCCGCCTGTGGCTATTCCTCTGACGAGGAAGTCGGGGCAGGACGGAAGCGCACCAGATCGTCGTCGGCCAGTAAGGCTGACGCCTTGTCGATGCGGCGCCGTGAAAAGCGTCCATCTGCCCCGAAGGTGACGAGTTCGAAAGGCCTCGCCCCAGCGGGCGGTCGCGAGGTCAGCAGGAACTCCCGGATGGCCCGCTCGACCAGCGCGCTCACCGAGATGCCCCGTTCTGCGGCGCGTTCCTTCAGTTCGGCCATCAACCGCTCATCCAGCGTGACCGTCGTGCGCATGTCGTCCAATCATGCCGTACGTCGGTCAGGCGTCTTCGCCCTGGGCCCTTGGACGAGGAGCCATCCTTCGTGGAGTGCTCAGCCCATTCCTGCAGAAGGAGGATGTAGCGGACGAGCGCTTCGCGCGCGCCGGGGATTTGCTCGAGCTCCGCCACCGTGACCGGCCGGCGCGCAACGCCGGCTCGCTTCCAGGCGTGGGACGCGCAATAGCACGTGGCGCACCGTCCGCGGGGACACGAGTCCTTCTCGCCATCGATCACCTCCCCTGTGACGCGTAGACTTAGCCGCCCACGCTCCTGCTAGCATCGAACATCGTGCGCGTCACTGTCGATATCGAACGAGTCGGTCCCTCGGACAGCAGTGCAGTCCGCCGGAAGTTGAGCGGAACAGGACCAACTCGGACGCCGCAGACTGGAGCGGGCCGTAGATGGTGCTGACGTGCCTCTCTGCAGGGACAGCCATGACGCACACATTCTCCAGGTTCGTGTACTGCGATACCAACATCCTGAGTTTTCTTGCGCGTCGGCAGGAAGCGTGGCCACGATTGGCTCGCCGCCTGATCGTCAACGACCTCACTCTTGCGATCGGCCCACAAGTAGCGGAGCTAGCAGACGCCAGTCAACTCCATCGAGCTCTGTCGGCCATGTTCGTGGCGATTCCCGCCGCCATCATCAAGACGGCGGACCTGGTGTTCGAGGAGGAGCTGCGCGCATATCCTCACTTCAGGACAGACAGTCTCCTGTCGTACCCGTTGAACGCGCTGCTTTACGAGCCTGACGGCCTGGAGCAGGTTGCACATTACTTGGCATCCGAGCCGCTGCGAGACGTTCGACGAGCCCAGCAGGCGTCCTCGCGGCTCATGCTCTCCAGACACGCAGAATTGAGAGCCAACTTTCCGCCGGCGAAGTCTGGGAGATACGAGCGTCACCAGACAGAAATGTTTTCGTTCTGCCACCTCGTTCAATACCTCGCAGTCAAAGATGCCGAGTTGCTCAAGTCCGTTTCACAGGATCTCGCGTCTTTCGAGCCGAGTAGATTCCGTTCGTACCGATTATTGTCACTTGTGCTGTTCTACAAGTACTACTTGGGAAATCGAGATCCAGTGAAGCTGTCCGACTTCGCAGATTTGTTCTCGCTCTATGCGCTGCCGTACTGCGAGGTCGTGCTCATGGAGAAGGATCTCGCAAACACACTCGCGCAGATCAAGCGGGCTGATCCCATCCTCGCGAACACAGTGGTCGGAGACATCGACACTGCGAGGAAGTGGATTGAGTAGCGGAGATGGCCCGATCGCGGTCGGCGCCGTCGCTGGGAGAACGCGCCGGAGCCGCGGGCACGCAGGGGCCGCCCTATGACTGTCTCGAAGGAGGAGCGACGCGACGGTCTCGTCATGCCTCGTCCTTCTTTCGCCGAGACGCGCGCTGTCCCTCGATGCGCTTCACTTCTGCTTCGAAGTCACTCTCGAACTCGCGGTCCTGTCTGACGCGGAACTCGGCGTATTGCCGTTCGGCGAGGCGGTCGGCGATCTCTTTCGAGACACGACCGGCGTTCGTGAGCACCTCGTACTCGTTGAACTTCAGGAAAGCGTCGAGCCTCTGCACCCAGTCGGCCATCTTCATGGGGATCTGCCGCGCGGCCTGGTTCTCGGCGTAGTCGAGGTACATCGACACGATGCGTT
>CAYOVH010000019.1:0-2496 GCA_964407405.1 uncultured Candidatus Saccharibacteria bacterium | reverse complement strand
GTGTCAATGGCCAGGTGGAAGTACCCGCTGGTGGCCAGATGAAAGTATCCACCCCGTGCGGTGATTCCTAGGTTGTCGGGGTGGTCTCCTTTCGGTGTTGGGCGTCTTTCATGCGGTAGGACTGGCCGTCGGTGATGACGACGGTGGCGTGGTGCAGCAGGCGGTCGAGGATGCTGACGGCGGTGGTCTGTTCGGGCAGGAATCGGCCCCATTGCTCGAAGGGCCAGTGTGACCCGATGGCCAGACTGCGGCGTTCGTACGCGCCGGCGACGAGCCGGAACAGCAGCTGGGTGCCGGTGTCATCCAAGGGTGCGAAGCCGAGCTCGTCGAGAATGATGAGGTCGACTCGCAGCAGCGATTCGATGATCTTGCCAACGGTGTTGTCGGCCATCCCGCGGTAGAGGGTTTCGACGAGATCGGCGGCGGCGAAGTAACGCACCTTGAGGCCGGCGTGGATCGCGGCGGTCCCCAACCCGATCAGGGTGTGGCTCTTGCCGGTCCCGGCGGGACCGATGATCGCCAGGTTACGTTGTGCACGTATCCATTCCAGACTCGACAGGTAGTCGAAGGTCTTCTGTGGGATCGACGATGCGGCTACATCGAAGCTCTCCAATGTCTTGGGCACGGGGAACGCGGCAGCTTTGAGCCGGTTGACGACGTTGGAAGCATCCCGGGCCGCGAGTTCGGTCTCGACTAGAGTTCGCAGCACCTCTTCAGGGGTCCAGCGTTGGGTCTTGGCGGTGATCAGCACCTCCGGTGCCGTTCGCCGGATGGCCGCCAGCTTCAGGCGGCGTAGTCCGGCATCGAGATCGGCATCTAATGGTGGAACTGATTTTGGTGCAACGGGTTTGGTATCGGTCAACGGTGCTGTGTTGGTCACGAGTTCACCTCACCGTCAGCGACGGGTGCGACCCGGTAGGCCTCCAGCGACCGGGTCGGGGCGACCGGCAGGTCCAGGATCAACGCATCCCCGGCGTCGCGTGGCTGCGGGGCGCCGGTGCCGGCGGCCAGAATGGAGCGCACGTCGGCGGCGCGGAACCGCCGGAACGCTACCGCCCGGTGCAACGCCGCCACCAACGCCTGTTCACCGTGGGCGGCGCCCAGAGCGAGAAGGATCTCCAGTTCGGAGGCCAGGCGGGTGTTGCCGATCGCGGCAGCGCCGACCAGGAACGCCTGCGCGTCGTCGCCGAGGTCGCAGAACTGCTTCTCCACGGTGGTCTTCGGCCGTGGTCCGCGGTTCGGTGCCGGCCGGGGCCCGTCGTAGTGCTCGTCGAGAATTGAGGCGCCACCGGGTGCGATGAGTTCGTGTTCGGCCACGACCACCCCGGTGGCCGGCTCGAGCAGGCACACCGCGCCGTGATCGACCACAACGGCCACGCTGGTCCCGATCAGCCGGGTCGGTACCGAGTAGCGGGCTGACCCGTAGCGCACACACGACAACCGGTCGACTTTACGTAGCACCGAGGGTGCACCGATCTGCAGTCGTAGCGATGGGAGTGGTTGGAGCACTTGGCGTTCGGCGATCAGTCGGTCGTCGGGGACCGCTTGGACCTCCGAGTGCGCCGTGGCGTTGACTTCGGCGCACCAGGCGGCCGCGGCGGCGTTGGCGGCCCTCAGATCCACCGGGGAGTCGGCGATGGCAGCCTCGGTCAGCAGCGGCACTGCAAGGTCGCGTTGGGCATAGCCGCACAGATTCTCCACGATGCCCTTGGACTGCGGGTCGCCGGCGTGGCAGAAGTCCGGGGCGAACCCGTAGTGCGTCGCGAAGCGGACGTAGTTCGGGGTCGGGACAACGACGTTGGCGACGACCCCGCCTTTGAGGCAGGCCATCCGGTCGGCCAGCACCCGCGCCGGAACGCCGCCGACCACGGCCAGTGCTTCGGCGATCAACGCCAGCGTGGTGGAGGCTTTCTGGTCGGTGGCAAAGCGCACGAAGCGCCACCGGGAGAATGCCAGCACCGCGCAGAACAGGAACAGCCCCGGCGCGGCCTGGGCCCAGTCGATCACCAGATACTCGCCCGGCGCCCACACTGCCGGGCGGCGGCCACGGTGATTGTTACTGCGCCACAACGCTTTCTTCTCTGCGACCAGACGCCGAAAATTACGCGGCGAGCCCTGGTAGCCGGCGGTCCGGGCGATCGGCAATAGCCGTTTGGCCGAGATCCGGCCTTGTGATTTCTCGACGCGTTCAGCGACGAGTTCGGCGACCGTGTCGTAGTTGTGCGCTCGTTCGACCCGGCGTGCTGGCGGTATGCCGGCCTGCTCGGCCTCGTGCCGGTCGATGATCTTCTTGACGGTGCGGTGGGTGGTGCCGCACCTATCGGCGGCACCCCGGTACGACCCGAGCTCGTAGTAGGCGGAAATGATGTCCATGCGGTCCTTCGCAGATTTCAATGGAACTCCCCGATGGTGATGGCGATTGATTGGCGCCTTCACCGTCACCATCGGGGCCCGCAGTTCCTGATCGACACGACGAACACGGGGTGGATACTTTTA
>CAYOVH010000018.1:0-2586 GCA_964407405.1 uncultured Candidatus Saccharibacteria bacterium | reverse complement strand
CGAGACAGATTGCCGATCGCCAAATCTACCTCGGAGGCCTCCGCCTTGCCAAGATTCTCGACAAACACCTCCCACCCTCGCTTTAGTACGTAGTGGACGGATTGAAGGAACCGAGCGATACCCTGAGTGGGTGTGAGCGCCACGCCTCAGACAAATGGCTATCCTCCGTGCAGAGGTGCTCTCTTTTGTATAATTCAGCGGGCGGTGAAGAGCCTCTTCAATCGAGAGGGTCTGCACATTTCGACACTTCCCTGAAACCATACAGATCCTCAACCAGTTGATTCTAAAGTTACTCGCTTGGGGGCTCCAAGTTGCATTCACCGAGGGTTTCTGAAGACTCCCCGAAGTTGACAACGTCGGGTGCTATGGGTTCCCACAACAGCTGCTCTAACGGACCCCAAATGGGACACCTCTCAATCTTAGTTGGTTGAGAGGTTTTCCATTTATGAGAGCCAACAGACGAATGATCGAATTTTGAAGTACTGATACTAGACGAGAATGAGCCAACACACCTTGTTCAAATTTAGTCGAGGAGATCTCCAGCGTCCGCTGTCTTCTGGTCGTTTCTGATGGCAAACTCATAGATGGGTTTCACTTCAATCACTCGAATTTGGTCTTTCATACGAGGTTTCTTGCCCAGTTGTGGCTCTATTTCCCGCTCGGATACACCAAGGACCTTCTGCGCTTCCTTCATTGACATTTCTTCAACGGCAATAACCTCAACCCAAGACGTGCCCGAGTCCCTCTCGCGATGAAGGCCTTCTACTTCGATGACATCTTGAGCAGCAAGATTTCCTAAAACCTGCCCATCATCAAAGAGAAGAGTCGTTCCTCGTCGGATACTCCAATGCAAGTCATGCTTCAAGTTAAGCTTTCTAGTTGTAATTCTATTGTGAGGCGGAGCCGGTGGAATTTCCTTCGGGAAATAATCACAACGCTTGTAACCGCCTTTACGTAGATCAATCTCATTTTCCGGCTCTAACTTCAGCAGAAGAGCCTTCCCGTTGAATGGGCCGAATCGCTCCATAACGCCGTGACCCAATTCCATATCAAGGAACAGGTGTGGGAAATCATGCTCTGAATCGCCTTTGTCATCCACTAGGAGTAGATCATCGAATCGAACTAATGCGAGATACCTAAAGATCGCCCGGTTTCTCTGGGGAATCAATTCATGAAAAAGCCGAGCCCTGTTTCGATGCTGCCATTCTCCTTGATCTTGCTCTGAATGAAAGTTCTTTGGCGAACGACTTACCAGATCAATCGATTCAATAATGTCAAATTCCCTTGTTTGCTGGTTGACATATGCATAGTGCTCGCGGGCCTCGACTACCAACCCGTTCGGCTGCATCCGAATTACAACATGTTCTTGCCATCTTGGAAAAACGTCAAAGTCTGGAACATCTTGCTCATTCGGATATGCTTCGTCGTTTATGTCGCGCAGCAGGACAGGCTGATGGAAGCTCCCTTTGACCTGGCCTAGAATTCTAATGAGCTTGTTTTTGATATTGACAGTAGCACGCACCTGCGTTGTCCTTGAGCGGCGGCGCGTTGCCAGCGAAACCCCCATAAATGCAAACAGGATGCGGTCGTTTTTGGGCATGAACAACATATCTTCAATTTCCGCTTTACCCCATATATAGAATTCAGAGACACCTTTATTCCGTAGCTCCTCTCGAAAAGTATCGTACGACTTCTTAGAGAAGTTCACGGGGGCCGCAAGCAGGAATCCAAATGGCGGCTCACCCTCCACGATGCTCTCATCAATGATCCGCTTAATATCGGAGGGGCCAATCTGCTTTTCCCGCTTGCACTGAATCATCCAAGTGCGGGTGTCAGGTTTGGCCGTTTCCTGGTCTTCACCATCCCCTTCTTCAAGAACGATGTTCTCATGTCTTTCATTGAAAGGCACTCGCTCAAAGCCTCGGGCATCATAACCATCATCGGAACCACCTCTCCCGGTTGGTTCAATTGACTGCCAATCTCTAAAATCATAGAGGAGATTCCGAACCAGATCCTCAAATCGATGAGGTTCCAAGTCCTCGAAATGAAGCGGTCCTATTGTCTTTGTAACCATCTTGCCTCGAATTCTAGCAAGTCGAATTCGATCTAGAAAGCAACTAGCTTTAGTCTATTCAGACCACGCCCGATAACCTCCACTCGAACGACCTTACAGACATTATGCAGCGATCACTTGACGATCTCACCGAAGACGACTACGCCACACTCAGGGAATTCTACGATCTGTTACTCGAGATTGTGCGGGAGCATCACCAGCGCGAAGCGGAGGGTGAATCCCCTTCACCAGATCTCCCCTCGCGTTCTTGATAAGTCCCTTATAGACGGGAGCAGTGAGCATTCGCTGAAGCGTTGAGAGGGCAAGCTGGTTTCCCCGCTGCCCCGTGATCCCCATCTCCCGCGCTTTGCGCAGGACTGAGCGCATGCTGAGGCCGTTGTGATGGTATGCAAAGAGCTTTGCGACAAGCGGTCCAGTCTGAGGATCAATTTCAAGCACAGGGCCATGCGCAGGATGGTTTACATACCGATAGCCAAGCGGACAGGGACCACAGAAGAGTCCGCGATCCAAGC
>CAYOVH010000017.1:0-2709 GCA_964407405.1 uncultured Candidatus Saccharibacteria bacterium | reverse complement strand
CGTCAGCTTTATAAGGATGATCAGGCATCTTTCTATAAAATCGATAAAGAGCGTTATGATTTGATCGAGCGGATCGCGCATGAACGCTATCTTGATTATTTTTGGCAACAAGAAGCCAAGAAATCTGGTGGCTCGGTCGAGGGTGCACGCAAAGCTTATATTGAAAAGCGCGTGAAAGTCTCCGATGCTGAACTCAAGGAAACCCTGGGGCGTTTTAAAGATCATCCTAATCTCAAAAAAATGCCGGCAGCTGAGCAAGAGCAACAAATTCGTGCTTATTTAGTGGATCGTCAGACACAAGATGTTTTGCAGGACATCATCATCAAGGGTCTGCGCAGCGGCGAGTTGACGATAACTTATTCTCGTCCGACCGAGCCTGTGTATCCGGTGAATGTTACTTCAAATGATCATGTTCGTTATGGTCCGGGCACTGGCGATGTAAAGCCTATGGGTTGCACCAGCGATGCCTGTCCGATCACGGTAGTTGAGTACTCTGAATTTGAATGTCCTTATTGCACGCGCGTTCTGCCTGCGGTTGAGCGTTTGATGACCGAGTACAAAGGCAAAGTACGTTGGATTGTTCGCGATTTCCCGCTGAGCTTTCACGAGCGCGCGCGACCGGCGGCGATCGCCGCCAAGTGCGCTGCTGATCAGGGCAAGTATTGGGACATGTATAAAACGCTCTTTCAAAATCAGCAGAATCTTAGTGATCAGGATTTTGAGAAGTACGCTGGACAAATCGGCCTCAATAAAAACAAATTCAAAGAGTGTTTTGGCAAGCCAGACAAAGTTGCAAAAATGATCGATGCCAATCTCGAGTCGGGCTCTAAGCTGGGTGTTAGCGGTACGCCGGCATTCTTTATTAACGGGCGACGCTTATCGGGCGCTCTTCCATATGAAGAATTCAAAAAGATCTTTGACGAAGAATTAAGTAAAAAGAAGTCATAATCGCCGAGCTAAGTAATTCCGCATTCAGCTGGCAGCTGTTAGCTGCCAGCAAACTCGCGACTGCGTGTTGTCGTCTCAAACTCTAAACATATCAAGATTGAGACAGAAAAGTTCTTCCTCAGGTGAAGCTATCGCGGTTTCACGAGATTCGGCCAAGAATTTCAAACCCATTTCCCTGATCTTTTCCCAATCCTTCCGGCTTAGTGTCATAACACTTGTATAATGCGTTGTCTCATCAGACGATCTCATTCCTAGGCGGGTGAGACAATATTGGCGCCAGTTTGAATGATGCTGGCCAATGAGAGGCGATGCGGCATTGATATGCAAATCATAGATAGTGGTCTTCCAACCATCACTATCACGTTCAATAAAACCATATCGATCAAGCTTCTCAATGGTCTTTTGAATTGTTTCGATGGGTATTCCTAAACGATGACTTAACGCTGTCACCGTCCGCAAAGATTTGACGCTAAGAGCTATATGAATCGCAGTATGCAACCAGCTCGAATAATACCAAGCTACTGGTGGTCCAGAATCCGAAACTTTGCGCTTGCTGCTAATGCGACTGGATACTTCCTTCTGACGGGCGCGAATCTCTTCTTGCTCGGCTTCCAGAAACCGACGATATTTGCGGTTTCCTGAACGGGCGATGTTAACCAGATTTATAAAGTACTTTGTCTGATCATCAGTAAGCCCCCAAAAATCGGATAAGCCGGCGGCGTGATCAGGCGTGAGATGCGTTGATCCATTCAGTACCTGGGAAAGAAAGGAGGAATGACAGCCCATGGCCGAAGCCATGGAAAGCTTGTAACCCTTGATTTTTCCGGCTTTTTTGATATAAGTCGTGATCACTTGCCTATAGTCTGTTTCTTCAAACATTTAGTACTCCTAAATTTCAATATTTATTATTTATAAAATAAATCTAGTGATGTCGATATTCAATACCTACAATATCAACGTCGAACATTTCTTTGGGCGAAAGGAAGATTGGCGTGAAAACGTTCATACTTATTTTTATATTTCTAAAAGGAACCATTGCGTTTGCAGGAGCAGTTTCAAGTGGTGGTACAAAACTGAAAAAGACGGAAATAAATCCATGGTGGTTAGAAAACACAGATCTCGTAAGCTACTGCGTAGACAGCGATGCCAGTGTTTTTGCTGTAGAGCATTCTCGATTACAAGAGATTGTTCAGGAAGGAATCGGAAAATGGAAAGATGCTTTTTCTTTGGCAACAGATACATTTTACAAGCCAGGAGACCTACTTCCGTTCGATCAATTGCGGGTAGCAACCCAACGCTTCGTTGAAGAACCATGTAGCGAAACAACCAAGTTGAGATTCACATTTGGGAAACTTTCCGACAAAGACAAGAAGCTACTTGATACTCCCAACGAATACGTAGGCGTTGCTGTTCGCACTAGTTACGATATGGTTAATTTGCGTGGCCAGGGCTTTATTTATATTGCACCACTTACAGGACCTGACGCTCCAGATGCTAAAGACATTTCACCGGAGGCATGGTCGGTTTGTAACAATTGCCTGCTGCGATCCGTGTTGTGGCATGAGCTTGGGCATGTATTTGGCATTGACCACAAACCAAGCGGCCTTATGCAAGAAGAGATCGGTTACGTCAGCATCTCAAGACATGTTGTGCAGTATTACAAGTCTTCGCCTATCCCTGGAATGCCAAATCCCGAAACTTCTCTTCTGGAGAAAATGGATCCAGCAAACGCCGTAATAAATTATCGTAATATGACTTCGC
>CAYOVH010000016.1:0-3167 GCA_964407405.1 uncultured Candidatus Saccharibacteria bacterium | reverse complement strand
CTCAATTACGTCAGAGCACGATGAAGCATATAAACATATGAGCAAGGCTACCGATACGAAATGCATACTCAATCTGAAGCGCCAAGTTGCGGAGCGCGACCAGATGATTCTCGAATTGATAGGTGCAAATAGTATCTTACGTTCTCTAGTCGGCAAATCCTTTCAAACGCCAAAGATTCGTCAGCTCGTTGAATACCAACAAAAAGTGTATCCTGAAACCCGGTTAGTGGAGGTCCTCAGAATGGTTGGCATTTCGATATCGGAATGGGAATCCTTGAAAAGCAAGCAATAATCGCTCCTGTTAAATTTGCCGAGAGTGGCAGCTTACGACCAAAGCTTCAATCTCGTCTCGCATTGGTATTGAGGGCTGAGCACCAAGCTTAGTGACCGAAAGTGCTGCTGCCGCGTTGGCAAATTCAATGGCGCTCAGCAAGTCTCTCCCTTCTGCGATCGCGACAGCCAAGGCACCATTGAATGTGTCTCCTGCTGCTGTTGTGTCGACTACATCGACTGCACAAGATGGCACTAATACAGTTGTCGACGAGTTAGCAACTAGTGCTCCACGGGATCCCATCGTGATTATGACCGTTTCTACCCCCTGCGACCGCAATACATTCGCGGCAGCATTAGCCGATTGATCGCATTTGATCTCAATACCAGACAGCAGACCAGCCTCATGCTCATTGGGGGTGAGAATCGACACCCTTTGCAGTAAGTCCGGGGGGAGCGGTTGCGCGGGAGCAGGATTAAGAATAACAGGCACGTTTAATGATCGAGCTAGATCAACGGCAGCGATTATAGCTTCTAATGGCGTTTCTAGTTGCAGCAAAACAATCTTGGCGGAGGCAAAGTGTTTTTTGGCGTTTAGCACGTCATGGGGAGATAAATGTGAGTTAACACCAGAAGCTACCCCAATGCTGTTCTCACCATCTTTCGAGACAAAGATAAGCGCAGTGCCTGTAGATCCTGTGTTATCGACGATCACATGATCTACATGAATTTTGTCTTTGCGAAATCCTGACAGGGATAATTTCCCCAATGCATCCTCGCCAATCCTCGTAACAAATGATACTAAACCACCAGCACGCGCGGCAGCAACCGCTTGATTAGCCCCTTTGCCTCCCGGAACCATGCTGAACTGTCCCCCCAACAAAGTTTCACCAGGTCGGGGAATACGATCCAATTGCAGGACCATATCGATATTCGAGCTACCAACAACGACAATTGGGCTGTTCATGCCTTACTCAATATCTGTTTTTTTGAAAAACAAGTTTTCTTAGCATTAACTGGCATTGGCATAGACAATAGAAATAAGTCCGACAATGAAAAATGCAAACATCAACGTGAGAATTCGATTTGTTCCTGGGACCGCACCTTTAAATTCCTGCCAAATGAAGACTCCCCAGAATGCGGCAATCATGGTGGCACCTTGCCCTAAACCATATGAGATCGCGTAGCCAGCCGTATCTCCTGCGAGGATCGCAAACGACATGCCGACACCCCAAATCATGCCGCCCAGGACCCCAACGGAGTGAACTTTGGCGGAACCCAATCGAAAATAATCTGCGAGAGCAACTCGGTCACCAACTAATGGCCAACGCATGACATACGTATTGAAAGCAAAGCTGGAAATGAAGAGCCCGATAGCGAAGATGACCAGTGCTGTATAAGGCGTTAGCCTTCCCGTATTCGACAAGTCAGTGATGGCACTCAGTGACGAGGGCATGGCTTTGGTTACGAATTGGAAGAATTGTCCCATGAGAACTCCACTAAGAATCGCGAGCACGATTCCTTTTAATGGGGCTTTTTTGCCGCTTTGGGCAAGTCGATGGTATGCGGCAGCATCCAGAAGGATCGCGAGCACGACACAGCCCACTCCAAGAAACAAGATAAATGGATTTCCCGAAGGATCGATACGATAGGTGGTAATCACCCCCAGCACGAGAGCCAATCCGATACCTACCGGAAACGCGACAGCCAGGCCAGCAATCTCAATTGATGCGACAAGCAAAATATTCGCCGCATTAAAGACAACACCACCCAAGAATGCATAGCCCAACGCCTGGCCACTGGCTTGTTTAATGTCAGCGGAGAAGGGACGGCCTTCAGAACCAAGACTTCCAAGTGTTAATGCGAGTACAAGAGTTATCAACAGGACTCCCAAGCAGTAATCCCAATAAAAAAGCTGAAACGGCCAGTGACGAGGAACGAGCTTTTGGGTATTTGCCCAAGATCCCCAACACAGCATGGTAACGATGCACATAACAACGGCTAAAGAGTAGGAATTAACGAGAAACATATCGCATTTATTCGTAGAAGCGAGAAAAGAGAAATGCACAGAAGGGATTAGTTTTTCTGGAGCAATCGGTCGACAAGCCAATCTTTGAAGACTTCTAGATCCCGCCATTCAACAGCCACATTAACATTGTTCGCACCTGGCGAGATGATTGTCATGGCGTCGTCAGTCACTTGAATGGGAAGTGTCTTTATTTCACAAAGTTGTGTATCACCGGCGAGATAAACCGCGACCGTATCGTACAGCGTGCTTGAGGCGGTCTTGGCATGTTCGACGACGGTCGGCTTAGGATGGACTTCAGCCCACAAGCGATAATTATCAAGAACGGCAACGATTAATGGGTCTTGCGAATTCAGAAGTTTCTTATAGCGGTCGCCAGCAAGCTGAATTTGGCCACATGTATCGAGTGGCGTGATTGTCATGGGCCAACCCGCGGCAAATGCAGCCTGACAAGACGTTACATCTTGCTTCACGTTGTACTCAGGGCTGGGTTTGGGGCTTTGACCATACCCGCGATGAATGCTGCCTTGCATGCCAACGAAATTGACTTTCTTTACAATCTCAGGCGACCGCTCCAGTGCCGCTTTGATATTTGACAAGGGGCCAACTGCCAACAAAGTGACCTTACCGTCGGAGCCGTTGATCAGATCGATCATAGCCTGCACGCCATCTTGATGAATGACGCCAGGATACTCTCCCAAGTCGTAATGCTTAATCCATGCTTCTTGGCCACCAGTTCCTTCTGCTTCACCAACACCAACTCCAATCGGAATATCTGTCCTGCCAGCTACTTCCAGCAATTTAGCAAACAACTTCGTGCGATAGTTGGTCTTGCCAAAGTCACCAACGACCAACTTTACGTCAAACTCAG
>CAYOVH010000015.1:0-3925 GCA_964407405.1 uncultured Candidatus Saccharibacteria bacterium | reverse complement strand
GGAAAGCGAGTTACAAGAGGCTGCTTCATGTCAGATTAACGCACTTTGTATTGCATCGTGTCGCCTTTTGTAGAATAGCAAACTGGTGCAACCTCTTTGCTGATGGCGTTCTCTTTGACATAGCTGCACTCAGGCAGTCCGTAGAGCATTTCGAAATGATTGGTTGGCGAGATAAATCGCCATGAATCGCCATCCCTTACCGCAAACATGCGTGCACTTGTATCCCCGCAGCCATAGCCCAAGAGCACCTGCGATACATCAGCCGTAGCAGCTATCACTTGATACTGCGATGGCTCCAGGTCAGATTGCACGACCGTGCAATCCTTGGCTGCCTTCTCGGCCAAGAACGTACGCAAAGAATCAGTTGTCGGCGTACTACGCTTCACTGCCTTGCCATCTGAAAAGTCATACTCAAGAGAGCCCAAAGAAACATAGGGAGCAGTATTGACGAGTTCGCCTTTATAGAAGACCTTCACCATGAAGACCCCCGCCAGCATGCCGAGCAGGACAGCAAAAACCAGTAAAAAATTGTAGCTCTTCAATCGATTGGTAAGCGGCTTCTTGGTACGTTTTGTTGTTTGTTTCTTGGTTGATGCGGTCGATTTCTTAGTTGCCATAATTGCCTCCTGTTTGGTCTGCTTCACTTAGTATAGCACCCGCCTGGTACATTGGGTTGGTTGTTTCCTCGAGCTTCTCTCGCGAAATATCGATAACGGTGCCTGGCGGAATTGCACCAGCCAGCAGAAGTTTAGCTACAGTATTCTCAATTGACTTTTGGATCACTCGGCGCATTGGGCGCGCACCAAGCCTTGGGTCAAAGCCTTTTTCAACCAGCAGTTCTTTGGCATCAGGAGCCACGTTGACGCTAATGTATTGCAACGCTAGAGTTTTGTTGACACCAGCGATCATAAGATCGACTACTTTTAGCAGATTTTCTTTGGAAAGCGGCTGGAAAAGAACGATTTCATCAAAACGATTGAGAAATTCTGGACGCAATTGATTTGAGCTGATCAGCTCGTCGACAAACTGCTGCTCAAATTGCTCCATCTTATACCCTCTAGTCACGTACTCGTGGATTCGATCAGCGCCGGCATTGCTCGTTGCAATCACGATTGCATCACGAAACGACACCTCTCTGCCCTTGATATCACGTAGAATTCCTTCATCCAGCAGCTGCAGCAATGTCGTCAGGACAGCAGGATGCGCCTTTTCGATCTCATCAAGAAGCACGACAGAGAACGGTTGCTTCATTACCTGTGCCGTCAAGCTAGTCGGATCATCTGATCCATCAGCGATTAATCGCGACGCGTCCTCGCTGCGCACAAATTCATTGAGATCAAGCCGGATCATCTGATCTTCGCCGCCAAAGTACACATCTGCCAGCGCCTTGGCCAGCTCGGTCTTTCCTACTCCAGTTGGACCAAGAAAAAGGAATGTGCCGATCGGTCTGGCTTGATTGCGTACGCCAGCACGTGCACGGCGCAAGGCATCGCTGACAACCTGTACGGCGCGTTCCTGATCGATCATTCGCTCGTGGATTAAACCTTCCATATTGAGTAACTTTTCCCGATCGTCAGTCTCCGATGCTACGCTCACTTTGATATTCATCGTCTGTTCAATCGCCTGCTGTACTGAATTTATCGTTACCAGTCCGTCCTCGCTGTAGCCGGCGGCTGATTCGAGCAGCTTCAGCGCCTGTCCAGGCATCGCGATATCGTGCACATATCGCTCGCTCAGACGATACGCCTCAGCAAGACTCTGATACATATAGGTTACCCGTCGCTGAAACTCGGTCATGATCAGCTGATTCTGCATGACGGCCATCGTTTCTTCCCTACCAGCCGGCTCAACGGCAATGCGATTCAGCGCATTTGCCAGCGCAGAGTTGCGGGCCGAGATACGCAGGAACTGCTGCTCATCCATCGTCAAGATCATGCGTAGACGACCGGCTTCGAGAATCGGCAAAAGAACGTTCGAAAGATCAACCGAGCCGACACCATCTTCAAAGAATAGCTGTGCATCATCAAGACATACAATGATATTTTTTGCCGAATACGCCTCGCCAAGAATGCGATTCATCAGACCTTCCAGCTCGCCGCGGCCGGGTGCCGCCGATATCAGCGCACTCGAATCAAGAATGAAAACTTGGCGAAACTTTAGTGAACTAGGCAGCTGAGACGATGCATCGAGCAATCTCTCAGCAAAAGCATGCACAATTGTCGTCTTGCCAGCTCCTGTCGGGCCAACCAAGGCTACATTTTGTCGTCCCTCTGTAGAAAAAGTCTCCAGCAACTGGTCGAGTGATTTCTGGTGAGCCTCAATATCAACACTTAGCAATCCGCCATGTGCGATTTGCTCAGAAATATTCTGCCCAAAACGGCTCAGTAGCGGAATATACCCAAAAGACCAATCACGTGCAATACCCCCCGTGCGACGCGCTTTTTTCTGCTCTGCTATCAAATGGTTCAGATGCTCCTGCCAGCGAATTCCTTCTACTAGATCGTCGAGTGTCAAATGCCCATGCGCAAGTAGCTGTTCATAATTTGGAAATTGCTGCACCAAGACAACCACCAGAATCCCTGGAGTGATGATATCCATACCAAGCCTGTCTCTCAGTTCTGCTGCTGCACCAAAAATAGCCTCTGTCGTAACATGCTCAATCGATGCCACATCAGCCAGCAGATTTGCTGTGACGCCAAAACGTGCGCCAAAAAACCTGCCGCCATTTGTACGCCCGACCGCACCAACAATATCGCCAGGTGTCGGCTGAGATGGCAATAGCCCCAATATTTCGGCATCCAACCGATCGCTCAACGAATCCGCTCTGCCAGGGGCGAGTTGCTTCAACTCGCCATTAAACCACGCCAGGACAATCGTTGGCACCGCAGCAAGCGACGCCACGAACCAGCCGATCGCATACCCGCCAAATACAAGAGCACCTCCTCCTACAATAAACGCAATGACCAGCACGACAAGTAGTGTCCGCCAGAGTGCATCGATATGACGCGCCAGCCGAGCCTTGGCCGCCCGAGGCGCATGGTAGTCAAATTCTACGGCCATGTCGGCGTCCACCCTATCATGGCTAATACAAGGCCAACTATCGGCAAAATAGGTATGAAGGCCCAGATAATCAAGCTCACACCACCAAATATCGTCACCGCGGTAATCCACATAAAGCCTATGATGATTAGGCCCAGACGGATAATCGCCCCAATACAGCGTGAAACAAGCCGGTCAACAAATGCCCGCCAGCGCACCGCCAAGGACCCATTGACCTGTCCGGCAGAGATCTGTCGAAACGGGCTAAATAATGTCTGTAGAAGCAAGCCAATCGAGAAATAATCCATATCTTGCGCCAAGCGCTCACGCACGAGAAATGCATATTGCTTCCAGCCGGCACCATACCACCACGAGAATAAGCCCACGATTAACATATGTATTATTGTACTACGAAACGAGTGTTTTACGAGCTTGTTGGCTTATCCGCACCCGTCGTTTGTGCTTGGTCCCTCGTCATCAGTACCTACCGAGAGGACATTGATAGTATCACCATCCTGTCTAAGCCTAGTTATATGCCATAATTTATCGGAGTTGAGCCAATATGAGTATCTGTCTCCACACCAATTAGCAGCCCAATAGAGCTTATCTTTGGCAGGTGTGACGCTCGTACAGTCTGCATCACTGTAGTCAGGCGTACATACGACCAATTTTGCATCCATAGACTGAAGCTCATAGTAGGTAAGCACGCCCGCCCGAGTGTTGCTGGTGCTTGCATCTATTTCTTTATCGTCGATAACCATCATATCCAATTTTTTCCGCAATTGAGCTGCGTCAGACTGCCGCGCGCTATCCTGCGCCCGCCCCTGGATGCCATTGTATGCGATGACGCTGATTGCTGCGAGAATAGCTATAACTACAATAACAA
>CAYOVH010000014.1:0-4113 GCA_964407405.1 uncultured Candidatus Saccharibacteria bacterium | reverse complement strand
TAGTTTTCCCCCCCCCCCCCCTGTTTTGGCAAGGGGGAAATAGCGATTACAAAGAGTTGCTTGCCAAAAACTACTTATGCTTTCATACTGAAGGTATATGAGCAAGAAAGCTGCTGATAGGCTCGGCGTGACACTAAGCTCAGACGGAGCTATATTTTGCGTGTGGGCCCCATTTGCCAAAGAAGTGAGTGTCACTGGTACATTTAATGACTGGGGCGATACGTCTATGAGTCGCCGAGGTGACGTCTGGACCGCTACGGTCAAAGAGGCCAAAGCAGGTCACGAGTACAAATACCGCATCAATACCGGTGAGGATACTCTACTTCGTAATGATCCCCGATCAAAACAGCTCACCGACTCGGACAATGGGACTTCGGTGATCATTGACGAAAGCTTTGACTGGCAAGATACCGCCTTTACCCCACCACCCAAACAGCAACAGATCATCTATGAAATGCATGTCGGCACATTTAATAGGCCCGACGCCGCTACCTCTGGAACATTTTATACGGCGATAGAAAAGCTTGATTATCTAAAAGAGCTGGGCATCAACATGATTGAGCTGATGCCAGTTGCCAGTATGGCATTTAGCAGTGGGTGGGGATATGCACCAAGCTATATATTTTCTGTTGAAAATACGTACGGTGGGCGTCGCGGCCTACTCGAATTTGTTAAAGCCTGCCACGAACGCGGTATTGGGGTAATTCTTGATGTCGTTTACAATCACTTCTACGCAAAAACCGATCTCTGGAACTTCGACGGCTGGGATGATGGTGGTGGTGGCATATATTTTTATAATGACGAGCGCGGCAACACACCATGGGACGGCCGTCGTCCAGACTACGGACGAGCTGAGGTACGACAATATATTCTCGACAATGTAGCGATGTGGCTCACCGAGTACCGCATAGACGGCCTTCGTCTTGACTCGACTATCTATATGCGAAATACGATGGGATGGAACAATGATACGGATCACGACCTAGGCGATGCCTGGAGTCTGCTTGACAATATAACGACGCTCGCGCATAAAATCAATCCGAACACTATCATCATTGCCGAAGATAGTGCAAATAATCCTTATATCACAAAGCCTTCTTCTGAAAATGGTATCGGATTTGATGCGCAGTGGGAGCTTGGGTTTCCTCATGCCCTGAGAGAGTCTATTGGTGTTGTCGGTACTATTGATACTATCAGCGAGCAACTGACCACCTCTGATAATGATGACCTCTTCAGACGCATCATTTTTAGCGACTCGCATGATACCGCAGCCAATGGGTCAGCCAGGCTCAACCAAAGTATTACTCCGGAAAATCCTGCTAGTGTTTTTGCCAGACAAGAAATTTTACTTGCCAATACTATCACTATGACTACACCGGGAATCCCTATGCTACTCCAGGGAATGGAATTCTTACAAAAAGGTAGCTTCAATGATTGGCAAATGCTCGATTGGGAGCAAGCCGATAAGTTCTCTGGGATCGTATTGGCTCATAAACACCTAAGCGACCTCCGCCGCAATATCTACAACCACACTTCCGGACTGCTCGGAGCATCTATCGCAATCTTTCATCATGATGCGCATAGTCGCATTGTGGGCTACCACCGGTGGGATAAAGGTGGCCCTGGCGACGATGTCATTGTTCTTGCCAACTTTAGCAACAAGCCCGTTGATAAGGACTATACATTCACCCTGCCAGTGCTCGGTTCATGGCAAATCCGATTCACAAATAGCTGGAAAGGCTACAGCTCAGAGTTTCCCGAAATCCGTTATCCATCCGAGATCACCGCTGATGAAAATGGAGAAATATCGATACAACTCGCAGCCTACGGAGTGATCATCCTGTCTCAAGACAAATGAATGCTACAATAAGCTAATGAATAGATTTCTCCCAAGACTTAGGCCGCCAAAACGATGGGCAGAAGGTGCAGTCGTATATCAGATATATCCGCGAAGCTTCCAGGATAGTAACGGCGATGGAGTCGGTGACTTGCCAGGCATCACTCAGCGCCTTAGCTATCTTGATGATCTTGGCATAACCGCTATTTGGATATCGCCATTTTACCCATCACCAATGGCAGACTTTGGCTATGATGTAGCAGATTACCGTGACATTGATCCGATATTTGGCACCCTTGCTGATTTCAAGCAATTGCTTCGTGCTGCTCACAAGCGAAATATAAAGGTGATGATCGATATCGTTCCCAATCACACCTCAGATGAACACGCATGGTTTAAAGCTTCACAAAGCTCACCAGCAGGAAAGTACGCTGATTGGTATATCTGGCGTGATCTATCTGGACATGGCAAAGATGGCGAGCCGTTGCCTCCAAATAACTGGCTCGATATGTTTAGTGGCGACTCCGCATGGGAGTGGTCTGAAAGCCGCAAGCAGTTCTACCTGCATAGTTTTCATGTCAAACAACCTGATCTCAATTGGGAAAATCCGGAAGTTCGAGAAGCTATGAAAGACATCTTGCGCTTTTGGCTAAACCTTGGCGTTGATGGTTTTCGTATAGACGCGGTCCCGTTTATGGATAAGGACCCGGCGCTTACCGATAATCCACCAGATCCGCATTATGTACCCGGAAAGACTTCACCGGTCTGGAAATATAAACGACTCAATAGCCAAGGATGGCCTAGGCACTTTCAATACCTTGATGAGATGAGTAAAGTCCTCACGGAACGGCGCTACACGCGGCGACCACGCTTCATGGTGACCGAAGGATACGTCGAGCGGCACAACGCAGTTGAAAACTACATGGATTATTATCGAGGAATGGACCCTACTGTTGCGACGCCATTTATATTCGAAGGAATTGAGGAAGCACTCAGCGCACAGAATTGGCGAAAGTTCTTGCATGACCTTCATGCCGCGCTCAAAGGCCACAATCCCGACTCAATACCCGCATATGCTTTTGGTAATCATGATCAACATCGCATAGTGACGCGGTTTGGTGCCGAACGAGCGCGAAGCGTCGCCGTGCTGCAACTTACCCTGCCAGGAATGACCTTTGTGTACAACGGCGAAGAGCTTGGAATGCACAATGTAGTAATCCCTCCGGACAAGGTACAAGACCCGCAGGCAATCGCTGGCGACGGACGCGACCCTGAGCGTACGCCAATGCAGTGGTCGGCAGAGCCGGGAGCTGGATTTACGTACGGTGAGCCTTGGCTGCCACTTGCCCATGATTATCGCTCGCATAATGTGGCCGTTCAAATGAACGATGCCGGATCGTTTTTGCAGCTATACCGCACGCTCATTCATCTTCGCGCACAACACCAGGCATTCCAGACTGGCGACTTTGAGGTACTGACTGACACCGACCCGCAAATCCTCGCTTATGCACGATCATCACGAAAGAGCCGCTTTATTGTAGTCATCAACTTCAAGGATGCCGATAACACTTTTGCCATAGACACTCTAGGCACAGTCATTATCAGTAGTATTGAGGGCAGTACGGAAAAAACAGTCAAACGAGGCGTGCTTCATCTTCGCCCACACGAAGCTGTCGTTATCAACTGTTCGTAAAATCCTGAGAACTAAAGCTGTATTTTAATCAACTCTCACTGCATAATTCATGCCATACGTGTCATACCAGCTGGAATTTGGACAAAATGTACTCAAACCGTCTGGTTTCGGCTCACTGGATGTCTCCAACCGGGCAAATAAATATGCGTACTTACCCCCATTATCGTGGCAATTTAACTTCATATAGGCTGTCGTAGGTGTACCACATACTAAGTTGCTGCGGCAACCGCTTGGATCGGCCACATCTTTTGACAGATGTTCGTCCGTCATAAGACAGTCCGTGATGGAATTACCATAAGCACCAGAATTACGCAAACTGACCCAGCCTACGCCGCCATTACCACATCCGCTCCCGATTTCTACATAGTTTCCTTTATCGGTATTGTACATCGATAAAGCCCTTGCGAGTATGGCAATGTCATTTTTGCGTATGGCATCTCTCGCCCGACTCTGTATCCCGTTGTACGCAACTATAGATACAGCAGCCAAAACAGCAATAACAACAATCACGATAAGTAACTCTACTATAGTAAAACCACGAGCTTTTTTATTCATAGAGTATAGTTTACCCCCCCCCCCCCCC
>CAYOVH010000013.1:0-9278 GCA_964407405.1 uncultured Candidatus Saccharibacteria bacterium | reverse complement strand
GGATTCGGGATTCGGGATTCGGGATTCGGGATTCGGGATTCGGGATTCGGGATTCCCGCCTTTCCTTCCACGGATTTCCCGCCTACCCTCTCGCAATGGCCAGACGCACCCCCGCCCCCGACCCTGAGAAATATCCGTCACAACTTGCTGGCGCTACGCGATATGCCCGCCAACTGTTCCTCCATGGTGCCGGGGATGGGAAGCCCATCACCCGCATTGACAAGTTGGCGGAAGCCTCTGGATGCAATCCCTTGACGATCCACCGCTACCTCCCCGCCTGGACATTGGAGAGAGAGAAGCTGCTCGCCTCCGCTACCCCCTTGGGTCTCAGCATGTTCCTCACGTCCGAGACCCTGAAAAAGAACGAGGACGACGTCAGGACCTTGCGGGAAACGATGGATGAATTGAAGGGCGTCCTCAAAGGCGTGGACAAGGTTCACGACCTGGTGGAACGCTTCATCGAAGCGTTTGAGGGAGACCTCGACAGCCATGGGGAGGCGTTGGAACTCCTTGATCGTTACCTGAAAACGATTGCCGCCCGCCGCGAGACCGTCAAACACTTCCTTGAAGTGCAACGCCGTTGGAAGGAGTGCGTGGGGATCGACCACGCCATGGAAGCGGCGGGCACGAAGGAAAAGGAGCTGGCCAAGGGCAAGGCCCGGATGGAAATCGCCGCCTGGCAACGCGCCGGCGGGGAGGACATGCCGGACGCTAAACCGGCACCTGGCGGAGTGTTCCGCCGAAGTGCCGGATAATTGAGGCGGGGAGGGGTCAGACCCATTGGCCCTCCCACCGGCGCACCCATCCAGGTGCTCGCATTGTGGAGGAGATTTGGACCTTAGCCCATTCCTGAATCTCGATGGTAACCAGGTTTCCCGGGCCGCCGTCATCGTAGCACCGTTCCAGGGCGTGGTCACAATCGTGCGCCCGGCCTTGCCAGTAGGGCTCGCCGTTTTCGAGTATGCGATAAGTGTTCATAGTCAACGGGGGACGGCGTGAAAGCGGGTTATGGACCCGTCTGCGGCCCGGAATTCCAGAGACCGGGAGCCGGTCCGTTTCCACGTACCGGAATACGATTCGCAGTACTGGATGGCGTCTTTTTCGAATTGAGTCAGCGTCCCGCACCAGCGGACATGCCGACCGTCAACCTCGAATGACCAGACCGTGCTCCGGTCCGCGGCTTCGGATAAAAGGATGGAATTCATAATCAGGAAATGTGAATTTTCCCATCGTCGCCGATGTATAAATCCCTCTGTCCGAACGTTTTGGCCAAGGATTGCAAGGCATCGTCAGAGTAGAAACCGCGGTCGAGGAAACCGGCCCCATGCCCGTTCCGGGACAGCCAGAAATCGCACCCGAGCTGCTCATCGCTCCAATCGTCCCGGTCGATTCCGGCCCGCCGAATAGCGGCGTAGAATTCGCCGAGGTCCCGTTCGGCGGCGACGCGGACGGATTCGTCGAGCGGATTGTCAATCCGGTCCATCGGCCTGCCGTCGTCATCGGTCGAGGCCCATAGAGCGCATTCGAGGTAAGCGTCAACGGCGTCCTCTGGCGCGTCCCCCCCCCATTCCTCGAAACAATCCGGGTTGCCCCGCAGGGTTTGGATCGCGGCGTATTGAGTCGTTTGATGGGGCGTTTCGGGAGATTTGGCGAGAGCGATTTCCAGGATAGGCCCGGACATGTCCGGGGCAAGCCCGGCCCAGCATTCGGCATCCCGGACGAGGCGGATTTGCTCCTCCCGGATGCGGTTGCGGGCCGCGTCTCCGGCGTACCAATAACCGTTTTGCCCCTCCCATGAGAGCGATTCCTCGTCCTCCGGGATTTGATCCCATAGGGATTGGAGATGCTCGAATACCTCTTGCGGCGTCCCCTCAAACGGGGATTCGAACCCGTCATGGAGATGGGTTTCGGGGCGGCCCGAAGCGCAGTAGTCGCTGAAGTTAAGGTAGGTCGATTCCGTTTCGTTTTTCATGGAATTGATAGGTTAGAGTTTGATGAGGGAGGCCCGGCGTCCGATCGCTCCGATCTCCCGGAGTTGCTCAACGTCGCGTTCGATGATCTGCCGCGCCTCCCGCAGGGAGGGGACGCCGGATAGATGCCCTCCGACGCCTGGGGCGAGGGAGAATTTGGAGATTTTGAAGCCCCCGGCAAGGATGGGATGGAAGCTGGGTTTGCCGTAGAACGTCCCCCGTTCTATCCTATAGCGGACGCGCCCAGCCTTGAACTCGGCGACGACGGAATCTCCATGAGTCGGAACTGTTTCGTTTTTCATAACGGCGAAACGATGGGGGAGGATTCCCTGGAGTGCAAGAATTATTTTCTGAAAATTTAATTGGGTGCATCTAACGTGTTTCAAACGAACGATTGAAACGGTCTGCCGGTCTGCCGGAAAATGGAAATCCGAATTTCCCGCGCGCCCGGCGACGGGCGCGATCGCAGTCCCCAGGTTGGTAGGCCTGCGGGCTGGAGGATGGGATGCTCGGAGGTCGGCGGGCCGGAGGGGGAGGGGAGGGTTTCGGGTCCCCCGGGGGTAAGCGGGGGAGGGGTGGCGGGGCTTGTGGCGGGGATTTGTTTTGGCGATGAGGGGCGGCGTGCGCGCACACTCTGCTACCCTCTTTTCTCAACCCGGCCTGCCGAATTAGAGGATTTCCACTACCCCCATTTCTCAACCCGGCCTATCGAATTAGAGGATTTCTGCTACCCGTATTTCTCCTCCCTGCAGGAGATAATCCGGCCTACCGAATCAGGAAGTCCCATTACCCCCTCCCACCATTCAAAGGGACCCCCGTAAAATCCCACTGTTCCACGTGGAACACCGTCCTTCCAAATTTCCTTGACCTTCAAACCGGATTACCCACCCTCCCGAATCGTATGACTGAAAAACAGATCGCCAAAGAACTGAAACAGATCGCCGCCCTCCAGTCCGGAATCCGAAAGGCCGAAAATGCCTACAGGAAAGCTGCCCAACAACTGCTCCACAAGATCGCTCCGAAAAACCTCAAGCCCGGCGTTCGGCTCGTTCTCCCGGGCAACGTGCCATTCGGGGTTGTCGCCGATACTCCCCGGTTCCACCCAACCTATGGTTGGGAAGTTCCGGTCAGGCTCCAGCGTCCCAAGAAGAAAGCATGGTCAGTCCGCCAAGGCTCTACCTTCGTCCCGGCCAGGGTCTTCTACAAAATGGATCTGGTGGCCACCTGCTAATCCGTCCTTGCTCCTCCCATCCTCTCGCCCTATTCTGCCGCCGCCATGAATGTTCCATTCGTACTTCGGAAGGCGTTCCTGCGGTTGCTGCCCAAAGCGGCTCCCCAAGGGGATGACCTTTTTGTGATCGTTGACAAGGGAGCCAATTCCTTCCTCAAGACGACTACCCTGGCCAACCTCGCGGGCGGCCTTAACAGCCTCAACAGCCAGAACATCCTCGACCCCGACAGCACCCAGGTCACTCCGGCCGCCGCAGCCGCCGGAGCCGTGGTCCACAACCTCGGTGCCTCCGGCGTCACCACCTTCTCCCTGCCGCCCGCCGTTCCCGGTGCCAGCGTCAAGGCACTGGTGCTGGCCAACCAAGCCCTCCGGCTCGACCCTGACGGGACGGAGACCGTGGCGCTTCCCTCAGGCGTGCAGCAGGCCGCCGGGCTCTACATCGAAGCCGATGCGATTGGTGAGAGCATCCATCTCATCGTGGTCGAGGAGGGACGATGGGAGTCCTTCGGCTCCGCCGACGGCACCTGGACGGTGGAAGGGGCGTAAACCTCCGCAGCCCCACAATCCCTCAACCCGGCCGTCTCCGCCGACACGGAGACGGCCGGCCAACCACCCGCTCCGCCCGAGCCATCCGTCCCGCCCACCTCATCCCAAGGTGAACATTATTCGTCGCGGCCGCACCTGGCAGTTCCGTGCCACGCTCTACCAGGACCATGCCAACAAGGTCCCGGTGAACCTGACCGGATGGAGCTTCCGCGCCCAGATCCGCACCAGGACCGGCCACAAGCTCATTGCCAACCTGCCCGTCCTATCCTCCGTTCCAACCAGTGGTCAGGTCACCATCGACCTGACCCGGGGGCAGACCAAAGCCCTCCCGCGAGGCGACTACTTGTGGGACATCGTCAGAACCGACGGCACGCCGGAGGACTACACGCTTCTTCCTGTCCGGCCGATCCGCGTCGTCACCGACCCGACGGACCCGACCGATCCCAGCATCCAGATTGTCCCGTGCCCGGGCGGAACGATCCAGATCGAGATCTCCAACGTCAATCAGCTCCAGTCCACGTTGGATGAACTCCAGGACCAGATCGACGCCATCCCGCCACAACCTCCCCCAGCCCCGCCGGTCACCACGCAGTTTAACTCCCGGACGGTCACAGCCACTGCCGCGGCTGGCCCCTCCGACTTCATGATCCGGGCCAACGCTGCCGCCAACCCCATCACCATCCATCTTCCTCCAGCATCGCTCACCCCCAACCGCCTGTTCGCGGTCAAGAAGGTGGACACCTCCGCCAATCCCGTTACCATTAACCCGTCGGGTACCGAGCTGATCGACGGGGCGCTGCTGAGGATCATCGCCACTCCTTACAACAGCTTCACGATCCAGTCCAACGGCGTTGGCTGGGACGTGCTCTGACCCACCACACTCACCGCCATGTCCGACTGCCCCCCAATCGTCATCGTAGACGCCGACTGCAACATGGTCTTGGAGGAACAATGCAGCGCCCCGGGCCTGCCGGGGCCTCCCGGACCTCCGGGAGGCGTGACCGGCCCCGCGTCATCCACCAACGACGCCATCGTGCTGTGGAACGGGACTACCGGCACGGCGGTCAAGAATAGTTCTACGACTCTCGCCATGCTGGCGACTGTCATGCAGCTTAACACCAAGGTGACCCAAGTGCCGGGGATGGGGCTCTCCGAGGCGAATTTCACCAACGCGGAGAAGATCGCTCTCCAAGGTCTGATCAATCTCCCGCCGGGCAACTTCGTCGGAACCTACCCGGATCTCCTCTCCCTGCAAGCCGCGTGGCCGACCGCCCCCAACGGGGCCTACGCCTACGTGACCGACACTGGCGACGTGCAGCAGTTCTACGCGTGGGACAACGTCAACGCCGTGTGGTTGACCTCCCACCAGCTCGATGGTGCCGGGATCGCGGCACTCCTCTTCGCCGAGCCGAACACCAACAACTTCACCGATGTCCACAAGAGCATTGTCGAGGACGCCGTCACCCAAACGACCCTCGACGCCCTGATCCAGACCCTTGCCACGGAGATCGGGCTGTTGACCAACAACGTGGTCACCGAAGCTACCACCAGCCGCCAGCTCGTCATCCAGGACACCGGCCGCTACATCCGGCTCACCAACGTCGCCGGCTGCAACATCATCGTGCCGGAGCAGGCGGTGGTCAACTGGCAGGATGCTCCGGTCATCCGGTTTCGCGTCGCGACTGCCGGCGCTATCACCCTCACACCGGGCTCGGGCGTGACCATCAACAATGCCGCGGGCATTTCCACGGTCACAGAGCACGACAACTTTTCGCTCAAGCGGGTCAACAACAACGAATGGGATCTGATCCTCACGGGGTACTGATTTCCGTCCGCCCTGCCGCAGCCTGCCCGGGCGGCCCCCAAGTTTTTTCTTCACGCCCGCGACCGATTCTGATTCTTTAAGAGTATGAGTTACCAACGGTTCGTCATTCCCGACATCGAGGACGCCGGGGCTTTCGGTCAGCAGCTCCTTGCTGCGGACAGCTTGGCGGATGCGGAGGCGCTGCTCGGGCTGCCCTGGTGCAATGCGGCGAGCGGGGAATTCGGGGCGCTGGTTGCCGGGTCGGATGTTTCGCCTGGGGTGCGCACGGCGAACCGGGCGACGCTCCAAGCCGCGATGGACAGCGGTCGGAATGTACAGATTCCGATAGGCGTCTATGAGATCGATGCGGCGCTGATATGGGATACCGATGAGCAGATCATTTCGGGGTTCAACAGCCGTCTGACAACTATCCGTCAGCGGAATGCGGATGAGCATTGCATCGAGTGCCAAAGCTCGCCGGAAGCCGTTGGGGTGACGCGTACAGGTATTCTAAAAAACATCCGGCTGGTGGGTGCGGGACAGTCAACTCATAATACGGCTAAAGCCGGGATTTACTGCTGGCAACCCTCAGCGCCCTCCATGGCGGCACTAAGGGTTTACGACGTGTATGTCCGCGACTTCGGCGTGGGGCTGCACCTGGAACGCTGGGACAATTCCTATTTCCTGAATTCCGAGTTCTCGTGGAACCGAAAGAATGTCTATGCGGCGTCGCAGACACTCACCTGTCAGTTTATTTCATGCCGAAACTCATCGGCGCTCGACAACTGCTGGGAGGTGGGGGCGGCAGGTTCCATCACGCTGATGTCCTGCGACACCGGCAACTCTCCGAGGCATGTTCTCTCGGGCGGGACAATCGTGATACGCAACTGCAACTTCGAGACCGCCACCGGCGGCGACGGCGTGAACGGAGCGATCGAAAACACGGCTGGCCGGATGGTGATCGACTCATGCACGGTGCTGGGTGCCGGGTACACGCTCCCGGCGGTATATTGCGGGGCGACGACTTACGTCAACCATCTGGCCGCTTCAGGCTTCACTGGCGGCGGGGGAAAGGTGAGGAAGGCTTCCGGCAGCATCTTGGTGCATTTCGCCGGGCCGCCCGGTTTCGGCAGTAACCGGCAGGCGGCATCGACAATGCTGGAGCATAGCGGCCAGTATGAGTGCGTCCCGCCCGGAACCTTCGACGCGATTAGGGTGGCAGACATCGGGGTGGCAGTGGCGGGAAACCGGGGGCTGATACAGCATCTTATGGCGGCTGCCGGACAACGCGACTCGTTGCATATCGGCATAAAGGAAATCGATGAGAGTTTCCGATGGGAGAGGGTTCTGAATTCCGATCTGAGAACCACCACCCTGTTTTCCGGGACATCTGGTGCGCTTGCCGTCAACACTTGGGCTCGTTCGACCAATGCCGGGATGACGACTCTAACGCTGCCGTCCGCAGCCAAGATCGACGATGAGATCAGGGTGACATCGATCGGGGCGGCGGGTGTGACGATTGCGCAAAACGCTAGCCAGCAGATTCGTTTCGGTGGAGATCTTACCACCTCCGGGGTTGGGGGATCGGTGGTGATCACGCAGGGAATGACGGTGGTCTTGAAGTGCATCCAGGCGAACAACGGCTGGGTGATTGTCTCCGCTACAGCCGGAACTCCCACGCTGAACTGATTTATCCATGAACGACATCCACAACGCCGACCCTGTGAAGAACTACTACCCCTGAGCCGGCCGCATTCCGCCTTGCCTTTTCCCCCTTTCCGAGCTACTCCTCCACCGCTTTGACTCGTCATCAGTCAACCGTCCGCCTCGTTCTCTACGTCGCCGCCGCCGTCCTGGCCTCAGCGAGCGCGGGCCTCCCCGTTGTCGATTTCGCCGACCCCAAGGCGATCACCGGCTACATCCTGAGCATCCTTGCCACGGGCGTCATCACCGCTCGCTCCTACATCGACGAGTCTCCTTCGCAAGTGCCGACCAGAACGCCGGACGATGAAGAAGCTTATCATGAACCATGACCACGTCTCCACGCTCTGTAAAGGGATCATTGGCGTCTCCTCCACAGTGGCTTCCTTTGTCGTCACCAAGCTCGACCAGCTCGAACAATGGTTCCGCATCTCGGCGTCCGCCGTTGGCATCGTCGTGGGAATCCTGACCATCATCAGTCTGCTTCGTGGCAGGCGCAACCACCCCCACCCATGAAGAACAAACTCCTTGTCGTAATTCTCTTCGTCCTTCCGGCCATCTTCGCGGCTCTCTTCCTCTCGTCCTGTGCCGCTCTCCAGAGTGCGTTCACCGGTGAGCCGATCCCCGTCACTCCGGTTGCCCGTGAGGGCGGCATTCCGTTCAACGTCGCCACCTCCGATGTCCTTCGCGCCGAGGCATCCCCACCGGGCACCGCGTGGGGCCTCTACAACGCCGGGGCCGCAGCCGCCCGCACTCGCGAGATCGTCGAGGTGGGAAAGTAATTTTGCTCAACCTCTGAAACCACAGCTATGTCCTGTCTTCTGGAACGTAATATCGAAGAACCCACCGTCCTTCAGAACTCCAATCTCGAAGGCCGGATCGCTTTTGTCCAATGTGACAAGGACGTGACCGTGTCGTTCCAGATGCCGATTCTCGGGGCCTGGTCGGGCGAGGAGACTATCCCGGCTTCCGGCCGCGCCGTCCGGTGCCCCTCCCCCACCCTGCGATTCACCCCGTCCGAGCCAACCAACGTTCGGGTGGTCCTGTATCGGGATTAGATGCTGAAAAATCATGAACCGTAATTTCCTTACTGCCATCGGCCGGAGCATCAGCGATATATTCCGCCCGCGGGAGGAACGAGGATTCGACAGCCACACGCCACCCATGGAAAACAAGCCTCTTATTGCCCTCTGTGTGGGGCACTCCCGCCGCATAGGAGACTTTCCGGAAGGAGGAGCCGTCAGCGTAGGAAAGGAGTCCGAATGGCGCTACAACACTGAACTCGTCGGGATGGTTTCGGGATCTCTCAAAGCCCGAGGCCACCGGGTGCTGGTCATCAATTGCTACGAAGGTGGCAGCTACGGCGCGGCCATGAAGTGGCTCGCCGATCATCTCCGTAAGGAAGGCGCGGACCTCGCCGTCGAACTTCATTTCAACAGCGCAGGCCCGACTGCCCGGGGGCATGAATGGCTTTTCTGGCACGCCTCCACGAAAGGCCAACGGCTCGCCATCGAGTTCGACAAGGCTTTTCGCGACATCCTGCCAGCCCTGCCCGCCCGCGGCGCGAAGCTCCGCACCGGTGGCGACCGCGGCGCGGAGTTCCTGCGCCTGACGCACTGCCCGGCGGTGATCGCCGAACCGTTTTTCGGCTCCAATGCCTCCGACTGGGGGATCGCCACGGAGCGCAAGGGAGACATCGCCTTCGCCATGGCCCGCGCCATTTCGGCCTATGCCGCTACTCTTTGAGCTGGTACAATCCTTGAACCATCGCAGTCATGATCCCCGACCAGACCACCAAGCCGTATCTCCGCGGCATCGAGCAATCCGACTCCTCGGCCAGTTCTCTCGCTGCCGCGCTGCGGGATTCGTTTCAACGATTCTGGAGCGATCCGGTCGCTCAGTCCCCCATCCTCGAACGCGAGGCGGCGGCGGGCGGAATGACTGCACTGGAGGTGTTCCAGCAGCATGCCGCGGCGCTGCAATATCTGGCGCATGCGAAGCCGCAGAAAATCGCATGGTTCACCGG
>CAYOVH010000012.1:0-10965 GCA_964407405.1 uncultured Candidatus Saccharibacteria bacterium | reverse complement strand
GTCGTGAGACAGTTCGGTTTATATCCGGTATGGACGTTAGGAAATTTGAGAAGATCTACCCCTAGTACGAGAGGACCGGGGCGGACGAACCTCTGGTGTATCGATTGTGGCCACCTGCTGCATTGTCGAGTAGCTATGTTCGGAATGGATAAGCGCTGAAAGCATATTAAGCGCGAAGCCAACTTCAAGATGAGATTTCCCTATGAGGACACAGATAGACGATCTGTTTGATAGGCGCAAGGTGTAAGCATAGTAATATGTTGAGCTGAAGCGTACTAATAGTCCCATTGCCTTTTTATGTCCTTGCTATCCATGTTTATGCTTGCATAAACAGAGGTAGCGAGGTAGACTTGACTAGTAATTGGTGTAAATCACACCACATGTCAATCTCTAAAAAGATTTACACATCACCAACCCGTGCAGACGAGTCATAGACGCCGAAGCGAGGTTTTAGGCTACCCACTCCTGAAGTGATAGGAGCGAAAAGTGCTGAGCCTTAAAGCCTTACTTCGGTGCCCATGGCGATGAGGAAATACCTGTTCTCATTCCGAACACAGAAGTCAAGCTCATCAGCGGCGATTATACTGCCACAAGTGGGAAACTAGCACGGTGCCGAATTATGCATAAGCCACCCGAAAGGGTGGTTTTTGCGTAATTCGAAACTTTACTGAGTCCACTTCTGGCCAGTGTAAACCCGGGCGATTAAGAAGCTAGGAAACGACCGAAAAGGTTTAGCTTGCTAAACTTTTTCAGAGTGACGACGGTTCGCCATTTGAACTTTAGTTCAAATGATACTGCCACAAGTGGGCTCACATACTATTGACATTTTATTATACTTATGCTAACATTCATTTATAGCTCAATAAAAAAAGAAATCACTATAATGACTGAACAAACACCGCAAGATATATCCGAATGGCATAACGGTAAACGTACGCGTGTTGGCAATGTAGATAAAGCACAGTTAATGGCACAGGCTGTAAAACACTATGAAGATGAAAGTGCTGCATTACGATTTGTTACAGAGAAAACTATGCTTCGTCCAGGGTATAGTCCTCAAGATGGCAGAATAGATTATGGTGATTTCGAACAAGAACTAGTCCATGGTGAGTTTAGTGAAGATCCAAAGAGCTTACATGCAGATAGAATGGAAGCTCTTGATGATCTTGATAACGATGAGCGAAGGCAAGGTGCGCTACTACCTTCAGACGCTCCTATTGATAGAATTAAACGTAACAATGAGAAGTCTGATGAAGTTGCAGAAATTGTAGCTGATACTTATGATAAGCTCGAGGCCACAAAGCGTTAGCTAGATAAAGTAAACTAATCAAAAAACGACCCATCTCGCAGATAGGGTCGTTTAATTTATTCGTCTGAAACTAATTTGGTTTCAAACAGGTGCCAGTCTTTTTACGGACTATACCTATAATATAGCACCAACAGCATAAGTGCAATACCTTTTATACAATAAAAGTACATATGGTAAATGTTGACAAAACTCAAGCACTATGCTAATATAGAACCATAGCACAACACATGTGCGAGGTAATAATAGAGGGTTTTCCAAGCGTAAGCGCGTGGAAAACTTTTTAATATCGGAGGATAACTCTATGGCAGGTACCAAAGCAGGCGGCCTGAAAGCGGCTGCAAAGAACAAAGCAAAAGATCCTGATTTTTACGCCAAGATTGGTGCAAAAGGTGGACGCAACGGACACACTGGCGGCTTTGCTGCTAACCCAGAGCTAGCGCGCGTCGCTGGTGCTAAGGGCGGTCGTATTTCACGCCGCCGTAAAGCCGTGAAATCAGACTTTACCAAAGCTGCTTAGTAGCAGTCTTGATACAAAAAGCACCCTGTTTTAGGGTGTTTTTTGTATATACCGACGCAATCCACAGCGCATGGCAGCGTTGACTCTCCATTTTGCGTGGCAGGCGATGCATGTATAGAGTTGCATACTTGTTTGTATCCCAGTAGCCTGACATTGTGGACAAGTGCTGCGAGCGTGGAGCCAGTCGCGGTAGGTATCAAGATCGTCTTCGATGAGATCGGCGTCGATTGAGGCATGAAATAACGGAGCGAGCTCTATCTTGGCGTAGCGCCATGCCTCACGCTCGAGTGCGATGAGTTCGATGTCGCGATCGTATGATATATGGCCTAATTTAGCATGCGCAACCTCATGAAGGAGGTGCTCAACGGCATGGGGGTCCCTGGGGGAGTATTCGATCGTATTTTCGTCTGGCATCCAGCGAAAATCATCCCCATGAACGAAACTGATCTCAGGGAAGTAGCTGATGAGGGAGGCTATATTAGCTGTGGTCGATGGCATTGTAATAGCATCCGTAGATGACGGCTTCTTCGGGATGTTTTGCTTGGACTATTTTTGGACGGGGCGTAATATCGTATAGGCGCTCGTCCAGTATGCGATCAAGCGCTCTGCCATACTTCTCAAAGTGCGTACCTACGCCACCGCCTATAATGATAATATCTGGTCGAAGCAGGGGTATAAGCATCAAGAAACCGCGACTAATGCGATCGGCAATCTGATTCCATGTATTCTCGTCGGTGATGTCTTGGGCGAGCTTTTGGTATGCCTCGTAGATTGCTTTGCCCGACGCGATATGCTCCCAGGTATCAAATACGCCGTCAAATTCAACTACCGAATGACCACCCTCGCCAAGTCGCAAAGATTGATTTATAGCGCCATTGGTGATGAATCCCGTGCCAATTCCTGTGCTGACTGTAACATATAGACTAGATGCTGGCGTTGGGTCTAGTAGTCGTGTTTCGCCAAGGCCACCTAGATTGGCATCATTCTCTACTAATATGGGCACACCTGGCAGCGATGACGCGAATGCTTGCGGTAGATCGAGGCCTTTCCACTTTAGATTCCCTCCTGATTCTATAGCTACATTGTGGTCTACTACACAAGGTAGAGCTACAGATACAGCGTCAATTGGGTATCTCTGGGCTAGTTCAGTAACATGATGCGACAACTCGGTGATATATGATTCGGGCTCGGGCGGTGTCTCGAATCTGAGCTTTGAGACCACTGCTCCCCCTTGATCAAATACCCACACAAGTGTTTTCGTACCCCCGGTATCTACAGCTATAATCATAGTACCTAGTGTAGCACAGATTTATTCTTGCTATTTGCTCGAAAAAGCGGTATAGTAAAGGAAAGTTTATAAGAGGTGAGAGGTGCTCATGAACACACGTTTTAATCGTCAGGGTGGATGGGTCGTCAGTTTTGCAGTTGTTGGCGTTATCTTGCTCGTGGCTTTGCTGGGTAGCATTTATTTCCTCAGGCAGCAGTCGTCATCAGATCATCAGATTGCAAAGGACGATTCCTCAAAGACATCTGAAAAGTCAAAAACAAACGAGTCAGACAATACATCGTCGGATTCGGACAAGACGGACAAAAATAATTCGACAGAGGGCCAAACTCAGCGCGAGCCATCGACGAATACTTCGGATGATCAGTCAAACCCAACGACTTCACAGCGGTCAACGGGTGATGAGAACGGCTCGGATCTACCAGAGACAGGGCCAGGAGATGTTGCCGTCCATATCGTAGCTGTCAGCTTGCTTAGCTTTGCACTCACAAGCTATATCCGTTCGCGTCAGCTTGTCTAGTTCCTCCCAAGCTGACTTTACAGCTATCTCCTAGAGGTGTATAATAAACAAGATTCATGAGATACGTGCGAGGTGTCCTTACGACGCATCTGTATCTTTGGGATAATAATAACTAAGAAAAGGAGTATCAACTGATGGCTACAAAAGCCACTCTAACAATGGACGAATTACTGGCCTCTGATGTAGGTGTGAAGCAACTCGTCGTTGGCGAACCGGTAAATGGTGTCGTCTTGTCAGTCAAAAAGCACGAAGTATTGATCGACCTCGGTCCGCTTGGCGTTGGCTATGTGCCACGTCGCGAAGTTGGCTTCTCTCGCCAGTTAAAAGAAGGTGACGAAGTGACAGCAACGGTTGTCGACAATGAACTCGACAATGGCTACAGCCTACTGAGTTTGCGCAAAGCAGCCAAAGAAAAGGGCTGGGAAGAGGTTGCCGCAAAACAAGAAGCAGGCGAAATCATCGAGGTGACGCCATATGATGCTAATCGTGGTGGCCTTTTGGTTGAATTTGAAGGCGTACGAGGCTTCTTGCCAGTGTCACAGCTGTCCGCTGAACACTATCCACGCGTCGGCTCTAGCGACAAAGATGAGATATTGCAACGACTCAATGCGCTGACCAATCAGACATTGAAAGTACGTATTCTCGATGCTGATCGCAAAGCAAACAAGCTGATTTTTTCTGAGAAAGAAGCGATCAAAGACGGTTTAGCTGAGCGCTTTGAGAAATTGGCAGTTGGTGACACAGTGAAGGGCGTTGTGACTGGCGTTGTCGACTTTGGCGTTTTTGTCAATGTTGAGGGAATCGAAGGACTGGTGCACATTTCTGAAATCTCTTGGGAGCGTGTCAACAATCCGAATGATTATGTAAAAGTTGGCCAGACAATTGAGGCAAAGATTATCTCTATCGATAAAGATCGTCTCAGTCTTAGCATGAAGCAACTGACTCAGGACCCATGGCTTGATGAGGTCGAGAAGTTTGCAAAGGGTGACAAGGTCGAGGGAACAATCACTCGCATCACACCATTTGGCGCGTTTGTGCAGATTAGTCCGGCTGTCGAAGCACTTGTCCATATCTCGGAGCTTGGTGGTGGTAGCGATGTTGATCCAGAGAAGGTGTTCACGCTCAACGAGCGCAAAGAATTCGTTGTTCTTGATATCGATAAAGAAAATCGCAAGATTTCACTGAGTCTCGACTCAAAGAAGAAAAAGTAATATGTAAGTAACTCGCCCGGGATCACGCCGGCAAGAAAGGAGCCTTTCCATGGCTGAAAAAATCGTTAGTATTGCCGGCTCGATCACCGTTGGTGAGCTTGCTGAAACACTAAACTTGCCGGTGACGACGCTCGTCGGCGAGCTATTCAAGAATGGTATTGTCGCCACGATCAATCAGCGGATTGATTTTGAGACAGCATCAATCATTGTTGAGGAGCTCGGGCTCGATGTTGAGTTGCAGAAAAAAGAAGCTTCAAATGGTCCCGAAAAACGCGTCCATCAGCTGAGCGATCGAGCGACCGAGCGACCGCCGATCGTGGCAGTTATGGGGCACGTTGATCACGGAAAGACCAGCTTGCTCGATGCTATCCTTGGTCAAAAAGTTGTCGAGGGCGAGGCGGGTGGCATCACACAGCACATTTCAGCCTATCAGGCAGAGCGAAATGGGCGGGCTATGACGCTGCTCGATACACCTGGTCACGAGGCTTTTGCAGCGCTGCGTCAGCACGGTGCGACCTTGACCGATGTCGTCATTATTGTGGTGGCGGCTGATGACGGCGTGAAGCCGCAAACGGTTGAAGCGATTCGCTTTGCCAACGAAGCCAACGCCAAGATTGTCGTTGCAATCAACAAGATTGACAAAGAAACGGCCAATTCACAGCTCGTTAAGACGCAGCTCGCGACTGAACACAAATTGAATCCAGAAGAATGGGGTGGTGATACGATCATGGTCGAAGTCAGTGCCAAGACCGGCCAAGGTATTGATAAACTTCTGGACAGCGTTTTGCTGATCGCAGACATAGAGGAATTAAAAGCGGATACCGATGTTGCTGCTGAAGGTCTAGTGATTGAGGCCCACATGGAGACAGGCCGCGGCTCAGTGGTCGGTCTGCTTGTTGAACAGGGCGTTCTAAAGCCAGGACAATTTATGGTTGCAGGCGTAGCATATGGAAAAGTTCGCACTATGCTTGATTTCAAGGGTGATGCTCTCAAAGAAGCTGGTCCGTCGGTGCCGGCTACTGTCACAGGATTTAAAGATATCCCGCAATTTGGCGATACTTTTCTCGTCGTCAAAAATGAAAAAGCCGCTCGTCAGTTGGTTGCTAAGGCCAAGCTCGAGCGCGAGAAGGCTGCTGCTGAGACGAATATCACTGGCTCCGATCTTTTGAAGCTGATGACGCAAAAACACGAAGCGGAAAATTTCAACGTCATTATCAAGACAGATGTTCAAGGCTCATTGACCTCTGTAATAGACAGCTTGCGACTGATTGATACGGAAGGGAGAGTCAACCTCCACATTGTAGGGAGTGGCGTCGGTAATATCTCCGAGAATGATGTGCATTTGGCGGCGAGCGACGGTACAGTGATCTATGGATTTAATGTTGATCTACCTCCAAGCGTCAAGCGTCAGGCTGCTCGTGATAAAGTGGATATCCGCATCTACAAGGTCATTTATGAGTTGCTTGATGATGCAAAAAAGTCGATGGAGATGCTGATTGCGCCGGAAGTTGTCGAGACAGAGGTTGGATCTCTCGTGATCAAGGGCATATTCCGTACTCTCAAAGACGAGGTGATTGCTGGTGGTGAGGTGACGAGCGGTAAGGCAACTCCGGGCGTTTTGGCGCGCGTGAAACGCGGTGGCGAGCAATTGGCAGAGGTGGAGGTGACAAAAGTCCAGCGTCAGCAGGCCGAAGCCAAAGAAGTCTTCGAAGGCGAAATGTGCGGTATCAGCCTCAAAACGGAGAAGAAGCTCCAGCTCATCGAGGGCGACACGCTCGAATTCTTCACTCGAGAGATGGTCAAGCGGACACTCGCGTAGATCGAGCCCAGTTCTTGAGTGTTAGATTATCAAAAACTTGAGAAATCGAGAGCATTATATTGACAATATATCTAAAAAATGGTAAGGTGGAAGTTGCAATGTATTCGAGGGATACTTTGGGAAGATTAACAAGTAGGTATTTTGTGTATCAATAGTATGGACGAAAGCGTATGTTGAGCCAGCAGGCTCCCTACGATCCCATACATGTGAACGAATCTATAGATACTTGATTCAGAGATACAGCCGTAAGCTAACTCATGAGCCTGGAAGCCTCGTGAGCTGGCTGCTGCTGTATCCGGATCAGTAGTAGTTGCTTGACCTTCGGCCCGTAGCGGGCTGAAGGAATGACAATCGAAAGGAGACGGTCATGACGACCGCCACCCCCGAAGGAGACCGCCCCGACATCGACGCCTTGGCGCGAGGACTGGACGGAACGCTTCAGCAGAGGGCTGCCGCAATCGCGGCCTTTGTCGATGGACGTATCGACGTCAGGACTCCCGAGATCATCTCGGAGATCTTCGGCACCGACCGAGAGGTACTCGCTGGGCTTGCCCAGCGAGTCGAGGAGCTGCACCAGAGGTATGGCAGCCAGCCTGCTGTTCGTGGCGCTGCTGCCACGCTGGCCGAGGCCACCCGGGCTCACAACGAGACCGACGTCACGTCGGAGGGCCAGGTCGAGGCCGATGTTGCCCGCACCCAGCGGGCCGCAGAGGCGGTTGACCAGGCTGAACGTGAGCTCGCTGCCACCGACAGCTCGGGCAGCCAGCCTGCGTCGCCGGCCGAGTCGGACAGCCCGCTCGTCAGTCGGGTGGAGCACTACGAGCACGATCTCACTCGCATGGGCGGGAGGGTCGACCAGCTCGAGGCGTGTCTGGCTGAGACCCAGGTGGTTTCGGCTACGGCCTTCGCTCACGCGCAGGCCGGCAATGACCAGGCGGCTCGCCGTCAGGCGCTCTGGATCGCGCTGGGAGTCCTCGGGGCAACCTTCGTGATCTACGCCATCATCGTCGCTGTCAGCGGTGTCGAGTGGAGCTGGAACTGGGCCATCGGGTTGCCCGCTGTTGCGGGTGGCATCGCTGGCTTGATCGCCTACGGTTTCCTCCGCGAGGAGGGACCGTCCGCCACTTCGGTGGCCGCCGCCGACGCCATCGTTGTCCGTTGGAGTCAGCAGAATGTCGATGATCGTGACACCACTCAGGACGACGACGTGGACGACCACATTGTGCCCGGCATGCAGCAGCCGGCGCAGCGCGGTGCGACCGCAGTCGCCGGGGCCAGTGCCCACGTCTGATGAGGCGCTTGGCTGGCATCTTTGCCTCTCTCCTCCTCTTTGGGGGAGGGTGGCTGCTCCTGGGCGGCTTGGCTGCCGGGTCGTCTTCGGACGGCCCGGGGCCGATGGGTCCTACCACGTCGGCGACTCCGACCCCCTCGGAGACGCCGTCTGCTACTCCTACACCGGAAGCCTGTGATTCTGGCGACGCTGTTTCAGACCTCTTGTACGACCAGGGGTTTGAGAGTGACGACTTTGTCATTGGCGAGGACGCTGTTGACTGGGGCAAGCTTCCGGTGCAGCACGTCCAGTATCCGTTCTCACTTCAGATACTCCGCTCGGCCAGCCAGGTCGACGAGTTTCTTGGTGGCGATGGTGCTGCGGCTGAAGCTGCTCGCAATTTGGTGTCTGGCGACGCCGGAGAGTGGGTGGCCGTGCAATTCCAGTCAGTAGTCCACTTTGGCGGCAACTGGTACTGGAAGAACGGCAAGGCCGTCAAGGGCGAAGAGGACATGATCGCTGGCGGTGACGTCTGGTGGTTCAAGGTGTCGACGGGTGACTGTCAGGCTGGTTTGGATGATTCTATCCGGGCCATCTGCGGCAACGTCGGACTCGAGACCATCGGGCCTTATCTCCGTGACTAGGTTCGTTCAACCTTGGGTGTCATACCCCGGTCCCCGCCTGAGCGGGGACCGGGGTATGCCCCATCAACAACTTTCGTAGATACTACTGATACATAGAGTAATTTAATACGTCATTATTGACATTTATACAAAATAGTGCTAAAATTGTACCATAAGCAATTATTTTAATCCATTTATTTTAGGAGCACCACCACATGAGCGAAAAGTCTAAATTCGCTTCCAAGCAAAATCAATCCGATACCATTGGTGAAGCCAGAGACTTTATTACTGTGGATTCGCATGGCAAGGCGCATATACCGTCAGGATCGGGCCGTAAGTCTGGCCGCTTTTTAACAAATCATGAACTTAATATGATTGCAGCCCATGCTGAGCAAATCCACGAAGGCTTGATCAATAAAGAAGATGAGGCTCTCCTTGACGCTGTCGGTATCCTTAAAGACCCAAAGGATATTCGTGATTCTCTGGCCGTAAATGGATTTCTTGACGATGAAGAAGAGAAGGACTGGAGTGACAGCGACATCCAAGCATACATAGACGATGCACGTAAGAATGTTGATCGGTACTATGGCGAGCAAAGTAACGAAACGGGGTCATATGTTGGCAAACGTCGTGCAAATGTGGCTGTTGATTCTGAGTCAAAAGCTGAGGACTATGTACGCAAGCAGGATCGTTTGCCGGGTCAGCACAGGGACGAGAATATTGATGAGGACAATCCAATTTATGATGAATTGATGGCCGAGCTTCGTCGCTCAGACTTGGCTGGTGCAGATGCTTTAGAGGGCGAATCGCTAGAGGAGTACGAGGCTCGTAATAGTGGTGGGCGACATCGTCGTTTGTCGGCATTGCCAACAAACGAACTTGACAGGATAGCAGCTGGGCGACTTCCTGACGTAGTTGGCGATACGTTCCATGCTCCTGAGAGCAGTACAGATACTCGACTCGCACCATTGCCGACGGACGCCCTTGATGCAATTGCGAATGGCCTGAATATACCATCGGAAATGAGGAGTCAGTCGACAGGTGAAGCCGACGACGACGAAGATACTGACGCCGATTCTGCTGAGCTTGATCCTGAAAAAGTTGCGGCAATTGATAAACTGGAAGGCTCATTAAGTGAACTGCGTGATCGTATGGCTGCGGCAACTGCAAAGGGGCAAGATAGGTTATATGGGAAAGGTGGCAAAAAGTATGCTCAGCTGAAGGCTGAGTACGAAGTGCTGGTGCAAGAGCTAGGTAAACGTCACTTGGCATTGCATGAAGATTTTTCGGATGAAGACAAGAACCTTGTTGCGATGACAGTGATTGTTGATGAGCAAGCAAAGCTGCGTAATGAAACGATTGCTGAGCTTGAAGGCAAGCCGCTTGGAAAATTTATCAAGTGGATGAATAAGGGAAACGTGGCGACGCGTATCGCGAAAGGTGTTGGGCTCGGTGCTCTTGCTGGTTTGTCTGGTGCGTTTGTTGCCGGAGCTGTTGGTGCCGGAGCTGTCGCTGGCGGCGCTGTGCTAGCCTCGCGCTTTGCTCGTAATTTTGCTCTCAAAGACAATAGAACACGTGGAATGGCCGCGATTTACGACGATGCCGACAGGGGAATCGTTGCGGACAATGGAAAATCAACCGCGATTGATTTTGACGCCGATGAACTTGATAGTGAGGCTGCGCTGAACTTTACTGACGCGAATCGTATGGAAAAAATCCAGGAGCTGACCGGTTTAAACAAGGCCTTTGATGATGATACGAAGAAAGAACAGGAGAAACGCCGTAAGTCTGCTGCATACGGTATAGCTATGATGGGCACCGGTGCGTTGATTGGTTATGGTATTCACGAAGGGGCGGAGTATCTGTCTGAAAAGAATCTGTCAGCAACACATTGGTTGCATGAAAAGTGGGATAATCTCTGGAATGGCGATCAGAAGACATACGCTCATGATGTGGATCATGACGGCATCCCTGATGATAAGGATAATTTTGTTGATAAGAATAACAATGGACTGGATGACAGGACAGGTAAGCCGCTTAATGGAAGCGTACCTAACAGCACTAAACATCCTGGTCTAAGTTGGGCCGAGTTTTCCCCAAGTGCCCACATGGTAACTCCTGGTGAGGGCTGGTATCAGACATTCCAAGAGCTGAATATTCCTCATGAGCACTGGGCTGATGTGCTCAAGGATGCGGGTCCAAAGCTGCATGAGCAAGGTTGGGCGTATTGGGACGGTGCCCACAGCGAGTGGCGCATCTCGCATACTGGCAAGCTGCCGACTTCGGCTTTGAAAGTAATTGCAGCCGCTTCAAAGAGTGATGGCTTTACGCTTGCGGCGTAATATTGCTACAATAGAAGCAACTGTAATAGAAGGGGATACCGCGCATGTTTCGACTAGATGAGCAATTTC
>CAYOVH010000011.1:0-15904 GCA_964407405.1 uncultured Candidatus Saccharibacteria bacterium | reverse complement strand
CTAGGCCAACCCATTGCCACAACTGACGACATTGATGAGTTGCCGCCGAGGTTTTGAATAAATAACATTCTTGTGACTAGGATGTTGCTTATGTATAATGGGGGCATATGGCATTACTAAAAAGTGTGGGCAACTTCTTTGCGCTAGATATCGGTACAAATGCGATCCGTGTCGTAGAGCTCTCCAAGATGGGTGATAGTTGGTCGCTGGTGCACTACGGATATGCGCCAACTGATACTAAAATCACAGCGTCGGATTCACCCGAGGCTCGTCAACGGTTGGGCGAGGTGATCATGACGGCAATTGGCCAGAGCGGTATCAAGACAAAAGACGTCGCTATAGGGCTGCCAAGCCAAAAGACTTTTACCACGGTGATTGATGTACCGATGATGGCCGAAAACGAGCTGAAGAGCTCGATCAAGTATCAGCTCGATCAGTATATCCCGATGGCGGTGGATGAAGCAAAAGTCGATTGGCGGTTGCTTGGTCAGAGTCTACATGATCCAAAACAGCAAGAGGTGATCATTACCAGTACGGCTATAAGCTATGCCGAGGATAGACTGGAGTTTATCGAAGGGCTAGGCCTCAATGTGATCGCGGCAGAGCCGGACCCGATTGCTATGATCAGGTCGCTTTTGCCAAGTGGCGTGACAGATGCACGGTTGATCCTCGATATGGGAGAGCAGTCAACAGATATTGTCATCACCTACGCAGATACGCCGCGATTGGTACGAACGATCCCAATGGGATTGGGCTCATTGATCAAAGCAGCAGTGCAGAATCTCAATGTCAAGGACGATCAGGCACGGCAGTTCATTTTGAAATTTGGTCTGGCACCAGATCGCTTGGAGGGTCAGGTCTATCGCGCGATCGAAGGCACTCTGGATAATTTTGCATCTGAGCTCACGAAATCGATCAAGTTCTTCCAGACGCGCTATCCTAATGTCTCGGTAGGTGGTATTTTGCTATCAGGTTTTGCAACCACCGTCCCACGCCTCGGCGATTATATCGGTGGCAAGACTGGCGTTGTGACTGCCATAGCAAATCCATGGCAAAAAGTCAGAGTCTCGCAGAGTGATCAGCAACAGTTGCTACCAGTGGTCAATGAATTCGCAACAGCAGTCGGTCTGGCACAGAGGAGCAACAAGCTATGATCGAGATCAACCTCATTCCAGATGTCAAAGTCGAGCTGATCAAGATCAGGCGCATGCGCTCGATGGTGATATCGGGAGCTATTTTGGTATCTATCATAGCCGGGGGTATCGTAGCAGCCCTGGGTATCTATACATTCGGTGTGCAGGGTGTTACAAAGTGGAGTCTTGATCGCCAGATCGCCGATGGGAGTAAGCAACTTCAGTCTGTTGATGGCTTATCTGAGATGTTGACGATCCAGAGCCAACTCAGTCAGCTTGAGACAACACATAGCAACAAACTAGTCGCATCAAGATTATTCAATCTTTTGAGTAAAGTTGCCCCGAATGGGGTCAATAGTGTACAGTTCTCAAAGATTAGCCTAGATGTGGATGCAGGTACGATCACGCTGGAGGCGTCCGCCAAAAATGATTTTGAGGCGCTTGAGGTATTCAAAAAGACATTGGCAGCAACAAAGTTTGTCTACAAAGAAGAGGACGGCAAGGAAGTAGCAGTGGATGCTGCGACCGATATTCAGGACTCTGACCGTAGTCTTGGTCGGGGCGACAAGGAAGGTACTGTGCTGCGCTTTACGTTGAGCTTTGCTTATGCACCTGAGCTATTCAGGGCCGATATTGCAAATGGTGATATTGTCACACCGCAAAAGCAAAATGCTACTGACTCAAGACTAGCTGTCCCAGATACGCTCTTTACAGGGGGAGCTACCCAAAGGGAGGATCAGTAATGGCGGCAGAAAATAATATATCACTTCGCAAACGTCAGCAGATCGAAAATACTGGCAAGATGATGTTCCTTTGGGTAGCGATTGCCGGGGCTATCGTGGCGATTGCCGTTGTGCTATCGATATCGATTTTTGAGCGCATGGTATTCAATCAGCGTATTATCTCCAAAAAGAGTGAAACGGTCGCCAATCTAAAGAATAACAACGAAATTGTCGATCAACTCAAGGCATCGATTCGTGAACGAAATACCGATCAAGCATTGCTCGATACGCCAAAACTAGATGAGGCAGAACCGCTCTCTGTAGTGCTGGATGCACTTCCTTCGCAGCGAAATACCAATGCACTTGGAGCATCATTGAAGCAAAAGCTGCTCAATGTACAAGGAGTAACGATCGAATCGCTAGACCCTGGTGACGCGAGTAGCGATGGCTCTTCGGGAAGCGGGACGGGCAAGAGCGAGATAGAATTTTCATTCAAGGTCAGTGCTGGAAATGCGAATCAGATTGCAACAGTGCTCAGCAATCTTGAGCGGTCGATCAGAGTATTTGAACCGCGACAGGTCGTGATTGAGCAGCAATCTCGCTCGATTACCTTGAGTGTGACGGGTGTTGCGTACTATGCGCCCGAGGTCAAGGTAGAACTCAAAGAGGAACTCATCAAGCCGTCAACCAGTAGCTCTACTACAAAGAAAAAGGTGGGCAAATCATGAAAAAGACAGACATAGCAATGATCATCTTGATCGTCGCGGTCAGTGCTGCGGTGGCTTATGGAATTGTGAGTGCGATTCCTGGTCTCAAGCTGTCAAATGACCCAGTGAAGGTAAAAACGATCGAGAAATATTCTGCAGAGGTCGCCAAGCCTGATCCAAAGATATTCAATAAAGATGCAATTAACCCAACCGTCGATGTCACTATTGGCGGGACAAATTGATAGAGAGGGCTACGCATGGCATTATTGACCGATGAGCTCCAAGATAAGCTTCTTGACACGCTTGTCGGTGAAGGGCTTTTGGAAAGTCAAGTAATTGCTGCAGCCCGCGAAGAAGCTGCTAAAGTCGGTAAGCCAATCATCGGCCTACTTGTCGAAAAAGGGGCTGTGGACGAAGAGCTGCTGACTCATGCCACGGCGCAAGTCTCAGGTGTACCTTATGTCAATCTGCGCAATGTGATGATCAGCGAGCAGATTCTGGGGCTACTTCCTGAGGATATTGCCGAGCGTTTTATGGCAGTCCCCCTGGCAGAGGTGCAGAACCGGCTCGCAGTTGCGATGGTCGATGCAAACAATGTCCAAGCAGTTGATTATCTCTCAAGTCTTATCCAGCGACCGCTAAAAGTTTTTATGGCTTCAGAGGAGGGGATTCGACATGTTCTCGATCAGTATAAGACCGATCTTTCGAGTGTCGATGCGGCTGCGGTTGCATCAGAAGAAGCAGAGGCGACATCTTCGCAGACAAATATCAAGACAATTGTACAAGACTCGCCGATTTCGCGGGCGCTTTCGACAATTCTCGAATATGCCGTCAAGACAAAAGCCTCAGATATTCATATCGAACCTCTCGAAAAAGCGCTCAAGATTCGCTGTCGTGTTGATGGAGTGCTGCGTGAAATCATGCAGTTGCCAAAATCAATTGAGCCGGCGCTCGTGAGCCGCATCAAAATTCTTTCCAGCCTCAAGATCGATGAACATCGTACGCCTCAGGACGGTCAGTTTACGATTCAGGTAGCCGACAAGGAAGTCGATCTTCGTATTGCTGTCAGCCCGGTTGTCTGGGGCGAACAGGTGGTGATTCGTCTTCTCGACAAATCTGGCAATAGTTTTGATCTCGAGCAGATGGGTTATGCTGGACGTGCGCTCAGGACGATCCAAAAAGGTATTCGACGCCCAAATGGTATGGTTTTGACTTCTGGTCCAACGGGATCGGGTAAGTCAACCAGCCTCTATGCTCTGATCAAAGAGGTGAAAGACGAATCGGTCAATATCGTGACACTCGAAGACCCAGTAGAGTACAAGATGGACGGGGTCAATCAGATTCAGGTAAATGCTGATGTAGGTTTGACATTTGCCAGTGGTCTACGCTCGATTCTTCGCCAAGACCCAAATATTATCATGGTTGGAGAGATTCGTGATGCTGAGACGGCAAATTTGGCGGTGCAGGCAGCTTTGACAGGACACTTAGTGTTTTCGACACTTCACACAAATTCGGCTGCCGGAGTGTTGCCGCGTCTGCTTGATATGGGTGTTGAGCCATTTTTGATTGCATCGACAGTAAATACTATCATTGGTCAGCGTTTGGTGCGGCGCGTGTCGCCAAAGCGCGATGCCTATAACTCGACACCAATTGAGACGCAAAATATTACTGCGACAATAGGCCATCTGCTTCCGCAGACAAAAGAGCAGATCGCTCAGGTTTCGGCCGATCTTGGCTACAAAGACTTGCCACTTGCAGGGCAAAACGCTTATACTTTAGTCAAGGGGAAAGATACTCCTCAGACACCGCGCGGTTATTCGGGGCGTGCAGGACTATATGAAGTGATGGATGTTACAGAAGAAATCCAGAGCCTTATTGTCAAGCGGGCCACGAGCGCAGAGATTCAGCGTCAAGCAATCGCTCAGGGAATGATCACGATGCGTCAGGATGGGTATCTCAAATCATTGACCGGATTGACGACCCTGGAAGAAGTCAACCGTGTAGCGGCAGAAACGGCATAAAGAGCCGAATAGAAAAGATAGGTGGGAAATATGGATACGCAAAATCTCAGGATCGAATTACTCCTTGAAGAAGTCGTCAAAAAACGGGCGTCAGATCTTCATTTACAAGTTGGTCTGCCACCGATGCTTCGCGTTGATGGGTCTCTGGTGCCGATTATGGGCTATGATGCGCTCGATGAATCAAAGGTTGAGTCGCTTGTCTATGCCATTCTCGATCAAGAACAGCAACAGATTCTCAACAAAGACAAAGAGTTCGATTTTTCGTTTGCTTTTGGCAATCTCGGTCGATTTCGTGTCAATGCGTTTCATGAGCGCGGCAATCTTGCGGCTGCACTTCGTTTGATCCCAAATGAGATCAAGAGTGTCACAGAGCTTGGCATGCCGCCAGTGGTGATGAATTTTGCCGATTATCCGCGTGGTTTGGTACTGGTAACGGGGCCAACTGGCTCAGGTAAGTCGACGACCCTCGCGGCACTGGTAGACAAGATCAATAGCGAGCGAGCTGATCATATCATCACAATCGAAGATCCGATCGAATTTACTCACAGGTCAAAAAAATCTGTTGTCGTGCAACGTGAAGTGCACTACGATACCTATTCATTCTCAGCAGCACTGCGCTCCAGTCTCCGTCAAGACCCAGATGTTGTGCTGATCGGTGAGATGCGCGACCTTGAGACTATCTCGGCCGCAATCACTATTGCAGAGACAGGACACCTTGTCTTTGCAACGCTCCACACAAATTCAGCGGCCCAGTCGATCGACCGTATGATCGATGTCTTCCCGCCGCATCAGCAGCCGCAGATTCGTGCGCAGCTCAGCAATATCTTGATGGCGATTTGTTCACAACGACTTGTACCGGCTATTGGTGGTGGACGCGTGGTCGCAGCGGAGGTTTTGATCGCTAATCCTGCAGTACGCAATATTATTCGTGAAGGTAAGTCGCATCAACTCGATGCCGTCATTCAGACTGGTGCCGACCAGGGGATGCAGACTATGGATCGTACTTTGGCCAATCTCGTACAAGCTGGTACGGTTACCTTTGATGAAGCGCGTAATTTTGCAGTTGATCTAACAGAGCTTGAACGTTTGATGCGAGGGTAGAAGGCACTAGGTGAAGAAGTTTAGCTACGAAGCGAAAGACACGGCGACTGGCAAGGTCATCAAGGCGACCGTACAGGCAGATAGTGAAAATGCAGCTGCCAAGCTTTTGCTCGCCCAGGGCTTTACCCCGCATGATATCAAAGAGATAGACGAAAGCGGAAGCTTTCTTGCCAGGCTGACAGGCCGCATCACTGTAAAAGACAAAGTCGTCTTTACTCGCCAGCTCTCGACGCTTATTGGTGCTGGGCTACCTCTCTCACAGAGCCTGCATACGGTTCTTGAGCAGACGGAGAACAAAAAGCTCCAGGCAGTGATCGAGGATATCGTTGCATCAGTTGAGGGTGGTAAATCGTTGGCAGATTCGTTCTCCAAGCATCCAAATGTTTTTAATAATGTCTTCTTGGCACTCGTAAAGGCTGGTGAAGCTTCCGGAACGCTCGATGGGGCATTGCGCCAGATCGCTTCTCAGCAGGAAAAAGATGCGGCCATGATGAGCAAAATCCGCGGGGCGATGGTCTATCCTGTGATCGTTCTCGGGGTGATCATGGCAGTGGTTGTCTTCATGCTTGTGGTAGTTGTGCCGCAAGTGGAAAAGCTTTACAAGGATCTCAATCAGTCATTGCCGTTCATCACCCAAATGATGGTAGGCACGGCCAATTTCCTCATACACTTCGGATGGGCCGTAGGGCTTGCTGCTATTGTGGGCGGTGTATATCTAAGGAGTTACCTCAAGACTGAGGGCGGCATCAAAGCAAAAGATTTGTTCAAGCTCAACGTGCCACTTTTTGGTGAGATGTTCCGCAAGCTCTACATGGCACGGCTTGCCCGTACTGGCCAAACGCTGCTCAATACGGGCGTGCCGATGCTTGATATGCTCAAGATCACTGGTCAGGCGGTCAACAACACTATTGTCGAGAAATCTGTGCTGAATGCAGCTGAGAAGGTCAAAGGCGGCAAGGCACTCTCTGATGCGCTCAAGCCGGAAGATTACATATTGCCTTTTATCCCTCAAATGATCAGCATCGGTGAAAAATCGGGCAAGATCGATGAAATGCTCGGCAAGGCAGCCCAGGTCTACGAAGACGAGCTCGACGAAGAAATCAAATCGCTATCGACGGCCATAGAGCCTATCCTGATGGTAGTACTTGCTATTGTCGCCGGAGGACTAGTGGGTGCGATCCTCTTGCCGATCTACGGCCTCGTCAACAATGTCGGCGTCTAGCTATAGACAAGACCCCTCGTAGTGGAGTATATTATCCATAAGCGGCATTATGCCGGATAGTAGACAATTCGCAAGTTCATAGAAAGGTGGGAAACACATATGAACGTACAGAAACAAGAAAAAGGATTTACGATCATCGAGGTCGTCCTCGTGCTGGCTATCGCAGCCCTGATCTTTCTCATGATCTTTGTGGCACTTCCTGCATTGCAGCGCGGACAGCGGGACACGGCCAGGAAGAATGACCAAAATACAATTGTATCTGCAGTTAATGCATGGACAGGCAACCATAGGGGCAGCCTGCCTAAGGCCGATGATCTTGACTCACTTCGAACGGACTACATTAAAAACCTAAATCAATACGATGTAGACGATGTTGACTTAGCAACTGATCAGAGCGGCATAAATAGTGTCACCACCGATACGGTAAAGATCGTCTTGGAACATAAGTGTGATGAGAGTGGCGGAGAAAAGCTCGGCTCCTCTCAACAGAGAAGTGCCGCTGTGTACGTGAGACTTGAAGCAAGTAACGCTGTTGTTTGTGCGGACGCGTAGAGCTAGTATAGCCCGCAAGGAATATAATGGAGCACTTTTACAGTGCTCCATTATATAAAGTTTGGTCAGCCTAGAAGGTCCTTGCGTAGTTTACTCTCTTGATATTCCCCGACAATGCTACATTCGATTTTCGTGGTAGAATACTAGTAGATGATAGCTATAGCGTTTTTGGTAGCAGGGTTTTTTGGCTTGGCGATGGGCAGTTTTGCTGGGGCGACTGTATGGCGCCTCAGGGCACGTCAGCTTGTCGAAGACAAAACCGCGGGCGAAGAATATAGCGAAAAAGAACTCAAGAAACTTCTTCCGCTTACCAAGCGCCCACTGAAAAACGACCGCTCGCAATGCCTGCACTGCCACCACGAGCTGGCGTGGTACGATCTATTGCCGCTCGCCAGCTGGCTGAGCACCAAAGGGAAGTGTCGCTACTGCAAAAAACCTATCGGTTGGTTTGAGCCGCTCATGGAGATCAGTACAGCAGTACTTTTTGTGCTGTTTTATCACTACTGGACGACCTCATATGCTATGGTCAGCTGGCCGATGCTGCTCGTCTGGGCAGTGATACTTGTTATGATGATGATACTGCTGGCCTATGACAGTAAGTGGTTTTTGCTTCCCGACAAGGTGATGTTTCCATTGATCGGTTTGGCGCTGATCGTCGCTGTGTGGCAAATCTCGATGGCCTCCGAGCCATTAGTTGCTGTCATATCGACATTTGGCGCTGTCATGCTGCTGGGCGGGTTGTATCTGATGCTCTGGCTTGTATCTCGTGGCGGTTGGGTCGGATTTGGTGATGTCAAACTGGGGCTGGTGCTCGGACTATTACTTGGTGATTGGAAATTGGCGTTTTTGACGCTATTTTTGGCAAATTTTATCGGGCTATTTGTAGTATTGCCAGGGCTTATTACCAAAAGAATATCTCGCAAGACTCACGTACCATTCGGCCCAATGTTGATCGTAGGTTTTTTCATCGCACTTTTCTACGGCTACGGGATAGTAGATGGCTATACGACACTGGTGAATACGCTTGCTAGCAACATGCTTATGCTATAATTAACCCAGCATGACTAACGCAAAACAACGCGGCTTTACGATCATTGAGGTAATGCTATTTTTGGCGATTTCCGGATTGTTGGCTGCACTTCTCATGGCGGGGTGGGCCACGAAGGTTAATACCGAGCGCTACCGTGATAGCGTCGTGACGCTTCAGTCGTTTTTGCAGCAGCAGTACAATCTGGTGTACAACGTGGAAAACGAGCGGAGCCAAGAGCTTCACTGTGAAGATGCAAGTGTAACCGAAGGGGTAGGAGCGCCGACACCGAGAGGCCAGTCAGATTGCGTGATACTTGGACGATTAGTGTCTGTCCGCACGACGCTGCAGGATGAAACGAAGCTTACGGTGCAATCAATCATTGGCCGTGAACCAAGCAATCCTGTACAGCCACAGTCAGACGACACGTTGCTGGATGTACTTCGCGATCCGTACAAAGTGACAGTGATAAATACCGACATGGGCTTGTCGGATGCCGAGCTCATTGTGCCGTGGGGTGCAACAATCTATGAGGGTGATGATGGCAAGGCTTCATTTGCGACAGATTTTGATATTGCTATCGTCCGCTCACCGATTGATGGCACAGTCTATACGTATGTGCGCAAGACGAATACCGATGATTTTAACAAAATGTTTGATGTAGCTACGGCTGGCAGTGAGGAAAATGCAAAAATGTGCCTTGATCCTGGTGCATCATTCTCGGGGCAGCGCATGAGTGTCACAATTCATGCTCGTGCATCATCCCAAGATGGAGTAGTAGCGGAGGCAGGATGCTAAGACGATCACGGGTGGCGGGTGATACGATCATTGAGGTATTGCTGGCAGTGACGATTTTTAGCTTTCTCGCGATGGTCACTTTGACACTGATGAACCAGAGTGTCAATGCAGCGCAGCGTGCGGTAGAAATTACGCTGGTGCGACAACAGGTAGATGCACAAGCAGACATGCTGCGAGCATTGCATGAGGCTGGAGCTAGGAGCAATACACCCAAGGATACCATGTGGTTTCAGATTGCAGAGCGAGCGCGGGCGAATACTGCCTCATTTTCTACAAAGGATGGCTGTCCTGACCCTGGTGCTGAAGATCAGGCTAAGCATCTGCCATCTGGCGCATTTGCGCTTGCTCCGGACGACGAGATCAGCACGCTTGACGGAGAGACGGAATATCACCCTGCTGGTACCGATAATAATACTCCACCCTATGCACAGGTGGAGTCAGGTGGGGCGTATGGTATTTGGATAGAGCCATCAACAGAAGGGCGCAGCGATCCTGATGCTGCTACAGTGGGGGCGTATATATTTCGGATCCGTGCTTGTTGGGACGGGCCTGGGATGAATGTACCGATGCAGCTAGAGACAGTAGTCAAACTGTACGATGCCCTAGATGATCAGGATTTTAAGGATGGGCCATAAGGATATAGGGATGAGAATAATGCTGTTGAAAGTAAAACCAGTACGATCTACAAGTGGTTTCACACTCGTGGAGCTGCTCCTTGCGATGTCATTTTTGGCGATGCTTTTGCTGATGATTACCTTCTTGATCCTTCAAGTAAGTACTATTTACAACAAAGGTTTGACACTTCGATCCGTCAATGAGTCCGGACAGCTGATCTCGAGTGAGATTCAACGCCGATTGTCGTCTGCACCTGCCGAAACTGTAGGGAATATTGAAAATGTAACTCTCAACAATGGGACAACTAACCGACTTTGCGCCGATGGCGTGGTGTATGCGTGGACGCCTCGCTCAAAGAAAGTGGCTGAGGATGCCAAGAATATTAGTTTCGTAAAGTTCACCGGCTCAAAGAAAGATTATTGCGATAAAGCCGCAGATGGGTCGACACCTAAGGAGCTGCCCGAGACCAAATATATCACCAGCCTGATCGACAAAAAAGGCCAGGCCCTGGTGATTCGTTCGTTCAAGGTTGATGATATTAGTAAGAATGGTATAGATGGCGATACGACACAGAAGCTCTACCAAGTATCATTTACACTCGGAACAGATACGGACGATCTGATAGGTAGTAATGGCCTGTGCAAACCACCGGCAGAGGCCAGACAGGAATTCTGTGCAGTGAATCAGTTTTCGTTTATAGCTAAGACAAATAGTGGAGGTGCGAAATGATGAGGCGGCGTGAAATGGGGGGAGTGTCGATATTTATTGTGATATTTACAGCACTACTCCTAACTGTTGCGACTACGAGCTTTGTGCAGTTGATGATTCGCAACCAAGAACAGGCGACGACAAACGATCTGTCGCAAAGCGCCTACGATGCAGCACTAGCCGGCGTGGAGGACGCCAAGCGTGCATTAGTGGCGTTAGCCAAGTGTGAGAAAACTATTAGCCCTTCTTGTGACGATCTAAAGGCCAACTTTGCAAAATCTCAAGACTGTCAGTTCTTGGGAGAAGTGCATGTTGTGGAATTTGATGACGATCACGAGGTAAAAGTGGGCGCCGAGGATCTCAATCAGGCGTACACGTGTGTAAAGATCAAGACGGACAATCTAGACTATCGCGGCAATCTCGACAACGATAGCGGCGGGACTGTCATTCGTCTCAAAGGTAATGGCAAGTTTGATAAAGTCAGGATCAGCTGGTTTTCAAACGATGATCTTATAAGAGAAGATGCCGGCGCTCAGATGGTATTTCCAACTGTCTCTACGGAGTATCCAACTCCATTACTGGCTACGGGAGCTTGGAATCCTGATTCTGGCCATAAGAGCCCACCAATTCTTAGAGCGCAGCTCATCCAGTTTAAGAAAAAAAATATCGATCTTGCTAACTTTAATAGAGGAGACGACTCTGACGCACATACAGCTTTCTTGTACCCGTATAACACGCCTGGGGTAGAAGCCAATCTAGATTGGGGTCACGATGACCGTACGACAAATAAGCCTATGGTCGCCTCATGTGATCCTAGCGGGGTTTCGGGGTACTACTGTCAGGCAACTCTCGCAATCCCAGATTTAGGCAGCGATGACGCTGGGGTAGAGGGTAGGGAGATGTATCTTCAGTTGGCAGCAATTTATGGCTCAACCCGCTACTCTGTCGAGCTTTTTGACGACAACAAAGTTGTTTCATTTGATGGTCAGCAGGCAATAGTTGATGCTACTGGCCGGGCAGCAAATCTTTTTCGCCGGGTTAGTGCTCGCGTGTCAATAAAGTCTGCCTCGCTGAACTATCCCGAAGCAGCTCTATCGGTAAAGAACAATTTGTGCAAGAACTTCTTTATCACAGACAAAAGAACCGATTACGAAGATAATCGCAATAAAGGCATGTGTGACAACTAGCGTACTCCCGGAATCGTATCACTAATCACTGTGGTACTTTTCGTGTACTTCGCGCAGGTGCTCATCGGTAACGTGCGTATATACCTGGGTCGTCGAGATATTGCTGTGTCCGAGCATGCTCTGTACTGAGCGAAGGTCGGCACCGTTCATTAGTAGATCTGTTGCGAAGCTATGGCGCATAGTATGAGGTGACACGCGCTTGGTAATGCCGGCCAACCTGGCGTACTTGGCGATCATGCGCTGAATACTGCGTGCGCCAAGCCGCCTATAGTCTCCTGACGTTGAGGATAGATTGTTGCGGCTATAGCTGAGAAAGAGAGGCGGGAGGTTGTCGAGACGCCTGGCAAGATATTCTTCGACCCACTTTGCTGCTGAGTTACTGACAAATACTGGTCGATCTTTCTGGCCCTTGCCTCGTACCATGAATTCGCGGCGTTTGGTGTTTACGTGATCACGGTTTAGGCCGACGAGCTCCGAAACACGCAGTCCACTCGAAAATAGTAATTCGAGAATAGCTCGGTCGCGGAGTCCTTCTTCACTTGATACATCGATCTGTTCCAGCAGATGGCCGACCTCGTCAAAGTGGAGGAAAGTGACTTGTTTGCGACTGACCTTGGGTAGTTTTACTTTGTCGGCGGGTAGCGATTTGATATCACGCTCAGAAAGGTACTTCAAAAACCCGCGAAGCGCAATCAGATGGTAGCTTTGTGTGATCGTCGAAAGTTCCTCGCCGTTGTCATTTTTATGACGATTCAGCCAGAGTCGGTATTTGCGAATGACCTCAGTTGTTATTTTCTCAACAGCTATATCTTCGGTAAACTCAACGAAACGTTCAAGATAGAGTTTATAGTTTTCGGCCGTCTTTGCCGATCGACCGCCTTCTACCTCAAGCGATTCGATATAGTCGAGCAGTAATTCCGACGTATAATGCATACCTCTATCATAGCACCATCTTCTCGCCCGTTTCCTCGTGGTATAATGAGAGTAATAAAGCGAAGGAGAAGCAATGGTTGAAAAAACCCTTATATTATTCAAGCCGGATACTGTTCAGCGTGGCTTGGTCGGTGAAATTCTGACACGTTTTGAGCGAGTTGGACTCAAGATCGTTGGGACAAAGATGATTTTTCCAGACAAAGATCATTACTATCGTCACTATGAAAATATTGGTCAGATGGTGACACGCCGCGGCCAGAAGGCGTTTGACGTCACGCTTGAGATGATGCAGACTGGTCCGGTCATCGCTATGGTATTTGAAGGTGTTGAGGCAGTTGCTCTGGTGCGCAAGATGGTTGGCGGCACCGAACCAAAGTCGGCTGCACCAGGTACGATCCGTGGCGACTTTAGCCACATGAGCTTTGAGTATGCCGATGACCAAGGTAAGGGAATCCCAAATCTTATTCATGCTTCAGGCGATCCGGAAGAAGCCAATAAGGAGATCGACCACTGGTTTTCGGATAGCGAGCTGTACAACTACGAGGTAGTTAACGAAAAATTCGTTCGCTAATCATAAAAAAGACCGACATGTGTCGGTCTTTTTTATATGGTACCCCGGGCAGGAGTCGAACCTGCAACCTTATCCTTAGGACGGATCTGCTCTATCCAATTGAGCTACCGAGGCAAGCCTTCACTATTGTATACTAAGTAGTACCATGCGAAAAAGGTCAGACAAGCCAGAGCAGGAATTTGACGGTCAGCGTGACGGTGAAGAGCTGCTATTTATTTTTCGACGACACATTATCGCGATGCGAAAGGGGTTTTATGGCTTGTTGATCCCGTTTGCCATTCTCTCGATTCCACCACTTATCTGGCAAGACAATCTACAGCTATTTATCTTACCACTTATCGGTTTGGGGATCGGACTGCTCATCTTCTTTTACCATTTTGTTATGTGGTACTTTACGATCTACATTGTCTCTAGTGAGCGGCTTCGTCAGGTGACCCAAAAGGGATTTTTTGGAAAGGATGTTGTGGAGCTTCGTCTCGCAAAAATTCAGAACATAAGCTATAATATACCTGGTTTTAGCGGAGAAATTTTCGGCTACGGAACACTGGTCGTCCAGACGTTTGTCGGCGATCTTGTCATCAAGAAAGTTGAACATCCTGATAAAATTTACAACAAGTTGCAAGATGCGGTATTTGATGCAACTGCCAAAGACAACCAAGGAGTATATGAAGAAGCCAACCCTGAAGAAGCGTAAAAAGCCAGAAGACACTGCACCTTCGCGGATTACGAATGAGACAGTTGCCGAGCATCGTGAACAAATTCTGGCAGGTGGTCGAAAATTCAAATATCCGCACCAGTACGTCAAACATCGTTTGGTAATCACAGCGGTTATCATCAGTGTGGTAGTACTTATTATGGCCATTGTGGCTGCCTGGGCGTCACTTTATAGGCTTCAGAACACGAGCGATTTTATGTACCGTGTCACACGTGTCGTACCTGCTCCTGTAGCGAATGTAGACGGGCAGGCGGTACGCTATAGCGACTATCTGATGCGGTATCGGAGCCAAGAGCGATGGCTATCGAGCAAGGGCCAGCTAGGATTGAGTTCCGCAGATGATCGTCGCCAGCTTGACTTCTATAAGCGCCAGGTACTGACTGGTCTTGAAAAGGATATGTATGCTGAGAAACTAGCAAATAAACTGCATATCAGTGTCAGTGATAAAGATATTCAAGCTGTTGTCGATAATAACCGTCATACCGCAACCGGTGTCATATCTCAAGAAGTCTACAATGCTTCGACAAAAGATACTCTTGGGTATTCTCCTGCCGAGTATCGCCATATTATCGGGCAGTCTTTGTTGCGTCAAAAAGTAGCTTACGCCATTGATTCAGATGCCAAAGCCATTCAGGAGCAGATCGGACGAGCGATTGTATCTAAAAAGCCAGCTACATCACTTGAGAGTATCGCAGGACAGTTCCAGAAACAATATACCAAGGTTTCCTTTGGTGCTTCTGGCTTTGTGCCAAAAAGCAATCAGGATGGCGGTCTCAGCAAGCAGGCTTTGCTGCTCAAAGACGGAGAGATATCATCAGCTGTGAAATCAACAACTGGTGACGGCTACTACTTTGTGCAGCGATTGGGAACGCGCAATGATCAGGTGAGCTATCAATATATAGAAGTACCACTTACGAAATTTGAGAATGAATTTGCAGCGCTCCAAAAAGCTCACCGAATCAATGAATATATCTCGATTCCAGATGTAAAAACAAGCTAAAAGCAGGAGGATCATGTTTACATTACCGGAACTAGGCTACGACTACAGCGCACTGGGAGACTACATCAGTGCCGATATCATGAAGTTGCATCATGATAAACATCATCAAACATATGTCGACAAGCTAAATGCAGCGCTTAAAGACCATCAAGACTTTCAGTCTGATTCGATTGAGGAGCTAGTGGCAAACATTAACGATCTACCGGAAGATATTCAGATAGCGGTCCGTAACAATGGCGGCGGACACTACAACCACTCGCTTTTTTGGAAGTGGATGAGCCCAGATGGCGGAGGAGAGCCTACTGGTGAATTGGCGCAACAAATTGTCGAGAAATATGGAGACTTTCAAGGGTTCGTAGATGAATTTACAACAAAATCGCTCAGTATTTTTGGAAGTGGCTGGTGTTGGCTGATGCCAGATATGGAAATAATTACAACACCAAATCAAGATACGCCGATGCTTCAGGGCTATGACGAGCCGCTTCTCGGACTAGATGTCTGGGAGCATGCATACTACTTGGACTACAAAAACAAACGCGATGATTACGTGAAGGCCTGGTGGAATGTTGTAAATTGGGAGTTTGTCGCTTCGCGATCGAAACATTGAGAAGCTTTCTTGGCGCGCCCGACCGGATTCGAACCGGCGATCTCCTCCGTGACAGGGAGGCGTGATAGACCAGCTTCACTACGAGCGCATCCAGAGAGATTCTCAATGGAGTCAAAGTGTTAAATAGCGCGGAGACTTCTAGTAGGATAGCATTTTTTCTCTTGGGGTGCAACGTGGTTCTTGCATTTTTTTTATGTCGCTCACCTGTTATAATAACCTTTGCTAGGGCATGTGCCGCTGTAGCTCAGCTGGTAGAGCGGCGCTTTCGTAAAGCGTAGGTCTCCG
>CAYOVH010000010.1:0-15978 GCA_964407405.1 uncultured Candidatus Saccharibacteria bacterium | reverse complement strand
TCACCTACTACATGAACACCACCGACCAGAAGACGCCGGTGCAGGGGACTTGTGCAGATGGGCCGGGGGAGCCGGTGGGACCTTCAAAATATTTAGCCGTATCAGTAGGTCAATTCCACACCTGCGCTATTGCCTCTGATAAAAATGCTTATTGCTGGGGTGGCGGTAATGGAAGGGGTATGGTGGGAGACGGAACCGGCAATAGAGCGTATAATCCCACTGCGACCGTTAGGAGTGGTGTCTTGGCTGGAAAGACTATCCGCGCTTTGGCATCCGGGGGGTATCACACCTGCGCCATCGCCTCTGATAGTAACGCATACTGTTGGGGGAGTGTCTGGGGTGAGGAGCTAGGTAATGGCAGTAGTACTGGGTCGTTAGTTCCGGTGGCCGTAAGCACTGCGGGAGTACTATCTGGCAAGACAATTAATTCAATAACAGCGGGCAACACCCACACCTGCGCCATCGCCTCTGATAATAACGCTTATTGCTGGGGAAGCGGGGGCTGGGGCCAACTAGGTAATGGGTCTGATTCAAATTATGGCCTTCCAATTGCAGTCACAACCTCAGGTGCACTTTCCGGAAAGACGATACAGCAAATCTCTGCGGGCAACACCCACACCTGCGCCATCGCCTCCGATAATAACGCATACTGTTGGGGCTCTGGGGAGGGCGGTGAAATAGGCAGTGGCACTACACTGAAGAAAAACTTATCACCTGTGGCTGTAGATAGAACAGGTGCACTTATGGGTAAGACAGTTAAGTCAATTTCAGCAGGGAGCGCTTCCCACACCTGCGCCATCGCCTCCGATAATAACGCATACTGTTGGGGGTATAATACGAAAGGGCAGCTTGGTAATGGTACTACAAATAATTCTTCAGTACCTATTGCTGTAAATAGGGCTGGTGCCCTAGCCGGGAAAAGCATATTGGATATCGCAGCAGGAGAGGGATATACTTGCGCCATCGCCTCTGATAATAACGCTTATTGCTGGGGACTGGGTGCAAATGGCCAGCTTGGGAACGGTTCTAATACAGATTCAAGTGTCCCGGTGGCAGTTACGACCAATGGTGTGCTTTCTGGCAAAACAGCACGTAAGCTATCTGTAAACGATTATAGTGCCTGTATCATTGCCTCTGACAATAATGCCTACTGCTGGGGGTATGGGGGCTTCTCTTTCCTTGGGGATGGTACTGGCTCAGACTCGAACGTTCCTGTAAAGGTAAAAGAACCCTATTGATCGCCAAGCTGTAGGCTAGGAGCAGTCATGAAAAATAAACCGATCGAATTTGACTATCGACACTTACCCGGCAATTTAAATACAGCATCCGGCCGTGTCATTGAGCCATATATCTTCGTAGCTGGAATTCGCGCGTTGTTTGCACTTTGTGTATTAACGCTCATCTTCATCGCTTTCACTTCACCTTACGTCGGGCCGAACGTTTTACAGACTTATTGGACGATCGAAGGCGCGCTCATTATTTTTGGATCGATGGGATTTGTCGGCGCGCTGATCGTTTTTCTCACCGATCCTTTTCCGAAATTGACATCCAAAGCACAGGATAAACTTCGTCAGTTTGCGGAGTCTAATTTCATGACATTCAGCGATGCATTGCCTGCACACGACGAAAATGGCATGCTATTTCAGACGGACAAAACTCCGGAAAACGTCATCCAATATTCAAAAAACGGACTACAACTTGAGATGGGCACGATTGTCGCGCCATATCGCCGTGCATTCGTCCGTACGACGCAGCCATATACCTATTTGCGACTACCAATCAGTGAGATTTTTCCTCATGTTGTCTTGGAGTCAGAACGCAACAATACGCTCAACCTCGATACGGTTCCCCAGGGTATTTCGCGCAAAAATTCACTTAGCCTTGAGGGGGATTTCGACCACTTTTTCTCGCTCTATGCACCAGAAGATATGAAAGCAAACGCTCTGTACATCTTTACGCCGGATATTATGGCATTGCTTATCGACGACGAGCACGCATTTGATCTGGAGATCGTTGGCGACAGCCTTTATCTGTACACACCTGGGCTTGTCATTGCTGAGCGTTCCGTCATCGCCCGTTTTGTCGACTTTGTCAACACGATCGGTCAGAAGATCGAATTGAAATCCAACCGTGCCCGAGGGGCCATCGATGCCGAAGCGAATATCGAGAAATCTCAAAAGGCAAGATTGTCGAATCCGCGAATGCTGTGGGTCTATGAAGCGTTGTTTTATCTTGTTGTGGTCATCGCTATCGCTGTAGTGGTGTATCTTTTCGCAGCCAACCCGCGGTAGAGAAATGCCGTTTCAGTTGAGCGGTGCACATATGCTCCAATGCTACAATGAAAGTATCAGAGCGAATAAAATTAGCTTGCTCATTTTATTCCGAGGATACGTATCATTACACGTAGTATAATGGGGGAAATGCAAAGTAGTTTCTTTTCTCTCAATCGGCAGAAGCTAGCGTCTGGTCTAAATGGTGCACTCGTCGTGCTAGCGGCCTATACTGGGCTGCAAAAGCAGAACGACACGGCATTTCAATTTCAGCAAGAAGCCAACTTTTTGTATCTGACTGGTATTGAGCAGCCAGATTGGCTTGTGATTGTCGATGGATCAACTGGCGAAGAATGGCTCGTAATGCCAGAGATCGACGCTGTTCATAAAGTATTTGACGGCTCCCTAGATGCTCCTCGCGCGACCGAGATTAGTGGCATCAAGAAAGTTGTATCACATGACGAAGGTATGTCTCTATTGAGACTGCTCGCAAAAAAGCACAGCATGGTCTACACGATCGACAACCCGCCGTATGCTGACCATTTTAGCTTTTCGCTCAATCCGGCGCTCGGCACCAACAAAAAGATGCTGGAACGCACATTTATCTCTGTGACCGACTGTCAGAAAGAGCTCGCCAAATTGCGTGCCATCAAGCAACCCGAAGAAATCAAAGCAATCCAGAAGGCGATCAATCTGACAATTGACGGTTTTGAGTTGGTCAAAAAAATGCTCCCGTCAGCTCGATATGAGTATGAGCTTGAAGCCGAATTTACTTATCACTTCAAGCGGAATGGTGGTGCAGACCATGCCTACGATCCGATTGTTGCTAGTGGTCAGAATGCCTGCACTCTGCACTATGTCGAAAACGATGCGAGGCTTTCGTCGAAGCAATTGATCCTTATGGATGTCGGTGCACGAGTCAACGGTTACGCGGCTGATATAACCAGGACCTATCAAAAAGGTGTGGCGTCGAAACGCCAAAAAGAGATACACGGGGCAGTGCAGGCGGCCCACCATGGTATCATTGAGCTGATTGAGCCGGGACTACCGGTTGAAGAGTATATCAGTCGTGTTGATGCGCGCATGAAGACGGCTCTGAAAGAAGTCGGACTTTCACAAAATGACAACGATACCTATCGCAAATATTTCCCACATGCCATCAGTCATGGCCTTGGCATTGACGTACACGATAGTTTGGGTGGCGCGCGCTATTTTGAGGAAGGGATGGTGCTGACAGTCGAGCCAGGTATCTACATTCCCGAAGAAAAAATCGGCGTCAGGATCGAAGACGACATCCTGATCACCTCTAATGGATATAGAAATCTCAGCAGCAAGCTATCGACAGATTGCTGAGAGGCCAGTATACTAAGGGTATATTTATGAGACGGCAATTTTTGGTTTTTCTTACTCGTTGGCTTCTCAACACGTTTGGGCTATGGGTTGCGATCAAGCTTTTCGGCACTGGTATTTCTGATGCAGAGATTACTGCTGGCTTTTGGGGATTCCTTCTTGCGGGTTTGATCTTTTCAGTTATCAATAGCGTATTAAGACCGATAGTCATCATTTTGTCTTTACCTGCAATTCTGGTGACGCTTGGTTTATTTACCTTTGTCGTCAATGGTCTGATGGTCTACATCTCTCTGAAGCTTGCACCAGGTCTCTCGATGACTTTTTGGTACTCGATCGTTACCGGAATTGTCCTAAGTCTGATAAACTATATAGTGAGCAGCGTGTTTGATATACGCTTTGAAGCACTCAAGAAGGAGACATAGAAAATGGAAATAGCAACATTGCTACAGTACGGCTCGGTCATATCTGGTGCATTGATGATTGTATGTATTTTGTTGCAGCAGCGCGGGGCGAGTCTTGGTGCTGGATTTGGTAGCTCCGGAGAACTATATACGACGCGTCGTGGTATAGACAAGAGCCTCTTTGATACAACGATCGTACTAGCAGTTGTTTTTGTACTGGCAATTTTGGGCTCGCTACTTTTGGCCTAAAGGGTACGAGAGGACTGCAAGTGGACGATAAGGGTAGTTGGAAACGGTTTCAGCGGCTTAAATTTGACAGCAAAAAAATCTCAAAGCATGCCCGAAAGGCCGAAACGGCAACGACGCGGCATGCGCACAAGTTTGTTTTGAGGCGTATCGCAAATCTTCGTGAAAGCAGTCGGTCCGTGACGCTGTGGCTGGTGCTGGTGAGTGTGTTAATTGCTTCGACAGCACTCCAGACGGCATGGTCGCAATCTCTCTATCGAACAGTTGCTCCGATTTCTGGTGGAACCTACGCCGAAGGGATGCTTGGGCCGATCAGTACACTCAATCCACTTTACGCGACTACAGACGCTGAGTTGTCGGTTGCACGACTGATCTTTGCGAGACTGTTTGACTATGACCAGACTGGTCACTTGCGGAGCGACCTAGCAACGGGATATACGGCAGATGCAACAGGAAAAGTGTATACAGTATCATTGCGCCAAGATGCACAATGGCAAGATGGTCAAAAATTGACGGCAGATGATGTAGTTTACACTGTCAATATCATGAAGGATCCAGACGCCAGGTCGGTTATGCGGGGAGCTTGGGCAAGAATAGAGGTAAAAGCGCTTGATGAGCACACCGTGCAATTTACGCTTCCAGTACCAAATTCGCCATTTCCATATGCCTTGACCTTTGCAGTCTTACCAGAGCATGTCCTATCCTCGGTGAGTTCGGGCATGCTGCGCGAAAGCACTTTTAGTCTTTCCCCAGTTGGTAGTGGTCCCTTTAAATTAAAGCTCTTACAGACAGTTGCAAGCGATGACGAAGACAAGATTGTTCAGCTTGTCGGATCGGACAAGTATCATAGAGGCAAGCCAAAGTTAGCCAGGTTTGAGATTCATTCCTATGCATCCCCGGAAAGCATCATAAAGGCGCTCGAGATTCATGAGATTAATGCTGCATACGATATAAATGGACTGGCCTATAAGGTGCCGAAACCTTATCAGACGAGAGATTATCCGATCAATAGCGGCGTGTACGCACTCTTTAATACAAAAAGCGAAGTGCTAAAGGATCTGTCTGTCCGAAAAGCACTTCAGATCGGTACCGAAACAGACAAAGTCCGCTCGGTCCTTAGTGTCAAAGCCCCGGCGCTTGACCTTCCTGTGTTAACAAGGCAGATTACTACGACAAAGCTGCCTGCGAAGCCAGCGTTTAATAAGGCACAAGCGACTAAGCTGTTGGATAAGGCTGGTTGGAAGAAGGTGGCGGAGCAGGAGGCTCGCACAAAGCGCGGGAAACAATTGACGCTTCGGCTCGTTGCTGTAAAAAACAAGGAGTATGGACTAGTCGTTGATGAGCTGGCTAGGCAGTGGCGCGATCTTGGTGTCAATGTAGAGATACATGAATTTAATCCTACTCAGGCGGATCAGAGTTTTGCTCAGGCAGTGCTGCAGCCGCGAGATTATGATGTATTGGTCAATGAATTGACGATTGGAGCTGACCCTGATGTCTATGCCTATTGGCATTCAAGTGAAGCGAATGAATTTGGGAGGAATTACGCAAATTATCACAACGAGACTGTTGATACGGTACTGCTGAGCGCGCGTCAGGTTGCAGACAAAGCCCTTCGGGATCGAAAGTATGCATCATTTGCTGGGCAGTGGCTCAACGATGCCCCTGCAATTGGCCTGTACCAGTCAGTCATGGAGTACACGCGCCTTCCTGGCTTGACGGCGTTCCCGGAAGAGGCTTATCTTCCGTACCCGGTAGATCGCTACAGCAATGTCATATATTGGACGTCCGCCAAAGGCGCCGTTTACAAAACACCGTAGTTTCCGGTATAATTGACCAAGCCTAATCACCAGGTACGAAGTGATAGACAACCATCAGTGGAGAAGCAGAGCTTCTCCTAGGATATGCAGCGGTGGCTGGGTGAAGCGCAATCAGCTGTAGACGCATGCGTTATGTCCTCGAATGACAATAAACTTACGATGTACATCTTACTTATCTATATGCAGTGGTGGCGGAATTGGTAGACGCGCTAGCTTGAGGGGCTAGTGAGCATTGCGCTCGTGGAGGTTCAAGTCCTCTTCACTGCACCAGAATTGATTTGCTTGAATTCAAGCAATGTGACAAAGTACTCTTCCCAGGGACAGGAAGGGTACTTTTATTACTTAAGGGCTTCTTGACAAGTAGTAAAGATATATTTTATGATAGACACCATGTCTAATCCTTACGAATCTCGTGAGAGTACGCCCGAAGAAGTCGCTGCTGCAGCGCATCTGACGGCCTGGGCTTCGACGCACCTTGATCCACTAGAGACAGCCCTAACGGCTCGCAGTGTCCCAGGTGTTCGTGAATATGCGGTCCATAAAGGCGAAGAGGCCTCTGGCAGGCAAATCCCCAAACGCTCGGCCGAACTTGCTGGCCATGCGTTTAAAAATATTTTCGATGCATACGCTTTGGCAAATTTTTTTGGAAAAGACAGCGTTGATGAGCGTCTAGCCCTTGTTACTGATCCAGATACAATTATAGCGATCAGCTCGCTCGCAAATCGCAGGGAGGAATTGATGCTTAGCGACATTGGAGGTTACCCTGGGGGCAGGTCTGCGCTGAGATTAGCTGCAAATGGGCGGCATATCGTTTTGCCAGAAGCTCGGTCATCTGCACATCGATGTCCCTATAGCAAGCAGCCCGGTAATGAGCAAGAACCTCATGCTCTTATGAAGCTATTCGCGCCATGGGCGGGCCAAGCGGCGGTTCATATCACAGAACTGTATCGCACGAATAAAACCTGATATTAGGTATTGCTCTTTGAGTGATTTCTCCTAGCCATACGCAGCTAGTACAACTTGGTTTGGTCTATCTATAACACTGGCGGCGGAGAATGGTATAATTGGATGAATGGCGCGTTGGCCGAGAAGTTAGGCACTGGTCTGCAAAACCAGGTAGACGGGAGCGTTACCCGTACGTGCCTCCAATTTAGAAGAGGGCTTTGCCCTCTGTTTGTTTTCAAAATAAATTTGAAAACTACACCACTCCGACTAAAGCGAGTGCTCAGCACTCGTGCCTTCACCTCTTGATCTATTGTAACTTTCTTCAAAAAGTGAAATCATAAAAGCAGAAGAATTAATAAGGGCGATGGTAGATGGCAGCAATCATTCAGGCAAAAGATTTGACGAAGATGTATGGCAAGACAGCGGCGCTTGACCACTTGAATATTGACGTGAATGAAGGTGAGGTGCTGGGATACTTGGGGCCGAATGGTGCTGGCAAGACAACCACGATCCGACTCCTCCTCGGGCTGATCAAACCGACGTATGGACAGGCAACAATCTTTGGAAAAGATGCCATGAAGGACACCGCAGAGATTCACAAAGATGTCGCATATGTGCCGGGTGAGACAAGTTACTGGCCCTCTCTTTCTGGAGTAGAGACGCTGAAGCTGCTCGCCAAAGTCCACGGTAGCGTAGACGAATCTTATCAGGCAGATCTCATGGAGAAATTCGATTTTGACCCAAATAAAAAAGTACGGAGCTACTCAAAGGGCAACCGGCAAAAAATTGCTCTGATTGCGGCATTTGCCTCGCGCGCCCGACTACTTGTCTTTGATGAGCCAACGAGCGGCCTTGACCCAGTAATGGCAAAAATATTTCGCGATGAAGTGATGAAGGCTAAGCAAAACGGGCAGACCGTGCTCTTGTCATCGCATATGCTTGAGGAAGTCGAAGAACTGTCAGATCGCGTGGCTGTCTTAAAGACCGGCAAGTTGGTTGAATTGGGGACGCTCGACGAGCTGCGGCACTTATCGGCAATCACGGTTGAGGCCACTTTTAGCAAGACTCCACCTGATGTCAGGAAGTTGCAAGGAGTGAGTAAAGTAGAAGTTCACGATAATTTTTTGCGCTGCAATGTAAATGGATCAATCGACGAACTCCTCGTCGTGATCGCAAAGGCAAAACCGCTAAGTTTCTTGAGCCGTAAGCCGTCCCTTGAAGAACTATTCTTGGCAATCTATGACGGGCAAAATGAGCCATCAGCGGGAGTAAAATAATGAAACGGTACAATCCAGCCAAGGCATTGCGGCGTTTTGGCTTTATGCAAACTGTTCGCGGTGCTTTGATCATCTCCATCCTTGGGGGTCTCATGATGGGGGCATATGGTACCGCAATTGCCGAACTCTATCCGTCCGAAAAATCCCGACAGGAATTGGTGCAGACTCTCAAGTCAGCTCCAGCGGTTAATTTTCTTTCAGGAGAAGTCAAAAATGCAGGCACACCAGCCAGCTATTCGATTTACAAATCACTACCAATGATGGTGCTGCTCACATCGATATGGGGTCTGATGGTCGCGACGCGATTGCTGCGTGGCGCAGAGGAAGATGGACGTCTCGAAGCATTGGTAGGCGGTGCAATTACCAGGCGACAGGCCGCTATGTGGCAGCTGGCCGGCTTTGGCTATGCGTTGGCGCTGGCGGTTATCGTGATGTGGGCAATAATTGCTGCACTGGGTGCTGCACCAGGAGTTGATTTGTCGGTCGCGGAAGCATTTTATATGACATTGGCAGTATTTTTGCCTGGGCTGGTCTTTGCTGGAGCGGGTGTATTGACAAGCCAGTTAGCTCTCACACGCTCTAGGGCGGTACTGTACGGGCTCGTTCCCTTGCTCGTGTTTTATTGCATTCGTGGCATAGCCAATACAAGTGATCAGTTAGACTGGCTTAAAAGTTTGTCGCCTTTTGGGTGGAGCGATTTGATGGATCCAGTTCTTAATCCACAGATGACGTGGGTCATACCGTCGATCTTATCTGCGGGTCTTTTCGCGGTGACCGGACTGTTTTTGATATCCCGACGAGATTATGGAATGAGTTTGTTTTCTCAGCAGGGTGAAGTGCGATCCAGATTCTATTTACTTAGTTCAACATTTGCATTTGCTCTGCGTCAAAAGAAAATAGCCTTTATTTGGTGGCTGGTTGCAGCGGTTTCGACAACTCTCTTTATGACGGCACTGGCAGGACTTGTGTCGGACTTGATTCATGATAATAGTTCGCTTGGCGGGTTTTTGGCGTTGCCCTCTGACAAGATCAAACTGTTATTTATTGGGGAGAGCTTCATGATCCTTAGCTTGATTTTGCTGGCAATGATGGTTGTCGAGGTAGCTGCGATCAGACGTGATGAGGCAAAAGCATATCTTGATAATCTCTTGGTGCAACCAGTTCGCCGGCAAGTGTGGCTAAGTGGACGCCTATTGCTCGCCTGTGGTATGGCACTTTTGATCACGACAATCTCTTCTCTTGCTGCATGGGGTATGGCGGAGATGCAACAAATTGACATCAGTATCCTAAGCGCTATCAACTCTGGTATTGCCGTTGCGAGTGGCATCATATTTATCGTTGGGGTAGGAGCGTTTCTCTATGGCATCTGGCCGCGTCTCGGTGTCATCGGCATGACTGTCGTGGTGGGGTGGGCGTTTGTTGTCGATCTCTTGAAAAGTTTCTTTCATCTCCAGGATTGGGTGAGTAAAACTTCGATTTTGTACTACATTCCGGTTGATCCATCAAAATCGCCAGAATGGGCGGGTATTATTTGGCTGACAAGCATCGGTATCCTGCTTGGTCTGATCGGTATTATCGCATTCACAAGACGCGACATCATTAGCGAATAGTTAGTCTTGCCGCAAGAGATCGAGCAGTTCCGGAAATGTCGGCTCGTTGAAATGCCGTCTATCGGTGAACTGATGCACGACCGCGTTCGGGATATCGTGCTTAAAGAGGGCCAAGCTAGCAAATTCCACTATGGGGTCGTCTTGGCTATGAAACAAATGTACTTCATCACAACTGTTCTCTAGGCCACTCGCATCATTTACGATAAAACTACCACCATGATCAAATTCATCGCTGCCGTGGCGACCGGCTATCAGCACAATCTGCTTTGCGCGGAATGGTAGCGTATGGTCGTGCAGATATTTCGCCAAAAACATAGCACCGAGCGAATGTCCGATCAGCACCGTGTCGTCGTGCAGGAACGGTAATAATTTTTCAAAGTAAATAGCCCACTCATCAAACTGTGCATTAGAGCCGTTGGGAAAGGTTGGTGTCAGTATATCGTAGTCGGTAGATGGTAACTCTTCAGCAAGCCAATCGCGCCATCGTTTGCTCGGTTTTAGTCGCTCATAGTCAATAGGCTGTGTTTTTAAATCAGTCAGGTAAGCATCGTAGCTGGCGTAGCTTTCGCCGCCATGGATTATCAAGATTTGCTTCATACATCCAGTATACACACGTACGTCACGGGGTTCCATTTCCATGGGAGGCCTAAAACAAGATGGTATACTACTAGAGTATGCGCGGGTGGCGGAATTGGTAGACGCGAGGGACTTAAAATCCCTTGACCAAAAGTCGTGCGGGTTCGATTCCCGCCCCGCGCACCAGCTTTATGTTGTATAGGTGCATCGATTGCTATAGAATGGTCATAAAGCATAAGAGAATACAAGGGAGCAAATCGTGGAACCAAGTGTACCTCAGCCAATCCAACAACCACCAAATATGCCACAGCAACAGCCGACACAATCACCAACTCCAACTATTACACCTATGGTGGAGCCCGAGAAAAAACTGCCAAAACGGGCCAAGATACTCATAATCGTTGCTTCTATAGTACTGGTATGTGGCATAGGTGGTATTATTGTCGCAGCTGTGGTCCTAAAAAATAATGACAAGGAAGTCCAAGGCTTTTTGAGTTCCATATACGCGTCAAACAATAGTGCTGCCTATGACTATTTCTCGCCAGAGCTTAAACAAGTACAGTCTCGGGACGTTTTTGAATCTCAACTGCAACCCGCAAAGGCTGCAGGTCTTGATAGTAGCTGTAGCACCGAATGGACAACAAATTCAGTTGCATCAAGTACCGACAGTGGCAACACCAAGGAAGTGGGCGGCACACTAAAATGCGATAAAGCTTCTTTTGATGCTAACTTCAAGCTCGTCAAACGGGGTGATAGCTACAAGCTCTATTCGTACTCCATCCAGCCTAAATAGATAGAAACCTGCGTGACAGCGCTGTCAAGATAGCGTATACTGAAAATATAGAAAGTAACGGAGGGATAAAGCTCAAATGATGTGGTTATGGATTGTACTAGGAGTTATTGTATTGCTCGTCATCGTCTTCTTTGCGATGTACAACAGTCTCGTGCGGCTAAAGGTACGTGTCGATGAAGCGTGGAGCGATATTACTGTTCAGCTAAAGCGGCGTGCTGATTTGATCCCAAATCTTGTCGAATCGGTCAAAGGCTATGCGGCGCATGAAAAGCAAGTCTTTGATGATGTGACAACCGCGCGTTCGGCAGTCGTCAATGCAACGTCACAAGGTCCAAAGGAGGCGGCCAAAGCAGAAAACCAGTTTGAAGGCGCCCTGAAGAGTCTCTTCGCTGTTGCCGAGGCGTATCCAGACCTGAAAGCCAGTCAGAATTTCCAGCAGTTGCAAGCAGATCTGACTGATACCGAGGACAAGATCATGGCGTCTCGTCGCTTCTATAATGGCGGTGTCCGTGACCTCAACACAAAGGTTCAGACCGTACCGACAAATATTGTTGCTGGTATGGCAGGTATCAAAGAGCGTGAGTTCTTTGAAGTCGAAGATATGGCAGCAGTTGAAAAACCCGTCGAAGTGAAATTCTAAAAGTCGGAGACGATTTGTACTCCGCGATCTCAGCCAACAAACGAAACACTGCTATTATCATGGCAGTGTTTGTTGGTGTCATTGCGGCTATCGGGTGGGCGATATCCGAAGTATACGGCTATGGCACTAGTACGCTTCCATGGATTATTGGCGGTGCGCTCATCTATACAGCAATCCAATATTTCGTCGCCAGTCGTCTTGCAATGAGTATGAGCGGCGCAACTGAAATTCAGAAAAAGGACAACCCGCGTCTGTGGCGCATTGTTGAGAACCTGTCTATTACCGAAGGTTTGCCGATGCCACGCGTGTTTATCATCAATGATCCCGCGCCAAATGCCATGGCGACTGGTCGTAATCCACAGAAAGCCATGGTGGCGGCAACTACCGGCATACTCGACATCATGGACGATCGCGAACTAACAGCCGTGATGGCCCACGAGATGGGGCATGTCAAAAATTATGATATTCGTGTATCAATGATCGCTTTTGGTCTAGCTAGCGTCATCGGAATTATGAGTGATATTGCGCTGCGCATGATGTGGTTTGGGGGTGATCGACGGGATAGCAATAACAACGCAAATCCCATCATGCTCATCGTCGGTATCGTTGTGATTATCTTGGCGCCGATTGTTGCGGCAATGATCCAACTCGCTATCTCTCGCCAGCGTGAGTATCTGGCCGATGCGACAAGCGCCATGACGACACGTGATCCGGAAGGTATGATCTCGGCACTTCAAAAGCTTGAGACCAGCGGCCGCCCTATGCAGCGGCAAAATAGTTCTACCTCGCACCTTTTCTTTAGTAACCCATTGAAATCTGGTGGAATTGCGAATCTATTTAGCACTCATCCACCGCTCGAAAAGCGTGTTGAACGCTTGATGCAGAATAAAGCAAAATTCTAGAGATATACAGTATGCCGGCAAAGAAGACCTCCAAAAAAGTACCTTCTCGCGGACGAAAATCTGCAAAAAAAAGCACTGCCTTTTCTTCTCGACTAAATAAATGGTGGCAAGACAGAAAACTCCGCATACGAGATTACTTGGCACGTCGCCCTCATCGTAGTTTTCGGCGTACTCGTCGGCGTGATTACGTGCGGTCGTTAGATTTGCCAGGATATTTTTCTTTTACAGGAAGCGTCCTCAGGCTACTATGGCAACACAAAAAGACATACGGCTTATTGATTTTACTGGTGGCAATTGCATCGGCATTACTTTCCGGCGTTGCATCCCAAAGCATCTTTACCGAATTCGCCGCAGCAATCCATGATGCGGGCAAAGGTGTACTGTCGGATGGCTGGGGAGAGATTGGCAAGGCAGGCATCTTACTCGCCACTGGGCTAAACGGAGGATTCACAGGCTCATTGACAGAGGTCCAGCAGGTGTACGCTGGGCTCATTCTACTTTTTTCCTGGCTCGTGACGGTGTGGTTACTGCGTGCACAACTCGCTGGCAATCGCCCGCGTCTTCGTGATGGACTATACAATGCCGGGGCGCCAATATTTCCAACATTCTCTCTGTTGCTTCTTTTTGTGATTCAACTTTTGCCGGCAGCAGTTGCGGCACTTGTTATTAGTACAGTTGTCGGCAGCGATCTGATTCAAAATGGTTTCCTATCAATGGTATTTTATCTCGGCTGCTTCTTGCTGGTACTTCTATCTGTGCATCTAATTACAAGTACCTTTTTTGCGCTTGTCATCGTGACTCTGCCGGGTATGTATCCATGGCAGGCCTTCAAAACAGCTGGTGATCTGGTTGTCGGCCGACGTCTTCGCGTCTTGCTTCGTCTGAGCTGGGGGACTGGAGTGATCGTACTGGCATGGATCGTTGTCATGATCCCGATCATTATATTTTCGACATGGCTCCAGACGAGTTTTAAGTGGAGCACCTGGATACCGATTGTGCCAGCAGCGCTGACACTATTGTCGGCCACGACCATCATTTTTGGAGCGAGCTATATCTATCTTTTATATCGGAGGATGATTGAAGATGACAGCACACCGGCCTAAGGCACGAATCGTAGAACTTCGAAATCTGCTCAATCGCTACAGCTATGAGTATCACGTGCTTGATAGCCCGAGTGTTGATGACGCGGTGTATGATAGTCTATTTGGCGAATTAAAGCAACTTGAGGCCAAGTATCCGGAATTGATTACTCCCGATAGTCCGACGCAGCGAGTAGGTAATGAACTCAAAGGCGGATTCCAGAAGGTGGAGCATACTCAGCGCATGTTGAGCCTCAATGATGTGTTTGATCGTGCGGAAGTAGAGGCTTGGGTCGGTCGGACGGATAAGCTTTTGCCGGGTCACAAACATGAATTTTTTGCCGATATAAAAATGGATGGACTCGCCTGTGCTCTTGTCTACGAAGATGGTTTGCTCGCTAGAGCCATCACTCGCGGTAATAGCTTCATTGGAGAAGATGTCACGAGCAATGTTCGTACGATTCCCAATGTCCCACTTCGCTTGATCGAGACAAAAGGCTTTGAGAAGTTTTTAAAAGGCCGCACTGAAATTCGTGGTGAGATCGTTATCTTAAAAAAAGATTTCCAAAAGCTCAATGAGATACAGCGGGCACAAGATAAGCCGGCATTTAAGAACCCACGCAATTTAGCAGCCGGCACTATACGCCAGTTGGACCCAAAGTTGGTGGCTGCTCGTCCTCTGAGCTTTCATGCCTATGATCTTTTGCGAGATGACCCGGATGAAGTACCGACAAATATGTATGCCTATGAGGCAGTGACAGCACTTGGTGTCAGGCGCAATATGCAGGCATCGGTATTTTCGGACCTAAAAGGTGTGATGGAGTTTATTGATAAGGTCGAGCAGGAGCGCGATACATTGCCATTTAATATCGACGGAGTGGTGATAAAAGTCAACGATCGGGCACAGTCGCGTGCACTAGGAATAGTTGGCAAGCAGCCGCGTGCAGCCGTTGCCTACAAGTATGCAGCCGAGCAAGCCACAACTATCGTCAGAGATATCGTGATCAGTATTGGTCGCACGGGAGCAGCGACCCCTGTGGCCGTCTTTGATCCGGTGCAAGTGGCGGGTACTACTGTGCAGCACGCTAGTCTTCATAATGCCGATGAGATCGCGCGCAGGGATGTGCGGATCGGTGATACGGTGGTTATCTTCAAGGCGGGTGATATCATTCCTCAGGTTGAGAGTGTTGTGAAAGAACTTCGCCCAAAAAATGCCAAGGCATTTGACTATGAAAAAGCTCTCAAAGATCAGTATCCAGAACTCGAGTTTGAGCGCCACGGCAAAGATGTTGTTTACCGTGTCAAAGGCACTAATAGCGACCTTATTTTAAAGCGTGCTGTGCAGTATTATGCTTCTCGTCAGGCGCTCGATATTGATACGCTTGGTGAGAAAAATGTCGTGGCGCTGGTTGATGCTGGGCTGGTCAAAGATATCGCAGATATATATACACTTACTGTGGATGATCTATTGCGGCTAGAGCGGTTTGCGGAAGTATCGGCAAACAAACTCGTCGATGCTATCCAGGCCAGCAAAAATCCACCGCTCGAAAAGTTCATTCTTGGACTTGGCATTCGCCATGTTGGCGCACAGACGGCCATCGATCTTACAAATCATTTTGAGTCGATCAAGGCATTGCAAAAAGCCACGCTCGAAGAGCTCGAATCAATCGAAGGGATCGGCAAAGTAGTGACTGAGTCGATCCTTGCGTGGTTTGCCGATGAGGACAACGAAGCGCTGCTACGGAAGTTTGACGAGCTTAGTGTGAGGCCGAATTTTGAGAGAAAGTCCGGCATACTCACTGGCAAAAGTTTTGTCATCACAGGCACGCTCGAGAGCATGTCGCGCGACGTTGCTGCCGATAGAATCCGTGCGCTAGGCGGCACCTTCCAATCCGCCATAGCGAAAGATACGACTTACCTCGTTATAGGCAGCAAGGTCGGGGCGAGCAAATTGCAAAAAGCCGAACGTTACAATACTGAGATCATAGGCGAAGCAAAACTACTAGAGCTTATTCAACCGGCCTAATCCAAAATTTTGGTTGTTTTTTCAGCAAAAACTCCGCTACTGCTTG
>CAYOVH010000009.1:0-16652 GCA_964407405.1 uncultured Candidatus Saccharibacteria bacterium | reverse complement strand
CGGCGCTGCAATATCTGGCGCATGCGAAGCCGCAGAAAATCGCATGGTTCACCGGCGTTCCATTCGAAGCACCGTTCCGGGAAGACGGCGGTTTCGACCATGAGGAACTTGCCGTTCGTCGCGCCGCATGGCTTGCCGCGCAACCGCAACCCGAGCCGGAAGAGGAGGGCGGGGAAGAATGATCTCCGGGCTGTCAGGCCAGCTTGGCGCGCTGGGAAGGACGCGGCGGAGGATCAGCGTTGGCCCGTCGTGGGACGCCGACGCACTCGCCTACCTCGCCAATGTCGAGGCGGAGGACGGGGAGGCGCTGGAGCTGCCTGTCGCGATGGCGATGAACGCGTTGTTCCTTGGCCTCAAAGACCCCGCGCATCCCACGCCGACCCAGCCGACGCATTGGGCCGCGATGCCCGCGGCTTCGTCAGCGTTGCTGATGTCGGGGATGAGAACGCTCGCCGGTGCGCTGGTGCCGTTGAGGAGCACGATGCCTACACCAACAAATAACAATTTCGTAAGCGGTGACTTTAATCGGAAAACAGGATTGGTAGGGAATGGAACCACGAAATTTTTAGCTACTAATGTTAACAACAACAATCTTCCACAAAATAACCGAAGCCTCTGTGTATTTGTTTCGACCGATGGAGTGGGCAATCAGGTGATCGTCGGTCAAGGAGTAGTATCCGGGGGGAGTCAGATCATAAACAGCACTGAAAGCACAAGGTCGATGCGCCTCGCGTCCGATGCCTCCGTCTTCAGCTTGCCCCGCGGCACCGGCTTCTTTGGTGGGAGCAGATCGGCCGACAATGAGTTATTGTGGCGGTCGAGCGCCTCCGCCGGGGCGGATGCCAATAACTCGGCGAGTCTTTCCAATGGGCAAATCTGGTTTTTCTCCCGCAGCGTCTCCCCAACCTACTTTAGTGGTCGACTCGCATTTGCGGGTTTTATGCTGGCAGTAGACTTAGCTTATCTTAACACACTTCTCGTTGCCTACATGGCGGCCATCGCCTCAGCCCTCCCATGAGTCTAACCGAACAACAAATCGAGGAGATGGTCGCGCTGTCCGCGCCGCTGATGGAAAATCCACTCCCATGGGTCGAGCTGAGTCAGGAACAACAGGCAGCTTTCCGGCTGCTGATGCCGCAACCGTCATTTGACTCGGTCCAGCGCCACTTCCTCTCGCTATGGTGGCTTCCGTTCCCATCGGAACTGATCGACGATCTGAACGCTGGCTGCCCTACGGGAACCCAAATCGTGCCGCGGGAGGATGGCGACGGCGGGTTGTGGTTGTCGGCTGATTTACTCAGCGATGCGCTCGACGGACGCCGGCTCTCCGCTCTGCTCCCGATCCTCGAAACGCTGCCGCTCATCTACCGCCCAGCGGAGACGTGGCCGGTGGCGGAGGAGGACGAATGATTTCCCACCCCAGCCCCTAACCGCATGAGCCTAGCCCGCACCAACACCGCACTCGAATTCGCCGTCCAATATCTGGAGGACGGCGAGGGGAAAACTGGCCTGACGGTCACGGTCAACGTCTACCGTGGCGCGACTCAGATTGAAACCGAAGAATCTGCGGAGGAAATCGGAGATGGGCTCTATCGCTACGTCCTCGCCGATACTGAGACCGGAACGGCGGGCTGCTACTACGCGGTTTTCTCGACCGCGGGCGATGTCGATCAAAAGGACCTCGCGACCATGTATCTGGTCGGCGGTTGGGTCGATCTCATCGACGCGTCGATTGACTCCCGGCTGGCCACCGCGGGCTACACCCCGCCGGACAACGCTGGCATCGCCGCGATTGAGGCGAAGACCAATGCGCTCCCGGCTTTTCCTGCCGCCACAGGAGACATCCCCAGTACCTCGACTATTGCGGCTGCCGTTTGGAGTGCAGAGACTCGTACGCTCACCAGCGCCGGAGCTGGGGGTGCTACTGCTCAGGAAGTGTGGGAATATGGAACTAGAACTCTCAGCGGGGGAGAGGGGTCTTGGGTTATTCCTTGAAAATGCCAGCTACTTCTGGAGACTGGAACTCCTTGAATCATGATTGCTTTCCCCAAGCGCCGGGATCTCGTCGTGCAAGTTCAGACCATCCTCGGTCTGACCGCCGACGGGATTGACGGTATGCAGACGTGGCATGCGCTGGGAACCCTCTTCCTGCCCGCCGGGCATCCGGCGATGCGGGGCATCGAGCCAAGAGCATCTCCGCAAAAATTCAACGGGCGCGCCGGTCTGGTCGCCGCGATCCAGCAGGCGACCAAAACCGATGTAGACGGTAGGGACGGCCCGCAAACGTGGTCCGCCGTCGTCGAGCGACTTGCTTCGCTGCCCGCCCGCAATCCGATTCTCGTCACCCCGACGGATAGTTATCCGGAGGCCGTTCGAGGTCGTTCCCCCAACCGAAATGCGGGGGTCAACACCTGCGAGGGGATTGTTTTCCACCACGCTGCGGGTTATTTCGAGGGGACGATTTCATGGTGCCTCCAAGCGGGGACCCAAGCGGGCTATCACTGCCTGATCAATACCGACGGCACGCGGGCCATCCTGGCTCTTGATACGGACCGCTGCCACCATGCAGGGCAATCTTCGTGGAAGGGACGGGCGAGCTGCAACCATTTCATGTTGGGCCTCTCGTTCATCGGGAACACGAACACCGGAGCGATGCGGCCATCGAAGGATCTGACCGCCGATGAGTTGGCCAGCGCCCGGGAGTGGGTCCGGGTTAAGATGAACGCCCACAAAATCGCCAAGGAGAATATCACTCACCACCGGGTCGTTTCGCCCGGGCGGAAGGACGACCTTTCGCCGGCCGCGTGGGACCAGGTTCGCAAGGCTCTTGACCTGTGAAGCTCACCAGGCATTCTGTTCCTGCCGGTTCGGATCGTCCGAGTTGTGGTCCCTGTGGAAAGCAGGGCGGGTTTGGCCGTTTCACCTCTTGAAGTTGCGGGGCGGCCCGGACCGGCAATTCACCAAATAACGACCATGCCAACGACCATTGACCAAAAAAAACTGATCGACCTTCGCGCCTACTTCTCCGGCGGAGGCTCGGACGACTTCGACGCGGTCGCCGCTCAGATCGGCACCAAGGACGAACAGGTTGTCTCCGACTACGTCGAGGCTCTCAAGGAGCAGTGGCCGGAAGAGTTCGACCCGAACTACTCCAAGCCCGAAACCGTTCCTCCGCCAAAACCGGCGGCGAAAAAAGCCGCCCGCAACAAACCCGCTCCTTCACCCGCCGCACAATCCGCCAAACGGATCGTGCTCGTCGGGGAGAACAACTCGCTCATGGATCTCGAACTCGTCCGGGAGTCCGAGTCCACCGTTGCCTACCGCATCAAGCGCGAGAAGGAACTCGTAAAGATCATCCTCCATGGCGAGGTCCATGAGATCGACCTGATCGAACTGCGGGAGCATGCCGCCAAACCAGGTGCCATGACCTTCGACCGTCCGGCGGTTGAGATTCTCAGGCTCGCGGAACTCGCCAAGGCGTGACTGACCCCTACAAGGATCTTCGTCTCCACCACGAGACGATTGACTGGAGCGACACTACGCTCACAGCCGATGAGGTGTCCGCCCGCCTCATCGGCCTTGTCGATTACTGGGATCGTCCGAAGGACCTCCTCGACGAGGAAGAATGGGAGTTCGAGGGCCTCTCGCCCCTCCAGATTGAAAGGAAGATTTTGTTCGAGGCCAAGCGTCCGAACTGGGGCGGGACCAGCCGCTACGGCAAACCCTACTACAAGCACTTCCTCGCGCTGATCAAGCTGCTCTTCCCGGATACCGACATCATCCCCTCACTGGCGGACTCGGTGCAGTTCTTCTGCATCGGCATCGGCGGGGGCCGCAAGAAGATCCTCAATCTGATTGGCAGCGCGAACTCCGGCAAGTCGGCTTCCTCGGTCCGTATTGCCTTCGCGGTCATGTTCGTGGACCCGGAGTTCACCGCGGTCTACGTGGCCAACCCGTTCGACAACGCGGCATCCTCGACCTGCTGGGGCGACGTGGAGGAACTCTGGGAGCAGCTTCACGAGAATTTCCCCCTTCGGGGAGCCGTCGGCCTTGAGGACGCCAATGCCCTCTTCCCCCACGGGAGGAAGTACGCCGAGCGGCGGATCGACTTCCTGCCGAATATCCCCAAGGCGGCTTCCATCATGCTTCGCAACGTGAAGCATACCGGCAAGCTCAAGGGGGCGAAGTCCCGCGGCAAAGACCCCAACCGGGGCCTGATCCTCGTCATCATCGACGAGGTCAACGAGATTGAGAACCACGCTTTCCTAGGCACTCTTTCCAACGTGGCGCAGCAGGATGCCTTCTTCTGCATCACGTCGCAGAACTTCAAGGACCCCGAGGATCTCGGTGGACGGCTGACCAATCCGGTTGCCGTCTATGGCGGGCCTGACTCCTTCGAGCAGCTTGAGATCGACTCGGACTTCTACTGGCACAGCCATGCCTCCTCGATCACGCTGCGATTCGACGGACACCAAAGCCCGAACATCCTCGCTCAACGGACGATCTACCCGAAGCTTTTCAAGCTCTCCAACCTGCACCAGATGCGGCAGGACTATGGCGAAACCTCACCGAAGTATTACGAGCAGGTGCGGTCCTTCCCCACCGTTGGCGACATGCAGAACACGGTGCTCTCGCGCCAGAAGATCAGCGCGTCGCGGCACAAGGACGACTTCTATTCCATGCTCCAGATCCGTGAGACCGTGTCGTTCTGCGACCCGGCCTTCGGCGGACGGGACAAGGCCATGTGGGGCGTGGCGCACTTCGGCCCCGCCAAGGTGACGGACGCCGAGGGCAAGGAGACCGAAGACGAGCTGTTGGTCTTCAAGAATCACTTCCAGGCCCTCAAGCTGGAGAGCGGGGCGCGGTTCGATGAGCGATGGTTCAAACGGATGCGTGACGCTGGCGTGGACGTGAGCCCCTTCCCGCCGGGGGCGGAGATTTCCTTTGAGGTACAGATCGCCATCCAATGCTGGGAACTCAACCAGCAATACGGCGTGCGCCCGGCGAACTTCGGATATGACTTCTCGATGCGCCCGGACATCGTCTCGGCGGTTACCCAGATCATCGGCCACCAGGCCGTCGCGTTCGACTACAACCAGGGGCCGGAAGGTGCCTACCTCCAGAACGTCAAGCAGGACTCCACCGAGTGCTGCAAGAACCGCGTGACCGAACTGGCCTTCCTCGCCGCGGACTACTTCCTCTCCAAGCAGGTCCGGTGCGCCGACTACCTCGAAACGGCCATCACCCAGCTAAGCCGCACCCGCTACGAGGTGGTGGCCAAGAAATTCGTGGCCGAGGGCAAGAAAGAATACAAAGCCCGGTGGGCGCAGGTGTCGCCCGATCACCGGGACGTTCTCATGGGGATTGCGGGCATGGCGCACAAGCGCGGGTTCCGGCAATCCCGCCTCGGACGGAACAATTCGCAGTCGGTATGGCGGGAAATAAACGCTCGCAACATCGGCAAATCGAAGGTAGTCAAGAAGCTCTGAGTCGATGTCCTGTCCGAATTGTCCCAAAGGCGAAAAGAAAGCTGCCGTTGAACCGACGGCACCGACTCCACTTCTCTACACGCCGCATGCCGACGAAGTGATGGGGCGGGACGGGATTTCCTACCGTTTCAATCAAGCGTTCATCCCCGCACCTCGGCAGCCGCGGGGCGGGTGGGGTGTCCGGTTCAGGATCAAAGGACAGGATCATGACGTTTCCGGCAGCAGCGCACGGCGGGTCTTCCGCGATACCAAGTCCCTTTTCTCGCTCAACGGCATCCGGGTTTCGGACCGCGATCTCTGGTTCAACCTGAACATCCAATGGGTCGGTCGGGCGGTTCCCAAGTTTCAGAAAGTCACCATTGAGGACCTGTTGGCGCTTGCCCAACCGGGCGGTGAGCCGGAGACCGCCCCCACCGGTCGCCGGTCCGTCCCGCCTGCGGAATGGGGGCGCAAGGGGTGGGGGATGCTCCAAATGTATCTCGCGCTGGACACCTACAATTTCGGGAAGTTCCTCGGGCTTGCCGAAGAACTGCTTTCGTGGGTGAACCCGGACGTGAATCCGACGACCGGCTGCGCCGACTGTTTCATCCACTTTGGCAAGGCGGTCGGCCAGCTCCGGCAACAGCCGCGCTACCGGCAGGAGGAAGCCCGGGAATGGCTGGTGGCGGTCATGAACAACGTCAATTCCCGTAAGGGTGCCGCCATTCTTTCCTACGAGAAGGCAGCTAAAATCAATTTCTGGACGTGAAAAAGACTTCTGATTTCCAATCCGAATTTTTCGAGGATGCCGACGATCTCGTCCGGGCCAAGGACGAAGCGTGGGGGTCGGTCAAAACCCGGCGCGAACGGCAGAAGATCGTCCGGCAGTTCACCAACATGCTCAACACGCTCTCCGATCAGGAGGCCGAGGAGCTTGGGCGCACTGAGATCACCAACCACGGTCTCACCCACCGGGCCATGCTTCAGGTGGAGACTGTGTTCACCTCCATGGTGACGGTAACCAATGCTTTGGTCGAAGTGATCGTCGATACCGACAACCCGGAGCGGGATCTCGTGTGGAGCCAGCGGATTTCCGAGGCGATCAACCGCGGTGCGGTTCACTTCAAGGGGAAGTTCGCGAACTTCTGGCGCAAGGTGGCAGGCGAGATCACCATTGCCGGCGGCTGCCCCACGCTCATGCCCAAGAAGTACGGCTGGTTGCCCTCCCTGCGGCCCGACATGTTCTTCCCGAAGGACACCGGCTTGGATGCCGACGGCGTGACCTACGCGTTCGATCCGGTCGAACTTTCCTACGACGATCTCAAGAAGATGCTCGCCAGTGTCGGCGAGCGGGAAGGCCGCAGGATCAAAAAGAAGAATGTCGAGAAGCTCCTCGAAGCTCTCAAGGAGCAGGTCCGGTTCGGCGTCAAGGAAGGCATCAGCACGCAGTCCGAGGACATTTCCACGGGGGTTCTGGAACGCGGCACCGGCGAACGCTACGCGACGATCTCCGCGTGGTGGTTTTACGAGGTGAAGTACAATCAGGACGGCAGCCAGTATGTCAGCGCCACCCTCTTCACCGACGGGGTCGGCGGACTCCTCATGGAGTCCTCTTCCGCCTGTTCGGCGCAGGTCATCGCCTTCATCGAGAAAGCCTACGAATCGCCATCCGATTGGCTCCACATGATCTTCGTGGACTCGGAGATCGGCGGCGTGAAGAACGTGGACACGACCCGCGGGATTGCGGAGATGATCTACCCATCCGCCGTGGACATGGAGGAGCTTCTCAACCTGATTCTCGAAGGGGACAAGATCCGGGCACGCCCGAAGATGGTCGTCCGGGAGAGCGCCGACGTGGACGCTGTGGCCCGTTGGAACATCATGACGGACCTCTATGCCCCCGATGGCGTGGAGGAGATGGTGTTCAAGACCGGCACTGCGCCCCTCCAGACTCCAATGAACCTGCTCAGTCAGAACGCCGCCGGCCTGGCGTCTGATGCGTTTGCCAATCAGGGCCGGGGCGGGGAACTCCGGCAGCAGGCATTAGAGCGGCAGCAGAATTCCGCGATGCTCCAGACCAACCGGGTTTCCGAGGGCTACAATCACTTGGATTCGATCCTCGAAACGGTGGTGTGGCGGCTGCTCGCCGGACCGGTGAAGCCGGGAACGGAAGGCTACATGGAGACCAAGTGGGTTCGGGCCTACCTTGAACGCTACGAAATCCCTCTCAAGGAGCTGGCCAAGCGGGAGCATGGCCGATTCCTCCATCTCCGGGTCAGAGCCCGCCGGACCATCGGCAACGGCGACCGGGTCAACCAGTTGGATACTTCCAATTGGCTCATGTCCAACATCATGAGCTACCCGCCGGGAGCGCGGCCGCAGGTCCTCCAGCTCGCTACTCTGCTCCAGACCCAAGACCCGGATCTCACCGAACGACTGGTGCAGGTTCCCAAGGCGGTCATCAATGCGCAGAAGATTACCGCGGAGAACGAGAACGACACCATCCGCCGCCGCGCCTTGCTGGGGCAATCCATTTCCGTGGGGCTTGACGACATTCATCAGGACCACATTCCGATCCATCTGCTCGACATGCAGACCATGCTCGCTGAAGCGCAGTTCGCCCCGTGGACGCGCAGGACGGTCATCGAGTTCGCCGCCATGTCCGAGCACGTTGGAGAGCATCTCCAAGTCCTGCTCGGCAATCCGGCAACCAACCCGGAGGCCAAGGCGTTTCTGCGGGACTACCAGAACATCGTCCAGGAAGGCCAGCGGCTCGCCCAAGACGTGCAAGAGCAGGAGTCCCAGGCCAACGGTCTCAGTCCGAAGGATCAGGCGGAACTGGAGATCAAAGCGGCCCGGCTCCAGTTGGACGCTCAGAAATTCGGCGCTCAGTTGCAGGACATGCAAGGCATCGACGGCCAGCGGCAGGCCCGTTCTGAGATTTCCCGCCGCAGTCAATACGCCAAGGAGATTGACGCCGACCGCAGATTGCAGCTTGAACGCGACCGCTTGGCGCTCCAAGCTGAGGCACAGAATCAAACGGAATGAGCAAAGCCCAGTCCCTCCAACCGTCCGCCGCGTCAATCAAGCCGTCTCTGCATCTCATCGGGATGCTTGAAGACCCGGCGAAGGTCCGTCGTATCGCAGCCTCCGCGGATGACTTCGATGACGTGCTCCGACAGATCCAGCTAGACATCGCCACGCCGGAGAACCGGGACCTGATCGGCCCCACTGTGCTCGCTCTTCGCCACGTCCAGGACGTTCTCGCCCTGTTCCGGGCACGCAACGATCTCAACGAATCCACCAAGAAAGAAAATGCCCCCTAAGACCAAAGACGCCCCACCGGCGGCGGACGCGCTCGACGTGTCCTCCGAGATGATCGACGAATTCGAAGACGGTTTCGACGACCGCATGGGTGCCCTGTTCGGGGATGACCCCGGCGAACGGGTCGAGGAACCCGAAGCGACCGAGGACGCCGAGACCGAAGAAACCGAGGAAGAGCCGGAATCGGAAGAGACCGAGGAGGAACCCGAAGAGACGGAAGAGTCTCAAGAGGACGAAGAGGAAGATCCCGACAAGGAGATCGACTTCGACGAACCGGTCACTCCCCCCAAGAAAGAGGAGGAGGCGGAAATTCCGAATGAGACCATGGCCCGGAAGCTGGCCAAGGAGAACGGGCGCAAGGTCAAGGAACTGGACACCCGGCTCAAGGAACGGGAGTTGGAGCTGGATCGCGTCCGGCAGGAACTCGAAGAGCGGGAGGCCCGGCTGACCGAACTCCAGCAGACCGGCTTCAAGCCGCAGGATCACCCGGACTTCAAGACTCTGGAGAACGAAATCCGTTCCGACTACGAGCAGGCGTTCGAACTCATTCCGAATGGCGAGAACCTCTCCGCCGGTTTCGGCAAGTTTCTCGCCGACTATCAGAAACTCGGAACGCTGGAGGGGGAAGAGCGCCGCGGTGCCCTCCAGAATCTCAAAGAGCGGATTGTGGAAAGGTCGGGGCGCTTCGCCGACCCCTACGCCGACCTTCTTGAAGATGAGAAGAAAGAAGCCGATGCTCTCGCGCTCGACGTGCTGCGGGTAGTGCAGCGGAACTCCACCAAATTCACCAAGCTCAACGAGACTTTCGAACGTCTCACCGAGCAGGCCAAGAGCGGGCAGCTTGCCCTCGGCGAGAAGGAGTACCAGCGGACGGTTGCCGAGTTCTCACCGGCGATTGAAGCGGTGGGCGACCTGCCGGATGACGCGGTGGAGGCTGACCCCCACGCCATTGAGTCTGCGGTTGCCCGGCTGGCGAAGGAGAATCCGGAGTATGCCAAGCGTTTGAAACAGGCCAAACGGGACGTTCTTGAGCTCCTCGCCGGGCCGCGGGTGCTTACCCAAGCTGATCTCGACAAGCTCAAGGCCAACGGCACCGACCCCAAGGCGTTCAACGCCCAACGAATCAAGGCGCACCGGGAGAAAAAGCAGAAACTCGCCGTGATGCTGGTTCAAGGTCTCGTCACCCGCCCGCTCTTCAAGGAGATGTCCGAGAAGCTCGCCGCGCTCGAATCCAAGGCCAAGGAGGAGGAGGACGAGGAAGAGGTGATCCAGAAGGTCACCAAAAAGACTTCCAAATCCCCCAGCAAGAAGGAAGAATACATCCCCGTATCCAAGCGCCGGAGTTCCCTCAAGACCGTCTTCGGAGACGATTGGGAGGACGACTACTGATTTCCTGGGTGTTTGTCTGTGACTCGAATGCCCTCCTGCCGGTTTCTCCGGCAGGAGGGTGTTTTTCATTGACGGGGCCGGTCTCCGCTGCTTATCTGCCGCCAGCCTAGCGGGCTCCCAAGCCCGCAGCAGGCCCTTTCCGCTTTTCAGCTTATTGAGGACGTAGCGCCCCTCGGATTGAAGGAATCGGGTTTGTGGACCTTCGGTGGCTCGTTGGTTGAACGGGAAATCCAGGCGAACTACGCCTATTTTCTTTAACCGACCGATCACCATGTCCTGTAATCCTGACAAAATCAAAGCGGCTCTTTTCGAAGAAGCCGAAAACACCACGGACTTCGTCCGCGAACTGATCGACTCCGACCCCCGCGTGGCCCTGCGCCTCGTGCCGGATGGTGGGGTGGTCCGCCGGAACGCTTCCAAGAAGACCGTGATCTACGGTGAAGGCCGTCAGGCCCCCACCGCCTACCGCGATCTTGACAACGATCCTCGTGCTCTCGTGGAGGGCGAGATGACCGCCCGTACCCTCACCGGTGCCAACGGCATTTTCGAGACGGACATCAACGATCTCGACGACAACGCCTGCCACGGGCATTGCACCATCGACTTCGCCCAGGGCTACCGCGAACGCCTCGCCATCGACAAGGCGATCTCGCTGGACACTCCGGTGAAGTGCGTGCGCGAACTCGACCGTCTCGGCCGCGAGCATATCGAAGCCTACTTCCGTGGTTTCCGCCGCCAGTTCTCCCGCTACGGGTTGGACAACTTCAACGACAACCTGCTCAACCTCATCATCCAGCAGGGCGAGGCGAACTCTTCGGTGCTGGCTTTCGACCAGTTCAACGTCTCGACCGCGGGTTGGGTCGCTCCTCCGACCCACCGGGTGACGATCTTCTGGTTGCAGGAATGGCGTGAGCAGATCCTCCACACCATGCGCGGCTTCGGTTGGAACGTGCCGGATGACTGGCTTTTCGAAATCGAAATGCCCCGCGACGACTGGTTTGACGCTGTGCAGGCCGATCAGCTTGCCCGCAATCCGGACGGAACGGTTTACAACACCGAAATCTTCGTGGATCAGGAAGGGCCGCTTCGCCGCCGTTCCTACGCCGTGTGGGGTAACATCAAGTGCTACTTCAACGAACGTCCGATCCGCGGTTTCTACCGTCAAACCGGCACGTCCGGCGGCAATCCCGTCTTCAACTTCGTCCGGGTCTACGACTGGATCAACGAAGTCGGTGAGACCGGCGGCGTCGTCACCCGCGCCAACCACCAGTACCGTCAGGACACCATCACGGTGGATGGCATCACCTACGACATGGTGACGCTCATCCCGCATATTGACAAACGCTCCTTCAAGCGTTACGGGCTGATCAAACCGCTCAAACCAGCGGGAGGCCGCAACTCCGGGGTCAATTACGACGTTCGCGTCGTGGACGGGGCCTACATCCCCTGCAACGAGCATGACGACAAGTTCAAGCTCGTTGCCCGGCACGAGTTCCGGTTCAAGGCGATTTACCCGGAAGTCTCTGGTTTCCTCGCCTATCGCCACGGTCGCCGCAGCGGCTACAACCTCTCGGTCGTTCCGCGGGACCAGTCTCCGGTCACCAACAGCCCGGCCAACCCGGAGGTGTTCCAGTCCTGCGTTCCCGATCCCTGCATGCAGGCGGAATGCGAGCAGTGCAACCAGCTTCCGGCCCAGAACGGCCAATGCGAAGATCCCGGCGAGGTTACTCCCGGTGTCCTCAGCTTGGTTCCCTGCTCGGCAGCCAGCTCGGCGTTCCTCGGCGAAGCCTACACCGTCCGTCTGGAGGTGCATCGCACCGGCCTTGCAGCGGGAACGGCCACCGTGGACTACACCGTGGCCAACGGCACGACCACCGGCACGGACATCACGACCGGTTCGGGCACCCTCGCATGGGGAGCGGGCGACACCACCCCGCGCTTCATTGACGTGCCGGTCTTGGCGACCTTCGCCGCCAGCCCGTCGAAGAACTTCACCGTCACCCTCTCCAATGAGGACGGCGATGATCTGGCCTGCGCCGCGACCACCGTCACGGTCGAAGACCTGACGGCCTAAATTCCAACCGGGAAGCGGTGCTGGACATCCGGCACCGCTTCCCTCATTCTTTTCCAGCCGTGGCCAAGCTAACTCTTCGCAATTTCGTCGTTCTGGGAGCCCTTTACGCGGGAGCGGGAGGTCCGGAAGCGCAAGCCGGGGATCAGGTCCGTCTCTTCCTCAACCAAGGGGCGAATCCATCTTTCCCTCAATTTATCGACGGGGTGATTCAGCTTCCGGTCGCCCGGGTCAAGATCATGACCGGCGATTGCCCCCAAGAGGGAACTTCCTACTCTTTCGAATACGAGTCCGAAGATCTCGAAGGGTCCGCCCCTTTCTTGCGTGTCTGTGACGTGACGGAGGTGTCGGTTATCACTTGTTGCGTGGTTCTTCGTGAGGCCCTTGACGAAGAGATCGCGGCCCGGCAGCAAACGGATACGGATCTCCAGCAACAGATCGACGACGGTCTCGCTTTGGAACTGGACAATCCGCCTGAAAATTTCTTTGCGGGCACCCAGCAGGTCGAACTTCAAACCGGAGACGGCACCATCGCCACTTCCGGTAATGTCGAAGTGACGGTTACTTCGGTTCTCCTGGACGCTCCGGTCACCGTCATCATCCCGGTTTCCGCGGGCGACGCGCCTGTCGTATGGGTCGCCAAAGTGGCGGAAGCTTTGGAGTCCGACGAACAAATCTCCGAGCATTTCCTGGTGGATAACATCGGGGCGGATTTTTCCCTCACCACCAAATTGGCGTTGGCCAACGATGCGACCCTTAACATCGCGGTGGCCAACGGTTCCGCCACAGGAGTCACTCCGAGTGCGACCAGTGTAAATTCCGTCGCGGGGGTAGCCGGGGTGGCTGGGACGCCTTCAACCGCCCTCGGGCAGTTCGCTTTCGGACCTTGGGGCTTTGCACAGTCCATCAGTGTCAATCCGCCGGTCTGGCAGCTTCTCAACAATGCGGAACAGATCGACTACAAGATCATCCACTACGACCGCCTGATTACGGATTTGACCGGCGGCGGGGGATCCAATCTTGATGGCATTCCTACGGTCAATCTTGCTCCGGGCAGGATTCAGACAGTGGTTAATCTTCTCGGCGCACAAGCTTTTTACATTCTAAGTGTCGGAACCACGGCCGAGAATGCTCCCCTTTTCGTCCGTCCTGATGACTATGATGGAGTTACCAACGCGAAAGTGTGGGTGATGCTTCAAGCAGAATCGTGGAATGCTTTGTCTCATGCCGCTTTCACCATCCGTAACCAAAATCTGACTCCCAGTTCGGGTGCCGTCCGAGCGGATAATCTGACCGAGGACCGGACGAACCAGCTCCCGGACGCCCCCGGTACTTTCGCAATTTCCGGGCAGGCGGACGGCTCCATCCTCTCATCCGACATCGGAGACGCCTCTCAAGGTGGGAATGGCGCTGCGGACAACACTTTGGTTGCGGAGTACAATGGCTCCGGCAATCTGACTTCCACTTCTTCGACGCGAACGGTCAGTCCGAACGGTTCCCGGACAGTGTTAGTCAACTCGGCGAATGCCTCGGCGTCTATCGGTCATGGAGTAGGTTCTTCCGAAGACCTCATTGTGTTTCCTCCGGCTCCAGCGGACAGAGTCGTCAACTATCCAACGGGGAACGGAACGATCGCTCTCACGACGCAGACCAACGGAACGATCCCCACGGGAGTTCTGGTGGCTACGGCGACGGACGACGCGGCGGCAGCCGGAGCGCTGGGCCAGTTTGTCTCTGCAACGGTCGCCGGGGATTCTCCGGTGGCATTGACCACGGCTACCGGGGCCAATGTGTCTTCCATCTCCCTCACTGCTGGAGACTGGGACGTGGAAGGAATCGTGACGCTCATCGAATCTTCCGCTTCCGTCACCATCCGACAGGCGGGCATCAATCTGACTTCGTCCACGGTGCCGACCGATGGCACGGAAGTCCGGGACGACCGGGCCACCACCACCACTACCCAGCGGGTGTCCCTCACCCCAACCCGCAAGCGCATCAGTCTCGCGTCCACCACGACCATCTATCTGACGGCAAATGTGACGTTCTCCGCTGGAACGGTGGAGGCCTACGGTCACATCTCCGCTCGCCGCGTCCGTTGACCTCTCGCCATGTCCTGCAACTGTCACCCTACCGCCGTTGCCCCTCAAGTCCCGGAAGTCCTTCCGGTGATTGGGGAGTGCGACCAGCATGCATGCGACCGGCCCCCCGATTGTTCGGAGCCTTCCAGTGTTCACGGGAGCCCGGTGACCAAATGCGAGGATTCGAACGCTATCAGGTCTTCCGCGAGTTGCGGGACGACTCTCCCCAACTCGTGGGCGGACGCCATCGGATCTGACGATAAACTGACCCTGCTGGCTCGGGTTGGCCGGAAACTGGCCCGGTTTACGGGATCTGGATTCATCCAAATTGTCAAAGGGGAGGCCCGGTTGGTCAATTCCATCCGGCTCAAACTCTCCACGCTCTGGCATCAATGGTGGAAGCCGCCCGGAATCAATCAGAGCCCGGTTCTCGGAGAGCCGCTGGATTTTGATTTTCTGGCCACGGCGGACAGCCAAGGCGATCTCCATGGGATTGCCGGGAGGACGGATGAGAAGTCCATCCCGGTGTACGATCCAGAGACGAAGAAGTGGCGGAACACCGGCGTTTCAAACGTCCCCACTTGTAAGCGTGGCCATCTTCCCGCGGCCCCGGCCATTGAACTGACCGGCTATGCGCCCATCGCGATGAGCGATGACGCCGATATCGTCCGCTGTCTCTCTCGGTTGGCTGGGTCTGGCCTCATCGTGGTGACCGAAGTCCCGGCCCCGGCGGAAGGGTGCGATTGCGAAGGGTGCGAGCCCTTGCCCGGCAAAGCCTACGTGGCGTCTTTCCTCGCCAATCCTTCTGGGGAAGGTCCGTTCACCCTGAAGTTTTCCGCTGCCGACGGTCACTACTGGGAAGCTGACGACTGATGCCGAAGGTCAACATTCTGGAGATTGGCGTGCAGGGGGTGGACATGCGTTCCAACCCCTTGTTTCTGGGTTCCCACAAGCTGGCTTCCGCGGTCAACCTCCAGTTCCGGGAGGGCGTTCTCAAGACCCGCCCCGGCTTCCGTTACTTCGATACCGGCGTCACCGGACAGTTCCAAGGGGCGACCGAGTTCGTCCCGGCAGCCGGGCTCTCAGTCCAGTCCTTCGGGCCTCCGGGGACATTGCTGGTCATCGCGGCCGGGGGCGGCTTGTTTGCCAATGACGCGTCTGCCGGGGTGTCCTGCGATTCGCTGGTCGTGACTTGTGACAATCCATTCGTCTGTGGAGGCAACGTCGAGCTGTTCCAAGCCGAGAACTATCTCATCGCGCAAAACCGGCAGGGCAACACCCTATGGTGGGACGGCACGCAGAAGCCGGAGGAAAGTCCCGGTCTCGCCGACGAACAGTACTGGGTGGACCCGGTGCCGTCCAAGCGGAAGATTTGTTTCACGCCGCCGACGGCGCAGAATCCGGGCTGCGATCAGTTCGACTGTTACGTCCCGGGTGGCAATGATCCCGGACCCTTCGGAAGTTCAAGTAACGGAGGGTCTGGAAGCGGGTCTGGTGGAAGCGAAAGTTCGGATTCTGACGGAGGATCAGGCGGTGGTAGTGGGGGCGGGAGTGGAAGTTTCCCAGATAGCTTTTCGTCCAGCTCTTCGTCGTCGAGCAGTTCGTCGTCGGGCAGTTCGTCCAGCTCTTCGTCCAGCTCTTCGTCGTCGAGCAGTTCGTCCAGCTCTTCGTCGTCGAGCAGTTCGTCGTCGAGCAGTTCGTCGTCTTCGACCAGTTCCTCGTCGAGTTCTTCGTCTTCGTCGAGTTCCTCGTCGAGTTCTTCGTCTTCGTCGAGTTCCTCGTCGAGTTCTTCGTCTTCGTCGAGTTCCTCGTCGAGTTCCTCGTCGAGTTCCTCGTCCAGTTCCTCGTCCAGTTCTTCATCCAGTTTCTCGCCCTCAAGCAGTTCGTCCAGTTCCTCTTGCGACCCTCCAGATTGCCTCACTGTCGAATTCGAGAATGGCAACAAAGTGTATTTGGAGCGCGGCGGGCAAGGAAACCCGGATGAGTACGCCGAAACGGGCGAGTTTTTTGAATGCACCATCACGTGGGATGGAACCCAATGGGTGCTGAATTGCGGTGACGAGGGATACAGTGGCCCACTTGACCCGTGCGACCCGGTTGGTACTTACTGGGACTTGGCTGTTCCTCCCGGCCCACCGGTTCTGGTCACTGCCGGGTGTAGTTCCTCGTCCAGTTCCTCGTCCAGTTCCTCGTCCAGTTCCTCGTCCAGTTCCTCGTCTTCGTCGAGTTCCTCATCGTCAATCGGTGAGCCGGACCCGCCGGAGTCCTCATCGTCAAGCGGTGAGCCGGACCCGCCGGAGTCCTCATCGTCAAGCGGTGAGC
>CAYOVH010000008.1:23150-28173 GCA_964407405.1 uncultured Candidatus Saccharibacteria bacterium | reverse complement strand
TTGTTATTGTAGTTATAGCTATTCTCGCAGCAATCAGCGTCATCGCATACAATGGTAGCACGTAACGCTGCGACACTTCAGCTGGCAGAATCGGCTGTCAAGGCGATTATGGCCTACAATACAGCCAATGGCCCTATAGAGCTGGCAGATATAACACCCTGGCAGAGCGGGGTATGTCTTGGCAGTAGCGATATGTACCCTGCGGTCGGTAATTTTCCAGCGGGTGCATGCAGGGTATCTGTCGGCGGCAATGAGGATGAGGTGCGTATAGACGCTACTACCCACGACAGCTTAAATACCGCACTTGCATCTGTAGTTCATATCAATGGTGGACAGGCGTCGATCATCAAGACCTTAGGAGGATATGAGGACCCTACGTACTACAATATGACGCGCGGTGTGTATTATTCTGATCGCGGTGGTGATGGAGGTATAATAGTCTTCGCACTTGAGGGCAAGCAGCAATCATGCGGCACGGGCTATTCAGAGCAAGATAATGATTCGATGACATTGTGCCAAATTGATCTTCCTCTTGCCGAGCGTCCTATCAGGGGGTTCACCTATCCGGGCAGCAGCTAGCCTTACTATATAAGCTCGCTTCATTACTTGTGCTTGCGTGGCGTGATGATTCTCTTCGCTTGAGCTTTCGCCTTTTGTCGGTACTCAGGCTGCTGCAAGACATGAATGATGCCAGGAAGAAGCGACAAAAAGATGACGACTAGAGCAGCTATTTCTACATTGATGCCAAGCTGTTCGATGATATTGCCGGCGTAGTAGCCAAGCAGAGTGAATGTCGATATCCAGATAGCAGCACCAATGAGGTTGAATGTGATGAACTTTCGGTACGGCATATGCGCAATGCCGGCGACGACTGGCGAGAATGCTCGTACGATTGGGACAAACATAGCGATCATGATGGCCTTTGAGCCATTTTTTTCATAAAATTTTTCAGCTTGCACTAGATACTCATGACGGAAGAAGCGACTATCCGGACGAGTGAACAGTTTCCGCCCAAACTTTTTGCCGATTCCGTAGCCAAGACTATTGCCAATCACAGCAGCCAGGAATAGGCAGATGACAAACACCCATATATCGACTTTGAAGATATCACGCTGTACGAGAGTGCCCGATACAAAAAGCAGGCTATCGCCTGGCAAGAAGAATCCTACCATAAGTCCGGATTCGGCAAAGATGACCGCCAAAACCGCAAGCCAGCCAAAGTGTGTAATAAAGTGCAATAATGCTTCCACTTCACTTACTATAACAGATGTGATACAATAAGCGATAGTAAAAATTAAGCCTCCGAAAAGGTATTCCAGGAAGGGAAGAGAGATGGGAGACAAGATAGCCCTCGCGCTGGCCGAGCGTACAATTCACGGTAAAAAAGTAAAAGCATTGCGCAAAGATGGTCTCGTACCAGCAATTGTCTACGGTCCAGGTATTGAGCCAATCAGCGTGCAGGTAGAAGCTGGTATAATGCTCAAAACCTACAAACAAGCCGGTACCCATGCGCCAGTACATCTGAGTGTTGATGGCAAAAAGAAAATCGCCATGATCAAAGATGTCGATTTTGACCCAGTGCGCGGCGAGATTCGTCACGTATCGTTCCATGCCGTGAAGGCGAGTGACCCAGTCGTTGCTGAAGTACCAGTTCGCCTGGTCGGTGAGGGTGAATCCCCAGCCGAAAAGAATGGTCTTGTCGTACTGCAAGCACTTGAAAAGATCGAAGTAAAGGCGCTTCCGATGGATCTTCCAGAAGCTATCGAAATTTCCATCCTTGGTCTTAGTGAGGCTGGTGACAAAGTAACACTTGCCGAGGCCAAACTCGCCGAAGACGTTGAGTTTGTTGAGCATGAAAGTGGTCACGGTGACGAAGATGAAGAAAAGCCAAGTATTACCGACCTGATGGTTGCAAGCGCCTGGGAGCCAGCAGCTCTCGCGGCAGCAAATGAAGCCACAGCTGGTGATGCCGAAGATGAAGCGGAAGTTGAATCAGAGAACGGTAGCGAAGAAGCTCCAGCTGAAGGTGAGAAATCAGCTGAAGAAAAAGCTGAATAGAGTTTCTCAAAACGAAATACCCGCACCGTTGTGCGGGTATTTTATTCCTCGATGAAGCCACCGCTTTGATGTGACCATAGTTTAGCGTAGGTTCCGCTTTGGGCCAAGAGTTCTTTATGCGTACCATCTTCAATGATCTTACCCTCGTCAAGCACGATGATACGGTCAAGTTTCGCGATGGTTGAGAGGCGGTGTGCGATGACAATGCTAGTACGATTTTTCATGAGGTTTTCGAGTGCTTGTTGAATTAGCCTTTCGCTCTCACTGTCGAGTGCCGAAGTTGCTTCATCGAGCACGAGTATCGGCGCGTCTTTTAAGATCGCCCTAGCAATTGCAATACGCTGTCGCTGGCCACCGCTCAATTTTACACCCCGTTCGCCGACAATAGTATTGAGACCATGCGGCATTTTCTTGATGAACTCCAAGGCATGCGCTTTTTTGGCTGCAGTAATTATTTCGTTATCGCTTGCGTCAGGCTTTCCGTAGGCAATATTTTCGCGCAGCGTACGGTGGAACATTAGTGGTTCTTGCGGCACATAGCTAATATGCTTACGTAGGCTTTCTTGCGTAATGTCGCGAATATCTTGGCCGTCGATCAAGATATCACCTTCCGTTATATCGCTAAAGCGTAACAGCAATTGCACGATGGTTGATTTTCCTGCCCCCGAATGACCCACCATACCAACTTTTTGACCAGCCGGAATGGCAAGGGAGATATTACTGAGTACGTCAGTATTCCCATCTGGATATCGATACGAGATGTTCCTGAAGTCGATACTTGGTGAGGCGATAGTCAATTGCCTTGTAATGCCAGTATCGTTCACTTTATTTTTGGTCAGCAGCATTTCAGTCATTGGCTGTGCATCGAGGAATGCTTGGTCGTAGCCATTGAGCATTTCGCCCAAGATGAATAGTTGTGAACCAATACGTTGCATGTAGGCAAGTACAAATATACCAACAGCAAGGGTGAGCTGACCTTTTTGGATGAGAATTGCAGCGATCCCGACAGCGATAATCTGCACGGTAATCATCACGAACACTCTGGTAGATCCTTCGGCCGCCATAAATCCTAAGTCTTTAATGTAGACGGTACGGAAACGATCTGTGAGTCTTTTAAGCGCGCCAATTTCTTGGCGTTCACCAGCGAACGTTCGTACGATGAGGTTGTTTGTAAGGCTGTCGGCAACATGTCCGTGTATATCGCTTACTAAGGTCTTACGTTCATGTCGCAAAGGCGCACGATGACGGATACTCCAGCGGACCTGCAAGAGCAACCCGACAATCAGGAGTAAGATAATACCGGCGACGAGCAGCGAGTGGAATGCAAGAATGACGACTCCTGCGCCGACGCTGAGGATAAACCCAAGCGTTCGGATGATGAGTAAATCTTGCAAGGTCACTTCGGCGCGAACAAAATCAATATAACGGCTGGTCATGGCACCAATCTTTTGATTGACGAAGAATGAATGGTCTTTGCGAATAAGCGAGCTAAAGGTCTCTTGACGCAGGTCAGCAATAACGTGTGCTTCGTGCCTCGCCATCGACTGAAACCCGATGAAATTTAGTAAGGCGCCGACAGCACCTACGACTGCTGCAATAGCCAGGACATGCAAGAGACTCTCATTATCTTGGATGGTCTGAATAGCCTGGCTGAGTACGTATGGTAATACTGTATCAATGACAAGTGCCCCAAGCGGTATACTGATGAGCATCACAAAAAACGTTTTCTTGTGATGTCGGACATGGCGCCAGTATAGACGCAGTGTCTCACGATTGATGTTCAAAGATTTTCCTTTCGATTATGTTTGGTTCCAGAGAGTATATCGCTAGCGGTTCGGCTCGTCCGAACGTGTGCGAATAGAGGATTCTTAGCGAATCATAGTGCTCTTTAGTGTAAGCGATTACGATAATAAAGTAAAGTTGTTTCTAAGCCGCGAGTGCGAAATTGTCTTTTGTGGCTTTTGCGCCGAGCTTCTTTTCGGCTCGTGATTTTTCGTAACCTTGCTCTAGTCGTCTGGTGACCTCGAGTCCAACGATACTGCCGCCTGCCACTCCCGCGCCAAAGGCTACGGCCGCGGGTGCCGCGATGATCGATCCGACCGCGGCAACGCCGAGACCTGCGACGATTGCGACTTTATTGAGGCGTTTGTCGAGCTCAAAGCCTTTTTGTATGAAGTTCTTATCTTGCTTCGACATATCCATATTCTCATTATATCATAAAAACTATCTTTTTGTCAAAAACAGCTGTATCCACTGCTCTGGAGTGAGCTGTGATGGTCGTAGCTTGGGGGAGAAAGGCTTTTTGAGAGTTGCGAAGTAGTTTTGAGCAGTATAGCACCGAGTCACGAATGCTTTGTATTCTTCTCGCTCTTTGCGGTCAAGCAAGGGTGCTTCGCGCGGCTTTATCTCAAGCAGCACCGTATCGACGGCCGGTGGCGGGGTAAAATCAGTCCTGCGTAGCGGCTTGCGAATACGCACCGTGAACCACGGGCTGATCTCGGCGCTCAATTGACTGGTGAAATGATTGTCGCCCGGCACAAGCTTTCTTGCAAACTGTTTTTGCGTGATGAGATACATACTTTTCGGAGAGTTAGCCGCGCCGGTAAATTTGTGTACGATCTTGGCGCTCAGGTGAAATGGTATGTTGGAGAATATCTTGTATGGTCCATCGGGCGGTGCGAGAGTTAGTATGTCTTGCTCTATGATCTTGACATTGGCGATGCTCCCGGTATTATTGTGGAGCTTTTCGAGAGCTTGTGGCTCGATCTCAACCGCCACAACATGGCTACATCGCCGCGCTAGCACGCTCGTGATGACACCACTGCCAGCACCGAGATCGTAAACAATATCATTTTTACGGATATTTGAATGGCCGATCAATTCGGCAACCAATCGTGGCGAGCGTAAGAAATGCTGGCCATAAATATGAGAGCGGGGCATAGAAGTAGTATATCCTCTATTGACG
>CAYOVH010000008.1:0-23140 GCA_964407405.1 uncultured Candidatus Saccharibacteria bacterium | reverse complement strand
GGGGGGGGGGGGGGGGGGGGGTATAGTAAAAATACTTATGTATACAACGATGCAAAAGTCGCGCGGATTTACTATAGTCGAACTTCTTGTTGTCGTGATTGTTATAGCCGCGTTGGCGGCTGTCAGTATTGCAACATATAGTGGCATACAACAACGCACGAAGAATACGTCAATCATCAATGCCGTCAGTACCTCGCTGCGCATGATCAGCCTATACGTCGCGCAAAACGGCAGATATCCATTCTCTTATGATGGAGATAATTGTGTTACTGCCGATACTGGGTGCAGCATAGGCTCAACCAGTCAGGCTTCATTTGAGACAAATATGGCTACTGTTGGTACTTTTCCACGCAGCATTCCATCTGGGTCTCCTGGTTACGGCATTACGATGACCTGGCATCATCAAGCGACGTACAACGGCACATCGGCACCAGCCCGTCTCACTTACTTTTTGTTTGGTACAAATCAACAGTGTGGCGTCAGCGGTATAGAGACACATACATGGCCGAATTATCAGTCATCAGCAACAGGCTACACTTTAGGCGATAGCAATGGCCAAACAATGTGCTGGGTGAACATTCCAGGCCCATCAGCTTAGCTTGTCAACAGGGGTAGAAGTTGCTACAATAATGTGGATGCAAAAGATACTTCTCTACTACAAGTTTACTCCCATCAAAGACCCAGAAGCGGTAAAACTTTGGCAAAAAACGCTCTGTGATAGTCTTGATTTGCATGGGCGGATTCTGGTAAGCCAGCATGGGCTTAACGGTACTGTTGGCGGCAAAATAGAAGACTTAAAGAAGTATGTTAAGCAGACTAAGCAATTTCCTGGATTTAAGAATATAGCTTTTAAATGGAGCGATGGCGGCCGTGAAGATTTTCCGCGTATGAGTGTGAAGCATCGCCGCGAGTTGGTTGGGTTTAAGAATAGCGATGATGAATTTGATGTTGATGAAGAAGGCGTAATTGGCGGCGGTAAGCATCTCAAGCCGAAACAAGTTCACGAGCTCATTGAAGAATATGGTGATGATGTTGTATTTTTTGATGGTCGCAATGAGCACGAAGCTAAGATTGGCAAATTTAAAAATGCAGTCGTGCCAAATACGAACACCTCGCGTGATTTTATTGCCGAACTCGAAAGTGATAAATACGATGATATCAAAGACAAAAAAGTTATCACGTACTGCACTGGGGGTATCCGCTGCGAAGTCATATCCGCCATGATGAAGAAGCGTGGATTCAAAGACGTGTATCAAATCGATGGTGGTATCGTGAAATATGGTGAAGCATATGGCGATGATGGGCTATGGGAAGGCTCGCTTCGTGTATTTGATGATCGTATGACAGTTGATTTTTCCGACCATGCCAAAACGATTGGTGAATGTACCCACTGCAAAGGCAGGACAAGCAACTTTGAAAACTGTGCACATATGGAGTGTAATGACTTGGTGCTCATTTGTGAAAGATGCAAAGAATACCCGGAGTTACTGTTTCACACTGAAGAGTGTAAAGAAAAGCATGAAGCTAAACTTGTCAAGGTTTGATAAACTTCCTACCAGTTTTACTTCCGGTGAGTTTTTTGTACGTCAAGCGACCCAGTCTGACGCTTTACGGCTCGTTGAAATTATTAACCGCGGATTCGCTTATCAAGATAAACTGTGAGGGCGTTCTCGCTTAACTGAAACGGAACAACGAGAGCTGATTAATTCTGAAGTAGTTTATTGTGTTGAAGATGAGCAGCAGACAGTTATTGGTACAATAAGCGCCAATCATTCAAGTGATAGAAAACACACGCTGCATTTAACTCGCTTGGCAGTCGTTGATGCCTATCGCGGCAAGGGTATTGCCCGGGAGTTGATGGCAGAAATGGAAAAGATAGTCAAGGGATGTGGTTACGAAGCTATCGATATTGGTTATATGCATTCAGCCCCAGTATGGCTCATTGATTTTTATAAGCGAGCAGGCTACGAGACGATTAAGGCCAGCACTTATATATTGGGAAGGTGTAGATATTACTAGATATGGTAAAAAAGTTATGAAGACTTTAACACTGCAACGTTTTGGTAATCCCATAGCGCAATAGGGTTACCTTTTTTATACGTCACCATTTTCGGCAGTCTTGCGGTCCTCATACGGAGCAACTTTGCGGCGATATAACTCAAGCTGAATAGCCGACAGTACGCCGAGTGCACGATTATAGTGAAAATATTTTTCGGGATAAAGCTCATGGATGATACGAGTGACGGCATAGTTGAGGTCACCGTCTTGGTTTTCGACGGGCTGCGATTGCAGGTGCTCAATCAAGTCTTTGATTTTTTCGTCGATGGCTGGTCGGTCGTTTGGAGTAATATATGGCATAAGGAGGATTATAGCACGAGTGTGATCAGTTGAGCAGCGCAACGCCAACATTGAGATATGTCGCAAAACTTACCCAAGCGATATAAGGGACAAGTAGCCACATAGTAAGTGGACGGATTTTGTGAAACGCCCGCATAGTCATGATGATGGAGACGATAAGGGCGATAATAATGACAAATGCTAGCCAAGGTTGCTGCAAACCGAAGAACACTAGCGACCATAGTGTATTGAGCACCAGCTGAATGCCGTACCAAATGTAAGCTTGCTTCTTTGGTTCTTTAGTCTCCTCCAGGATGATAAGTGCGAGCGCGATGCCCATCATCACGTACAATATTGACCACACCGGACCAAATACACCATTTGGCGGAATGAGAGCGGGCTTGTCGAGATGTTCGTACCATGTCGGGATATTTGGCACGGTTGCCAGTGAACCAATCCCACCAGCTGCCAGCGAGCCGAGAATTGAGCCGACAAAGATGAGAATCTTTTTAAGCATGACCTTATTGTACCATTTTGGTCATCAGGTGAGTACACTTGATGTTGTGAATCAAAACAATCCACTCGACTCGTCGTGGTCTATGCGACTAGTCGAATAAAAATGAACTCATACGGGGAAAAGCCGATTGACGAGCAAGCTTTCTTAGGCTCAGGCAAGATTGCTAATGTGCAGCAAGCTAACCCCCAGGTCCTCGTAAAAGCAATGCTGGCGTCAGGTTTTGCGCCGAACCCACAGGAGTGGTGGTACTTTAGTTACAGTGATAAAACATGGGCGAACTACTATGATTAAAATATAGAGGCATACGGCATTATTGAGCCGGCGCTGCAAGAATAGGCGTATACTAGAGGTATGCAAGGAGGAGTTATGAGCAAACAAGTATTTATTAATTTTCCAGTGAGTGATTTGGTAAAAGCAACGGTATTTTACGAAGCATTGGGATTCACGAAGAACCCTGCTTTCTCGGACGATAATGCCAGTGCTCTGCAGTGGTCAGACGATATCGTTTTTATGCTACTCACCCAAGATTTTTACCAAAAATTCCTTAAAGACAAAACCATTGCTGACACAAAGGCAACAAACGCAGCTTTGATTGCACTCAGCGTCGATAGCCGCGAGGCGGTACAACAATTCGCCGAGACCGCCAAGGCAAATGGCGGCAATTATCACTTGGCACAGCCAAACGAGGGACTCGACTTCATGTTTGGCCTGGAAGTCCAAGACCCAGATGGCAACGTGCTCGAACCGTTTTGGATGGACTCAAATTTTAATCCGCAAGAGGAGCAGTAAGAGCAAGCGGCTTACAAGGAATCGGATAGTGGGTGTAGCGAACTTACTAGGGCTTTAGGGATTCAGTCCTATCTTACTCTCTTGTAAGTCGACCACGCAGTATAATAAAGACATGCAAGAACTCATCGTCGACCTTCATATCCATTCACATTACTCTCGTGCGACGAGTAAGAATTGTGATTTGGAAGGCTTGTATCGTTGGGGGAAGCTCAAGGGTATTACGATTATTGGCACGGGTGACTTCACTCACCCGGATTGGTTTGCTGAGCTGCGGGATAAGTTGGAGCCAGCTGAGGGCGGGTTGTATCGGCTAAAGTCGGAACTGGCGGACGAGATAGATAAAACTTTGCCGGTGACAGTCCGTGGCAATATAATCCGGTTTATTCCTACCGTTGAGATCGCTGCAATTTATAGCAAAGGTGGCAAGGTTCGCAAGCTTCATCAGCTCATCGTCGCACCAGATTTTAAAGCAGTGAGTGAGATTAATTCTCGACTGGAGCGGATTGGAAATTTGAAGGCTGATGGTCGCCCAATTCTTGGTATTGATTCAAAAGATTTACTAAAACTTAGTCTCGAAGCAGCACCGGAAAGTTTTTATATCCCCGCACACATATGGACACCTTGGTTTGGCATGTTTGGCAGCAAGTCCGGTTTTGATAGTATCGAAGAAGCGTTTGAGGAGCTATCGCCGCGCATTAGGGCAATTGAGACGGGCCTGTCGTCCGACCCGGCGATGAACTGGCGGGTCAAAAATCTCGATGGTCTGGCAATTACATCAAATTCCGATGCACATTCACCCCAAAAACTTGGACGGGAAGCAACAGTTGTAAAATCGAAATTAAGCTATGATGACATTATTGGAGCATTCAAGACCAACGACGAGCGACTGGTTGGCACGATCGAGTTTTTCCCAGAAGAAGGCAAATACAGTGCTGACGGTCACCGCGTGTGCGGCGTACGATTTACACCAGAAGAAACCAAAGCGCATAATGGCATTTGCCCCGTTTGTGGCAAGCCATTGGTTGTTGGAGTTGATTACCGTGTGAGCGAACTTGCCGAACGTCCGGCCGATTATGAGCCGAAAAACCCAAAGCAAGTCGAATATATCATTCCACTTCCCGAAATCATCGCTGAGCTGAAAAACGTAAAATCTGTCAGCAGCAAGGCTGTCGTCGATGAATGCGATAAGCTCTACGCCGCACTCGGTGACGAGTTCAGTATCCTGCGTAAGCTCCCCATCGAGCAAATCCGCAGCGTATCGCCAACGCTCGGTCTTGCCATCGAGCGTTTACGGGCGAAAGATGTGGTCGTTGAGCCCGGCTATGATGGATTGTTTGGGACTATCAAAGTTTTCAAGGACTCCGCCGACCGGCATGAATCGTTGAACCAACTCTCGTTATTTTAGCGGGTGTATAATTGACATATGACACATGAAGGACCTGCGCGGAACAATCCAGAGAAAAAGCAAACGATAGACGACAATGCGAGGAAATTCATCGTCGAAAAGCTCGACGTGGCGCAGCTTGCTGGTGATGGTGCAGTTGTTGTCTTCTGCTTGATAACTGACTGGCTAGTGACGGATGAAAACACCGAAACAAAAGTTGTCCGCAAAGAATTCCCAGACGGCACAGTCCAAATGTTACGTATCGAAAAAGTAACTATTGATGGTAAGCGCACTGCACACAAAGAGCCGATTGCGCAAGATGTGTACGCTGAGCTACTTGGCACATCGGTAGTTCGTGTCCAAAAGACGCGCTATGAATTCGCGCTAAGGCAAGGCGATGACGTATTTGATGCGAAGTACGATGAATTCGCTGACAGTAGCCTCCGCATACTCGAAGTTGACACGGCAAGCGAAGAGACGAGAGCCTTATTTGACCCAGCATCATTCCAAATAAAGGCTACAGAAGTAACTGGCAATCGAGGTTATGAAGGTTACCGAGTTGCTGATAAGCTATAGCGGGCTTATGTGATGAGTGAACTCAATGAGCAGCAGTGTGAAGCGGTCGAGCAAACCAACGGGCCGTTGCTTATCGTCGCGGGTCCGGGGACGGGGAAGACGAAGACGTTGGTGGCACGGATTGTGCATTTGATTGAAAGCGAGGCAGCGAAGCCAGGTGAGATTTTGGCACTGACGTTTACAAATAAAGCCGCGGCGGAAATGCGGGAGCGAGTGGCTGCTGTAATTCATGGCGAAGTGCCGAATGTCACGACGTTTCATGCACTATGCTATCAGCTGCTGGGTGGTAAGCTGCAATTTGTGAGTGAGCTTGAGCGGGCAATGATTATCAAACAGCTGCGAAAAAGTGCGGAGCTAAAAACGATGTCAGCGCAGGAATTAGGACTGGAAATCTCACGGCTGAAAAATGGTGCGTCGGGTGATGAAGCGGCGGCAAAATTACTTGCCAGCTATAACGAGGCACTTGAAGAACGAGGCTTGTGTGATTTTGATGATTTGCTGCTTAAAACTCGTGAGTTACTAACGAAAGAGAAACCGAAATTACCGTACAAATACATTTTGGTCGATGAATTTCAGGATACGAATGCGCTGCAATATGAATTACTCCAGCTGCTGCGAACTAACGACAACGTTTGTGTTATCGGTGACCCGTTGCAATCTATTTATGGGTTTCGTGGGGCGGATAGCACGATGTTTGAGAGATTCGCTGCCGATTTTCCAAAGGCACAGAGAGTCACACTGTCTATCAATTACCGCTCTGTGCTGGAAGTTGTGCGACTGACAAATGCAGTATTCCCTGACTCACCGCAGCTTGAAGCACATACAGAAAATACGGGTGAAGTGAAGGCCGTTGAAGTATTGAATGAATATAGTGAAGCCTCTTGGATTGTGGATACGATCGAACGCTCAATCGGCGGAAGTAGTTTCTTAAAAAGCCACGAGATAGATTACGTTCATCACGATGCAATACATACGTTTAAAGATTTTGCGGTTATCTACCGCACGCATCGAGTTGGCAAAACTACCCAGAAGATGCTGGCCGAGTCTGGTATCCCATTTCAGGTCGTGGGCGAAGGCTCATTCTATGAACGGCCGGCGATTTGGGCGACTATTCAAATTATGCGGTACGTAGCTGGCACAGAGACAGAACTTGGCTCACTCACGGCACTCAAAAAACTTTCACAAATTCAGCGAAATAAACTGCTCGAAACGCTCGACACATCACAAAAAGTCAGCGAGCTGGCAAGCAACATCATGCAAACATTTGGGTTTGACGCTACTGACCGCGCACAATTCATCAGCAGCTTGGTGCGCTTTGATGGGCTTGGTCTTGCAAACTATCTCAGATATATCGATGAGCTCCTAGCCACAAATTTCTACGACCCGAACGCCGATGCGGTAACGCTCACGACCATCCACGCTGCCAAGGGCTTGGAGTTTGAGCACATCTTCCTGATCGCAGCTGAGGAAGGGATATTGCCACATGAGCGGTCTGAACTAGAGGAAGAGCGCAGGTTGTTTTATGTTGCAGGCAGCCGAGCCAAGCAAAAACTTGATATTTTGCATGCCCGAAATCGTGGCGGCAAACCCGCGAAGCTTTCACGGTTCATCAAAGATATCGAGTCGTCAACTCTGGTTTGCGTTCAAGATAAGGATATGGCAACCCAGCAAAAACGCATTGCGAAACGAATGGCCAAGCGAAATCAAGGTACGCTATTCGAGCTCTAAAGCGATCGTTATGATACGATAGGCCTAAAGCCATATTGTACATCCTGACTCAGACAAGTGAGCAAGCTCTCTTTTCGTTCGCTTCATAGTACAATAAGAAGTAATGATGAAAAAGACCGAGAAAATTGGTGTTGTCTTGGCGCAAGTAGGGACGCCTGAGGCACCGACCAAAGAAGCGTTACACCCGTATCTAAAAAACTTTTTATCTGATGAGCGTATCATCGACGCGTCGCGTTGGTGGTGGTTGCCGCTGCTGCACGGTGTGATCCTGCGTACGCGTCCCGCAAAGATGGCGCATCATTATGCGGATATCTGGACGAAGAAAGGCTCGCCACTACTCGATCTTTCGCAGCGGCAAGTCGCTGGGGTGCAAAAGCGCCTCGGCAAAAAATACAAAGTCGTGCTGGGCTTTGCCTATGTCGAACCGAGTATGAACAGCGCGATGAAACAACTGGAAGACGAAGGTATCACTCGTATTGTGGTGCTGCCAATGTTTCCGCAATTTTCAACCACGACCACTGCGTCAGTCTATGATGAAATTATGTTTCATGCACTGGGGCGCCAGAAACGCCGCGGCAAGCCGATCAAAAAATATTCTCCAGCACTGCGTTTTATACCGCCATTTTATGACGATCCAGCATATATGAAAGTACTGGCTGAAAATCTCAAAAAACAGATGAGAAAATTGAAGCATCGGCCGACAAAAATCATGATCAGCTATCACGGTATCCCAAAGAGCTATGTCGACGAGGGCGATCCATATCCCGAGCAGTGCAATGAAACTACCCAGCTGCTTGTCAAAGCCATGGGCTGGAAAGACGACTATTATATGCAGACATATCAATCACGTTTTGGCCGGGCTGAATGGCTGCAACCGTATACCCAGGTAGAGCTGCCAAAATGGATCGAGGAAGGCGTCAAACGACCGTACATTGTATCGCCTGGATTTACGACTGATTGCTTGGAAACTATCCATGAGCTTGGTATTGAAGCAGAGGAATTGATCGAAGAAGCTGGCGGTGACCCAAAGCGTCTGGCTCGGGCCAACTGCCTCAATGACGATCCGGCATGGCTTGACTATATAGCGGAGCTTGTAGAGAAAAATGCCAGCGGGTGGTAAGCGGCTACTTTTCATAATTATTGGCCTCATGGCGACTGCTATCGCCATTGTTGGCGTATGGCTGCCTGGCGTTCCGACTACATTTCCGCTTATTGTTGCACTCTGGGCATTTAGCAAATCCAGCGTGCGTCTAGAGCGGTGGGTCGGACATTTGCCAATATTAAAGCATGCATTGAAGGAGGCTCGGCGTTTTGAACGGGAGCACACCATTGATCGACGTGTGAAAGTGATTGCTACGAGCAGCGCATGGCTATCAACGTTAGTAGTCGGAATCGTGACCCAGAGTATCATTGTCACGATCATAGTTGCGGGCATGGCAGTCGCATGTAGTGCTTTTATGATCCGTGTACCATCACGAATAGAGCCGATACCCATGGCGGAGCCAGACGAATCGGTGTAAAATAGAAGTATGGCTTTATACAATATTACGACCAAACAAGAGTTCGAAGAAAAGGTGCTTAGGAGTAGCAAAGTAGTACTGGTAGACTTCTGGGCGGCCTGGTGCCCACCGTGTCTTGCAATGGCACCAACACTTCATACTGTCGCCGAAGAGTTAGACGAGGAAGTCGACATAGTGAAGGTAGACATAGAGGCAACTCCCGATAATGGTATGCTGGCTGGCGAGCATGGAGTGCAGAGTATTCCAAATATGCCGATATTCAAGGACGGAAAAGAAGTTGATCGACTGATCGGGACTGCTCCAAAGATGCGTCTTGTTGAAATGCTACAGCAAATAGCTAAAGGCTAGGGCGGAGTGGCGGCCTCCAATAAAACTCAACCTACGGATGGCAGCGTGGAGGAGTTTGTTGACGCACTGCCTCTTGAACAACAAAGTGATACACAAAAGCTCATTGCTATGATGCAGGAAGTTTCGGGCGAGCGACCAGTATTATGGGGCAAGATCGTTGGCTTTGGCACCTACCACTACAGATATGCCAGCGGTCGTGAAGGCGAGTGGATGAAAATTGGGTTTAGTCCTCGTAAGGGCCAATTTTCACTGTACTTTAGTTGCGATGTGGCCAAGTTTGCCGATGAGCTTGTAGAACTCGGAAAACATACGGTAGGTAAGGGGTGCGTATACATTAAAACACTTGATGACATCGACCCAGCTACGCTGAGTACAATAGTAACAAAGGCATATCAACAGACGGTCGAGGCAGACACGGTAAAAGGAAGAAGCATATGATAAGTAATGCAGTGGAAGACTATATCGGTGGATTTGATGGCGTGGTGCATGAGCGTCTTGTAGAGTTACGACAACTTGTTCGGGCTGAGGTGCCCGAGGCCATAGAGAGCCTAAGTTACGGCTTAGTAGCGTATAAGCTTCGCGGTAAGCCGCTCATCTATTTTGGTGGGTTCAAAAATCATGTTGGGTTTTATGCGACGCCAAACGGTCATGAGGCATTTAAAGATGATTTTGCAAAGTACAAGCAAGGTAAAGGGTCGGTCCAATTTCCGAACGATCAATCCTTTCCAATGGATGTAATAAAACGAGTCATTGCGTATCGCAAGACTCAGATAGGAGAGTAGATGCTATGTCACAAAAAATAGTTCCAAACCTATGGTTTGACGGCAACGCCAAGGAGGCTGTTGATTTTTATGTTTCGGTATTTCCGGACGGTAAGATTATCGGTACGGAATATTATCCGAGTAGCACCGAGAAAGGTTTGGCAGAGTTTCAAAAGAATCTTGCAGGCAAAGTCCTGACTGTGGAATTCGAATTATTCGGCACACGGTTCGTTGCCATCAATGCCGGACCGGAATTCAAGTTCAACGAATCGGTTTCGTTTTCAGTTCCGTGCAAAGACCAGGAGGAGATCGACTATTATTGGGAGAAGCTCTCAAAGGTTCCAGGGAGCGAACAGTGCGGCTGGTGTAAAGATCAATATGGTCTTAGCTGGCAGATCGTGCCTGAAAACATGGAGGAGCTTATGAAAAAGCCTGATGCATTCAAGACCCTGATGGAACAGCATAAGATTATCATTGCGGAGTATTAGTCTACGTAATCAAGTTAGCTATTAGTAGTAATATGAGGTATGTAGCCCTACTCCGCGGAATAAATGTCGGCGGAAATCACCGTGTGCCAAAGCTTGAGCTTCAGAATATACTTGAGGGTCTCGGCTTTCAGGATGTCATGATTTATATCAATTCTGGCAATGCAATATTCTCAAGTGATAATGAACCAAAAGCAAACGAAGTACGGGCAGTGCTTGAAAATCATTTTGGGTTTTCTATCCCGACGCTCGTACTGTCTGGCCAAAAAATCAAAGCTATAGCCGATGCAATTCCCGATAGCTGGACGAATGACCCGCCCAAACCGGATAAATCAGGGCAGAAGTCTGACGTGCTTTACCTTTTTGATGAAGCTAATGAATCTAGTATCTTGGAGAAGATTGGCTATCGGCCCGATGCCGAGACGATGATATATGTCGACGGCGCGGTGCTTGCCAACGTTACCAGGCGCAACCAGTCAAGGTACAGTTTGCTTAAGATTATTGGCACGCCACTTTACCAGCAAATGACCATTCGCAATAGTACCACCGCCAGGAAACTTGCTGAACTCGCAGGATCATGAAGAAAAGCTGAAAAAGTATTGTAGACTCCCAGATAGTAGGAGTATAATTAGCGACATCAAAGTAACGGAGGTGTTATCAAATGAAAAAGTATATACCGTTTATTGTCATCGCGGTGGTTGTGCTGGGAGGTCTCGGAGTATATTTCTTGGCTCAAAAGAAGGATACTGCAAAGAATGATGTGTCAGCGACCAACTCAAAGGATGAGAATCAAGAAGCAGCATTGAAGTACAAGGATGCCTGCAAACTCTTCAGTAGGGAAGATCTAGCCGCCACATTTGGTGGGACATTTGGCGAGGGAGAGGAAGAGTATGCGCCTAGCACTGCTACTCCTGGTACCCCTGACTACGAGGAACTAAAGGGCTCAGCCTGCAAGTTTGAGCAAGACAATGACGGTACTACTACCGGTATGACGCAGTCGCTCGGTCTCGCGGTTGCTATCAATAACTATGCTTCAGTTGATGATGCCAATAAATTCATGAAGGATCTCCATGATCCGCAAACGGCTGAGGGCAAAGAAGCAGTCAATACGCCAGTTGACGTAGATGGCGTTGGCGATCAGGCATTCTTCGTCAAGCTCAATACGGCAACTGGTACAGAAGACAAGACGGAGTCTCTTAATGCTCGTTTTGGCAGGCAAGTCATTGTCTTGACTGCTACTCGACTGGCAGGTATTGATCATCAATCTATGCAGGATCAGATGACGAAGCTTGCTAAAAAACTGTAGTCTAAGACTAAAACCAGCCCAAAATAAACCATCTCTAGCCGTTGTGGCCACTGGATAGTATAAGCTATACTGGATATAGTATGAAGAAAATGGCGGCAAGTGCGACACTTCACTGTCTGATTGGTTGTGCGATCGGTGAAATGATTGGCGTGACAATTGGCACGCATCTTGGTTGGCAGCCGCATGAGACGGTGCTGCTGGCGGTGGTGCTATCGTTTGTCAGTGGCTATACAGTGTCGACCTTCCCAGTGATGCGTTCGGGTACGGCATTTTGGCCTGCACTAAAGCTCGTGTTTGCTGCTGATACATTGAGTATCCTGACGATGACAATCATTGACAATCTTGTAATGCTCACAGTACCCGGCGCAATGGACAAAGATCTGACCCATCCCATATATTGGGTGAGTCGGGCTCTGTCGCTAGTAGCAGCATTTATCGTTGCATATCCGGCCAATCTCTATCTATTGAGGCGAGGCAAGGGTCATGCATTGACGCATGAGCATCACCACCATGAAAACCGCCATACTCACCACCATTAGATATAAAGGGTACTCACCACCAGGTGTATAATAGAAGTACAGGATCGTTAAGCGAAGGAGGTGTGTATGCCATACAAATCAATTAACGAACTTCCCGAAAGTGTGCGGCACGTATTGCCAAAACATGCTCAGGACATCTATAAAGAAACATTCAATAGCGCCTACAAGCAATATGATACGCCCGAAGAGCGGCGCGAAGGTGCAGACCGCGAAGAAACAGCGCATCGTGTCGCCTGGAGTGCAGTCAAAAAAGCTGGGTATTCTAAAGGGCAGGACGGCAGCTGGCACAAGTCTTAGGAAACATACCATAGAACTCTACTGTCACATTAGTTGGTAGGGGAGCTTTTTCCGTAGCCGCCAGGTGAGCAAGACTGTGATGACCAAAACAAGCGGAATCCATGGCAGCGGCGGGGACACAAAGAGGACGAGAAACACAGTCCTTGCTATATAGAACAATAAGCGAAGCAGACCAGAACGCGGTCGGTCATCATGATTGAGGCGCGTGAAATAACCGCCAAGCGAACGACCTCGGTACAAATAAGGAATAATGCCATACACGGCTGCCATTACCACCACCTTCAAATACGGGCTGTACTCGATAGCAATATCCTTGCTTATAACAAAGTACAGTGCTAGAGACAGTAGTACACCAATAGACCATACAAACATCGAGTCTATTATGAGAGTTACGCCGTGCCGCACGAGGCCGGCGCGTCGCACTACGGCGCTTTTTGTGGCTTTCTCGATCTCGCGAGATGGTACTATGCGGGCGGTTGCATACCCAGCTACGCCGCCAAGCATATTGACGAGCAAATCATCAACATCAAAGAGCCGGTAGCTGCATGGATACAGTCCGAATGCACCAGTCAGTTGAGCAGTTTCAATCAAAAGCGACGCGATAGCGCTGACTAGGATAGCAGTAGCTATGCGCCACCTAAAGAGCAGCCTGCCGAATACTCCCAAAGGGACAAAGAATACCGCATTCATCGCAATCTGTAGCACCGCACGCAGTCCGTCTGATTGGATGTCGCTGATGAAATTAAAGGGAATCAATTGAGGTGAAAGAGCATAATCTTGGCAAAATACGGCAGGATCATCCGGCATAGGGTATAAAGTAAAGCTTACTAGCGCCAGCAGGTACAGAATGAAAAGATATGCACTAATTGCCCGCCACGGGATAAAGCGATTATACCTTCGGTATTGCAGCACCAGGATTGGCAGAGTCAATAGTCCTGCTACAAACGGCCACATAAATATCGCAAGCAGAAATGACGTACTGAAGTTGGATAAAAATGCTAGCATCTATAAATAGTATACGCGACACGCTATGGTATACTTTACATAAGCAATTTATTTTGCGAACAATTTGATATCGGCCTAACCTGAGTAGGAAATACATTCCGAAAGGCATGGTCGAAAAAGACCGCAGAAGATTCTAACCCCGTCGTTAGGATTGCTTCTGCGGCCATAGCTGGAAACGGCTATGGGAGCCTCGGCTCCACCTAGCGGCGGGTTTTGTGTATCCCGGTGCTGGTTGTCAAACTAAGCAAAGGAGCACGGGTATGCACAAACAAAAGAAGCCACGAGGGTTTACGATAGTAGAGTTGCTGATCGTCATCGTGGTGATTGCCATCTTAGCAGCAGTGTCAGTAGCTGCCTACAATGGAATTCAACAACGAGCGCGGGATGTCCAGCGGGTGCAGGATGTCAAAACGATTGCAAAAGCGCTTGAGATGTATTATGCCGATCACGGTGAATATCCACCCGGAAAGTGCACTACAGGCTGTGCTATCAATGGAGACTGGAGTACGACAAATGATGGCAGCTGGGTGAATTTAAAAAATGCCCTAGTGCCGGAGTATATGTCGGCTTTACCATCCGAGCCTAAGCCTGTAGGTCTCAATATCCATAATCCGGCGAACTACGGTTATGGATATTTTGCGAGTTCTGCAGGAATCTATTGCGGAACGACGACGGTCAGCCAAATGTATCTTATTGTTTATCAGCTTGAGCAAAGCACACAACAGCAGACGACGATCGGTGCATGTCCTGTTTCTGCACTCTCATATGGTGGTAAGAGCAACTATCGGGTAGTTCACTCCAGTCTGTAGAGATGCTCTACGCTTGCACAGGTTATCGGATATTTCAACAAAATGGACTAAAATAAAGATATGAAAAGATACAAAACTCCAGCATTGATAACAGAACGGTAGGTATACTGTAGACACGATGTCTAAGAAGCAGCATACCGCAGCAGAATTTGGACTTGATGTACTATCGGGTGATACGGATATGTTTCGGTGGTTTTTGCTCTGCTACTTGTTTGGCAAACCGATTCGCTCCGAAAGCGCAATCGCTTCGTGGCGGCTTTTTGTCGAAGCAAAGATGGATACCCCGTGGGCCATTCGCGATGCGAATTGGCGGGAGTTGTCGCGGTTGCTCTGCGCAGGCGGCTATCGACGTTATGATACGGTGACGGCAAACGGGCTACACAAATGCATGGACAAGTTGATACACGACTATGATGGCTCCCTGTGGCTGATGCTCGAGAGCAGCCAATCCGAAGATGAATTCGCAAAACGACTTCAGAAGCTGCACGGTGTCGGTCCAAAGGTTGCTGAAATATTTATGCGCGAGGCCGAAGAAGTTTTTGCGCGGCGTGTCGAGTAAGCTAGTGTGCGCACTATCACACGGAGTATAATAGAAGTATGAAGAATGCACCAGTAACGATTCATTTTGAGACAATGCTCTATATGCTCAAAGATTGGACGATTCTCTCATTGCCAAAAGATGATAGTGCTAAGCTGCCTTCTCGTGGACAAGTCAGTGTAACAGGTTTGATCAATGGCTGTGAATTCAAGGCAGTGCTCGAACCAGACGGCCGTATGGGTCATTGGCTACGGATAACGGATGAGCTTCAAAAAATTGCCAAGGTAAAGTCGGGTGATACAGTATCGATGGAAATAACTACTGGCAGTGACTGGCCAGAGCCAACTATCCCGAAGGATCTCGGAGAAGCTTTAAAAATGGCTCCAGAAAAAGTCAAAGAAAAGTGGAAAGATATCACTCCGATGGCACGTTGGGAGTGGGTACGCTGGGTCAACGCAACCCCCAATCAAAATACGCGTGCCGTGCGGATCGAAAAGACGATCTCAAAACTAAACGGCAAACACCGTCGTCCGTGCTGCTTTAATCTCATGGCATGCACCGAACCATATGTTGCGAAAAATAGCCAGCTTATACAACGATGATCGAGGGGCATAGTAATGATAAAAGTACCTTCACATGGCTTAACGCGCCGGCTGAAGCAGCTGCTCGGCGATTACTCGGCTGCGAACTGCTCAGAGAGATTGATGGACGAACTATTCGCGTCCGGATAGTTGAGACTGAAGCGTATGATCAAGGTGATGAAGTCAGCCACACGTTTAATGGCCGCACACAGCGCAACGATGCGATGTTTAAAAGTGCCGGACATATGTATGTTTATTTTACCTATGGTATGCATCATTGCTGTAATGTAGTGTGCGGCCAAGAAGGCTTTGGTTCTGGTGTACTGATCCGTGCTGTTGAACCAATTGACGGAATTGATAGTATCGAAGAGCGTCGTGGTATGACGGGCGTAAATATCACGAATGGTCCGGGTAAGGTTTGCAAAGCACTTGCTATTGATCGACAGCTGAGCGGCCATGATCTTTTTAAACCACCTGTGCGGCTTATCAAAAGGCCGGCTCTTTCGGATAAGGAAATAACTACCGGAAAACGTATTGGCATCTCGAAAGCTGTACACGAGTTGCGGCGATTCTATATTACTGGCAATCCATATGTATCAAAGAAGTAGTAAAATAGGACTATGACATTATTTGCAGCAAAGCGAATCTATGAGCCAGCTGACCCAAGCGATAGCTACCGTGTGCTGGTCGATCGGTTATGGCCGCGAGGTGTTAGTAAAGAGCGAGCTGCACTTGATGAGTGGGCAAAAGATATTGCGCCCAGTACGGAGCTTCGTAAATGGTTTGCACATGACCCTGCAAAATTTACGAAATTTGCCAAACGATATATAGAAGAAGTGAAGCAAAATTCGGAAGCTTCAGAGATTATTTCCAGTTGGTGCAAGCATGAGAAAGTAACACTCCTCTACGGCGCACGCGATAAGGGCAATAATGAAGCAGAAGTTTTACGAGAGTATTTAAAGAAGATCACCTAAAATGGCCCGATATATGAAGCCAAACGATTAGTGACATAAGGAGGAAATATCACGTGGCCACATTTTTACACAAAGTAGGGACAGTAATGTATCGCCATCCATGGCAAGTGATTGCGATATGGACGGCACTTTTAGTGATACTTGGTTTTACGGCATTCACCTTTATGAAGCCGACTTCGAGTGCTATTAGTATTCCGGGTACTGAAGCACAGAAAGCAATTGATCGTTCCCAAGAGCTTTTCCCCGATAGTGGTAAAGGGTCGGGTCGAATTGTCTTCCAGGCGAAAGACGGCAGAAAAATTGCTGATTTTAAATCAGATATTATTGACCTAACAAAGAATGTCGCAAAGATCGATGGCGTGAGTGCGGCTGTCAGTCCATTTACCCAAGCAGACAAGCTGGTCAGTACGGATAAGACCATTGCTTACATACCTGTACAGCTCACCGAGGAGATGGGCTCAGTAGAAGAGGTGACACTGCATGATATTGAGGCGCTGGTTTCCTCAACTCGTCAGGATGAGCTGCAGGTAGAGATGGGTGGCGGTCTTGTGAGTCAAACACCTGGTGAGATACTTGGTATTGGTGAAGTTGCTGGTGTAATGCTGGCACTCGTAGTGCTTTTTATGACTCTCGGCTCACTCATTGCGGCAGGTATGCCAATCATTACTGCACTCGTTGCCGTTGGCACTAGTACGCTGGGGCTTTTCTCGTTCGGACAGCTCTTTACGATCAATACTACGACGCCAGTGCTCGGAATCATGCTTGGCCTTGCTGTGGGCATCGACTACTCGCTCTTTATCATTAGTAAATACCGCACATTACTTATAGAAGGCCATAAGCCCGAGGTTGCCACGGCGCGTGCTATCGCTACAGCTGGAAACGCTGTCGTGTTTGCTGCACTAACTGTTGTGATTGCTCTGGCTGCACTTAGTATCGTGAGTATACCGTTCATGACGACGATGGGTCTGGCCGGAGCTGCAAGTATTGCCATTGCTGCGCTCGTTGCTATTACCCTGATCCCTGCATTATTGCGTCTGGCTAGTCTCAAAATATTTGGTAAAAAGACACGCGCTAAAGTGCTGGCCGCACAAAAACATAAAAAGAAGAAGACTCGCATGAGTCATAATACCTTTTGGTACCGATGGGGCAAAACAATTACTGGTCGTCCGTGGGTGGCATTTACCATCGCGGTTATTGTGATTGCTGTAGTCGCTATCCCAGCTAAAGATTTGACACTTGGCTTACCAGCTGACGGATATGCAGCTGCTTCAACCACAGAGCGAAAGGCGTATGATCTAGTTGCAAAGGGATTTGGTGTTGGCTACAATGGTCCGCTTGCTGTCGTAATAGAGAATCTGCCGGCGGTTAGTCAAACTGATAAAGACTCGATCCGCAAGCCTGCTGAGAAAGAGTTGAACAAGCAGATAGCTGCAGCAAAGAAGAAGCAAGAAGCATACTTTATGGCGAGAGCTGCTCAGGTGTCGACATTTGAAGGGCAAATAGCCCTGCAACAGGAGATTACAGCAGCTGAAGCTAAAGGCAAGCAGCAACTTACTGCAGCTCAGAAAAAGATCGATAAGAGTGTTGAGGAATACGCAAAGTATGTCCAGCTAAAGAAAATCTCGGATCGTATTGCCAAGATTTCAGGTGTGAAGGAAGCACTACCAGCAACGGTGAAAGATGACGGTACTGCAGGAATCATTCAAGTGATTCCAAAATCTGCACCGAGCGATAAGGCAACGAGTGATCTTATTGAGTTGCTGCGCGATGAGTCGGAGAAGCAGAAACTGACAGCCGATAATGGCGCAACACTCGCTGTCACAGGATCGACAGCACTACAAAATGATATCAATGCAAAGCTAGCGACTGCCTTACCTCAGTATCTTGGAGTTGTTGTGGGACTGTCGCTCATCTTGCTGATAGTTGCTTTCCGTTCGATTCTTGTACCGCTCAAAGCTACTCTTGGCTTCCTGCTATCCGTTTTGGCGATGTTCGGTGCGGTGGTTGTAGTCTTTCAGTGGGGTTGGTTCGGTATCGCGGATGCACCTGGTCCGATTGTCAGCTTTATTCCGATTATCTCGATCGGTATTCTATTTGGTCTAGCAATGGACTACGAATTCTTCTTGGTGTCTGGTATGCATGAAGAATTTACCCATTCTAAAGACGCAAAGAGCGCTGTTGTTCGTGGATTTGGTGCTGGCAGTAAGGTTGTCACGGCAGCAGCTGTAATTATGATTAGTGTTTTTGCCGGGTTTATCACTAATCACGACGTGACAATACAAGCTATTGGTTTTGGGCTAGCCTTTGGTATATTGATCGATGCATTCTTGGTGCGTATGACGATTGTTCCGGCCATAATGACGCTACTTGGTAAAAGCGCGTGGTGGTTGCCAAAATGGCTCGACCGACGTCTGCCACACGTTTCTATTGAAGGTGAAGAATAGAAGAGGATTAGTGCTTATCGTTGTAAGAACTATTCAACGAGGCATATAATAGAATCATGAGTAAGCCACGAAGTGAAATATTTTTTCCAGCAGTTCAGACTGCGCGCGATAATAACTACATACCAAAGCCAACCAGGGATGAAGAAAGAGCGGAATGGTTTTCGGGTAAGCCAGGTATCGTAATCCCATATCAGCAAAAAATAGGAACTATTGCCGCGTCGCAAGCCTTTGATCGTATCGTTGAAACTGGCAATGAAGAAAACGTTAAGAATATCTCGAATTTACTGGCACTCACATCATTTGGTACGGCATATCATGTGTTTGCTGAGCATGATGCGGATCGGGTAATGTATCGAAGGGCTAAGATTCCGACGATGATCAATCCAGACACAAAAGAGCGGGTATCACAGGATGACTTGCTTGCTTTAGCTCAAGTCAAGCTGGCAAATGCCGCAGACCTGGCGATGGAGATCGAACAGGCCCGTATTGAAGGTAAGCCTCTACGTAAAAAAAGTCGCATGCTTGGTCGTGTATTGGCGCCTGCTGGCGCTACTCTTGCTACGATTGAAGCTGATGTAGCCCATATGAATGGAGATGAAAAAGATATGCAATGGCATACTTGGCGGGCTGCTCAAGGGAGCTACCTTCGCATGCTTGAACTAAGTGGTAAGCTTGATACGCGACCGACAGTTGCCCAGCTTGCGGATGAACATTCGCCACTGCGACGATTTATGAACGATGACCAAGAGTTTATGAATAAAGCAACTCACACGGCAGTACTTGAAGAAGTCGAAGAAGCTCGGAATGCTACTTAGGCATCCTAGTATGTCACTCTCGCACCACTGCTCAAAAGTTGCTACACTGTAGAGATGAAAAATTTCTACCAAGTCCTTCTCAATACTTTGATCGCAAATGTCACGACAAGTTATCTTTGGTTTGCGCTGACATTTTGGGTATATCTTGAGACCAGGTCGGTTATGGCGACAGCGATCATCGGCGGCTCGTATATGTTTTTGGTGGCAATCTTTAGTATTATTTTTGGAACGATTGTCGATCATAATAAAAAGAAAAACGTCATGCTGTTTGCGAGTGTTTTTACGGCTGTAGCATATGTACTTGCTGGGTTGGTCTTTCTAGCGTTTCCGAGCGATTTGCTATCAAACTGGCAACATGTTGCGTTTTGGCTCTTTGCGAGCGTCATCTTGATCGGTAGCGTCGTGGAAAATATGCGTAATATTGCTCTTTCGACGACTGTCACCTTGCTAGTGCCAAAAGAGGGTAGAGATAAGGCGAACGGCATGGTTGGCACCGTGCAAGGTGTGGCGTTTATGGTCACAAGTGTCTTCTCTGGTCTGTCTATCGGGCTACTCGGTATGGGCTGGACGCTTGCTATCGCGATTGTTTTGACATTGCTTGCGGCAATCCATATGTTTTTTGTGCGGATTCCCGAAGAAAAAATCGCGCATGACCCAGAGCTTGAGAATAAGAAGATTGATATCAAGGGAAGTATTGCTGCTATCAAAGCAGTTCCCGGCCTTGCTTGGCTGATATTCTTTAACGTGTTTAACAACCTGATCGGTGGTGTATATATGGCACTCATGGATCCGTACGGACTGACACTCTTTTCCGTAGAATGGTGGGGTGTCGTACTCGGTGTCACGAGCACCGGATTTATCATCGGTGGTATGTTGGTGGCGAAGTTCGGGCTTGGTAAGAATCCGCTCCGTACGATGTTCCTCATTAACCTGGCGGTTGCATGTCTGGGAGCAGTGTTTGTGATTCGTGAGGCTTGGTGGCTATTTGCTATTGGTATGTGGATCTTTATGTCACTGATGCCAATGGTTGAAGCTGCTGAGCAAACGATCTTGCAACGAGTGGTACCTCTCAAGCGACAGGGCCGTGTGTTTGGACTCGCGCAAGCGCTAGAGTCCGCCGCGTCGCCAATCAGTGCATTTCTCATAGGTCCAGTGGCTCAGTTTGGTATCATTCCATTTATGAACAGTGATGAAGGTAAGTCTACCTTTGGATGGCTGCTTGGCGCAGGCGAGGCTCGAGGTATCGCACTGGTTTTCGTCATCGCGTCACTTCTCATGCTCATGCTAGTACTTTTTGCATTTACAACGAAAGCATATCGGCAACTTTCTGAATTTTACGCCAAATCATAAAATATATTTGGTAATGAAAAATCCCGCTTATAGTAAGCGGGATTTTTACTAGAAGATTTGAGCCACGATCCAGGCTGCAGCAGCGATTTCTATAAAGAAAAGGCCAAGCCCGACGGGTGAACCCCAGCTAAACCAGCTGCCCCACGCGCGCCAGTTTTTGTGCGTGCGTTCGTACCAGTCTATGCCGTACTGTTCTTTCTCTTCTTTTGTCATATTTGACATAGCGAGACTCCTATTAGTTGTTAATAAAAGCCCCGAACAAGTGCAGTGCCGGTAGCAAGTTGTTCCCTCGGGGCGGGCCTTGCATTAAAATACGGACTTATGTGCTAAAAATAGTATAACACAGGCGGTATAATAGAAAGGTGAATAAAGCACTTGAAGTCAAACTAAAAACTTTACCACATAGCCCAGGTGTGTATTTTCACAAGTCGAGAAGCGGTGAGATTATCTATGTTGGCAAAGCTGCGGTACTAAAAAATAGAGTACGGCAATATTTTCAGAGTAGCCGGCTATTTGATGCCAAGACGATGGCGCTGGTAGATGAGATTGACGATGTTGATTGGGTGGAAACAGAGTCAGAAATCGACGCACTATTTCTTGAGTCTGAGATGGTCAAGCGCTACATGCCACGCTACAATGTGCTGCTCCGTGATGACAAATCACAGACATTTGTGCGTATCGATATGAAGAGCGAATGGCCGCATGTTACATTTACTCGTAATCCTGCTGATGATGGCGCTGAGTATTTTGGTCCATTTTACAATGGCCATGCACTCAAAAAAGCTCTGCGCTATCTCCGGCCAGTTTTTCCGTATTACACGCGTGACCCGGCAAAGGTTGTCTCAAAGCTCGAGGCCCAAATCGGTCTTAATCCCGATCCGTCCGTCGAGAGTGAGGCGTATAAAGTAAATCTGCGCAAACTCATTAGCTATATCAAGGGCAATCGCAAAAAACTGACTGCCGAGATCGAACGCGACATGATACAGACTGCCAAGCGACAGGATTTTGAGGGAGCGGCCGAGCTTCGCAACAAGCTTGCACATATGAAAGAACTGCAGCGCCGGGTGATGTTTGGCGACCGGGAATTTCTCGATATATCCAAGGACAGGGCGTTGCAACAGCTCGGCGAGTTGCTGGGTATCAATGGTGTGCTGCGACGGATTGAAGGCTATGATATTTCACATATGTCGGGAACAAATGTCGTAGCAAGCATGGTTGTATTTACCAATGGTGTTTCAGATAGGGCGGAGTACCGCAAATTCAAGATGACGCGGCAGACCAACGACGATACGGCAAATATCCACGACACATTATTTCGCCGACTGAGCGAGAAGAATTTGAAAAGTTGGGGCACGCCGGACCTGCTATTGATTGATGGCGGCAAAGGCCAGCTTGAGGCTGCTATACGTGCGCAGTCTGAGCGCGGCACTACTATTCCGATCATCAGTATTGCCAAGCGCGAAGAGGAAATTATCATTTCAAAAGTTGGTTCAAATATTTTGTTGGATTTTGTCGAATCTCTACAAAAGGCAAAGAGCGAAGGTGCTATAGTGACTGACGACGGTAAATTTTTTATCATCAATCTCCATCCCGGGCAGCGTAACGCCGGCTCGCACTCAAAAAACCTTCGCGGCGGCTCAACACTTTCGTCATACAGTGATGTTGTGAAGCTCTTTCAGCGTATTCGCGACGAAGCACATCGATTTGCAGTGAGCTACCATTCTTCGCTCAAGCGGACAGGCCAAACCAGCTCAAAATTAGAGGAAGTTCCAGGTATCGGACCAGCTACTCGCAAAAAACTCATCAAAGTATTTGGCAGCTTGCGTGGTGTGCAAGTTGCATCAGAGGCCGATATCGCACAAGTTATCGGTGCTTCAAAAGCAGCTGTTATTATGAAAAATTTGTCCCACCTATGACGTTTATGGTAATCTAGCCTAAAGGAGCACATCGTGAACACTAAGTATAATCAAAGACAATTGACTCGTGCCTTCACCCTCATAGAACTCGTCATAGTCATCGCCGTCATCGCCATCCTGG
>CAYOVH010000007.1:22369-34702 GCA_964407405.1 uncultured Candidatus Saccharibacteria bacterium | reverse complement strand
CCCCTTACAAATTACCCTCCCACCATTACCTTACAATTTACCACCCCCTGCCGTCTCTAATTTGTAAGCCAATCGCCTTTCGCAATCCATTTGCGTTTACAAATTACGCCCTCTCCGCCGTCTCACCGCCTCCTCGAACGCTCGGCCCGCCGTAAGCTGAAAGATTACAGATTACAAATTAGCCTTACAAATTCATAAACCCCTTATTCTCAATCACTTTCTCCAATTTCCACATTTGTAAGATAAGACAGAATTTCCCAAACTAAAACCAACGCGGGAAAAATCAATCGTACAAATTGTACGGTTGAAAAAATTTCCCCAGCCCGCCGCTCAACAATTCCCCCCTTGCCTTACTACGTTTCTAAGCTATAATCCGCCCGATGATTACCACCGAGCGAGTCTTGAACCACCTGCGGACCATTACGTCCAGCCACGCGAAAATCTCCCTCCATGCTTCCTACCGGCACCCCGGCAGGGTGGACATGATCGCCACGTATCCCGATGGCGAGAAAATCCACAAAGTGGCCAGCCCCACGTCGGCCTACACCGCAGCCGCGGATTGCGTTGCCGATTGGGTGGAGCATCTCCTCCGGTCCAGCGGTGACACGCTGGCCGATTGGCTGGCCACCCTCGCAACTATCCCGGAGCATACCCTATCAAGCCTCAAGCCCGCCGCCCGGCGCTCCATCGCCAGGCTCAAGGCCCGCCATGAGCGCGGAGGACGCAAGCGCCGGGCACGGGTGGTCATCCCGGACGTGGTCCTCGTTCCGGCCGCTGCGCCTTCCACCCAAGCCACCCCCGTCAAGCCCGCCACCCTTCCCCAACCCACGCCGCCCGCCAAAACCCCTGATGACGACGAGCCCCCCTATGACCGCCCGCGGGTCAACAGTCTCGCCGTCGTCAAGATCCTCCCCGGCTTCCCCGCGGACCTGATCATACCGGCCCTCCGCGGCTTTGACCGCTACCCTACGGAGGAGGAGCGGGAGACCGTGCAAGCCCTCTCCAAGTCGCCGGAGTTCCTCCGGGAGCTGACCGATGGCCTGGAGCTCCACGCATGGCGTGCCAACGGCCGCCCCTCCCTGGACATGGAGATCCGGCACTTTCCCCGCAACCTCCAATCCGCCAAGCCGCCGGTCGTCTACACCTACCACCACCCGGACACTTCCCACTTCGAATTGAGCCATTTCTTCACGTCCCCGGCGGCGCTGCTGATGCAGGCGTGGGAAGACCAAAACGGGGAGATCGACTGGGAGCTGGAGTGACCGCCCGCCGCCCGCCGCCCGCCGCCCCCACGCATAAGTGAAAAATTTCTGAAAATAATTCTTGCACTTCTTCAAACCCTCCGCCAGACTGCCGCCGTTATGAAGACCAAGCCAACCCCGCACGACCACGACCGTTTCGACCGCCCGGCCCGCCCGCAACACCCGTCCCGCAACCGCCGCAGGCCATGCCGCCTGACCGTCGCCGAGCTGGACAGGCTCGCCATCCTCACCGCCGTTGCCACCGCGGCAATCGTCGCGTTCGCCGCGGCGGTCACTTTCCACGTCGTCAACCCGTAAACCGAACAAGACCATGAAACTGTCCAAGCCGCCCCGCAAGAGATCCCTGCTGGAATATCCGCCACATGAAGAAAATCCATACCCCTCGAAACCGCTCCGGTTCGGTCAATCCGACGCCCTGAAAGAGTGGCAGGACCGCGAGGAGACGCTGGAACTCCGCGACAAGTGCCGGGAGCGTGGGCTTGTCCTCCTCTTGGAGGAAGACCGGGCCGAACTCCACCAAGCAATCCTGAAACTCTGTAGCGAAGATTACGAACCAGACCCCGGCGACGTACTGCGCCCGTTTTACGAGGCAATCCACGACGAAGATGGGGAACTCCGGGAGACCCTCAATGCGGAGGAAGTGACCAACGCTTACACCGCCGTGTCCGGGGCACTCTCCATGATCCAAGACAAGTTCCTCCCGCTCCTCGAACAGCCCGACACCGCTCTCTGGTAAATACCAACCCGAACCTCGAATCTCGAACCTCACGACACCATGAACCGCCCCGACTTCTATTCCGCCGACCACTCCGCCACCTATTGCCCGGAGGACAACAAACTTCGCCTTTACGTAGGCCGCGTCCCTCGCGACCAGTACGACGCCTTGCGGGCGGAAGGCTGGCAGGCCACGCCGAAACAGGGCTGCGACTTCGCCGCGGTCTGGACGGTGTCCCGCCGCAATACCGCCCTGTCCTTCGCCGGTGAAATCGGCGACGAAGACCAAAGCCCGGAAGATCGGGCCGCGGACCGCGCCGAACGTTTCGGCGACTACCGGGACAAGCGCCTGGGCGAAGCCGTGAGCTTCGCCGACTCGTACGACGACGGCCCCGCCGTCCATGGCTGCCAGTCCCAAACCCGTGCCGAGCGAGCCGCCCAACGTCACGACCGGCTGGCCGGTCACGCGGTGGACCGCTGGAGCAAGGCCGAGTACTGGCAGCAGCGCACCGCGGGGGTGATCTCCCACGCCCTCCACCTGTCCTCCCCTGGCGTCCGCATGGGCCGGATCAAGACCATCGAAGCGGAGAGGCGCAAGGCGGTCTCTGACTTCGAGGCATACGCGTCCCTTTACCGGCTGTGGCAGGACGTGAAGGCGCAGGCCGCGGCCGATCCCGACACGGCAACCGGCCTCGCCATCCGCCTCGTCGGGAGCACCTACGACGGCAGACAGTACCAGCACCCCAGGCCGTCCGGCCAGACTCCGCCCCGCGACCGTAGCCTGTATTCCCTCTTGAACGACCCGCAGACGCCCATCACCGGCGAGGAGGCCGCGGACTTGTGGTTGACCGGGCGTCAGGTCCCGGCGGAGTCCGCGGAGGAAACGCTTTTCGTCCGTCATTGCGACCTGCGGCTTGCCTACGAACGCCAGATGCTTGAAGCGCAGGGCGACCGGGCGGCGTTCTCCGACCTCGAACCGGGGGGAAGCTTCGCCGGTCATCTCATCCGCCGGGTCAACAAGTCCCCGGTGACGGGCCGGGCGGTCAGCGTGCAGGTCCGCCTCAAGGACAAGCTCCGGGTGCTCAACATCGAACGCTACGCCGCGGATGCCTACACCCCGCCGACGGAAGAGTCGCGCGCCGAGCTGGCGGCCATCCTCGCCGCGGAGAAAGCCGCCAGACCGGCGGCAACCGCCCCGCCGTTGGTCAACCCCTCCCCGGAGGATGCCGGGCGTTTGCAGGCCCTCCTCAACGCGAACAATCCGCAGGGCACCCCGGCGTCGCCGCGAGAGATGACCCAAGCGGAGTTTTCCGCGCTGTCGAAGGGCACGTATGCCCGCGTCGGCACCAAGGAGATTCACGCCTTGGGCCACATTGGCAACGGAACGACGCGGCAACGTCGCCGATGCGGGCCGCCGGTCTGCAAGGTCCGGATCGCCTCCTCCGGTGGCTACGACGGAACGCCGCGGGTCATTATCCTCACAGACAAGCCGGGCAAGCCCCTCCCGCCTGCCCTATGGGAGCTGCCCGTAGGCGTGCCGACTGTCGAGGGCATGCGCCAGCATCTGCCACGCCTGGCGGAGATCCTCGCCCTACCGTGGCACCGCCGGGCTGATCTGCCCAAGGAGGACCGCGAGCTGTTGCTCGACGGCCAGGCGGTCGGTTGGATCGCCATCGCCAGTGTCTCGCAAGTCTACTGGACGGACGCCGGGCAAGCCGCCTTCGCATCCCTCTCCGCCGCCCCCGCCCCAACCATCGCCACGGTATGAGCCGACGCCTTCACGCCCTACGGATGGAGAATGACGCCATCGGCTATGCGATGGACGGGATGCGCCCCCGCTTCGCCACGCTGGCGGAGCGGGGAGACCCAGCAGCCCGGGCGGTCTCCGCATGGCAGCTCTTCCAGACTCCCGAACCGCTGGCGGCCCGCCTCATCACCCTGGCGGACATCCGGCCCGGGCATGCGGTGCTGGAGCCGTCCGCCGGGCTCGGCCGTCTTCTCGACCCGCTCAAAAGCACCCACCCCGCCGGGTGCGGCGTCACCGCCTGCGAGATTGACCCCACGCTCTGCGGTCACCTGTTCGACCTCTTCCCCGGCGTCCGGCTGTGGCAAGGCGACTTCCTCGCCCGCGAGGCCCGCCCGGAGTTCGATCGGATCGTGATGAACCCGCCTTTCCATCTCCGGGCCGACATCACCCACGTCCGGCACGCTCTGGCCTTCCTGCGCCCCGGCGGCGTCCTCGCCGGTCTCTGTATGGGCACCCGGCACCGCGAGGAGGCTCTGCGCCCGCTGGCCGACTATTGGGAGCCCCTCCCCCGTGGCACGTTCCGGGAAGCCGGGACGGACGTTGCCACAGTCCTCTTCCGCATCTCCCCCTGAAACCAAGCCGGTCCCTGCCCTGTCGCTCCCCCCGCAGGGCAGGGGCCACATTCACAGAAACCAACGACCACAAGACCATGAAACAAACCGAAGACCCAGAACGCGACCCCGCCTCCGAAGCGCGGGATGACCACGACTCCGAACCTTCCGCCACCCGCTACCACGTCAAGTCCAGCACCGGCATGACGATGGGCACGTGGCGCGACCGGTTCGTTGCGCAAGATTGCGCCGCTTGGCTCAACGAACGGGCGATGAAACTTCAGACAGGCCGGACCTTCCACGTTCTCCCGTCAAGACCATGAAACTCCCCCTACCTCACCAACGCCGCGGCCACCGTGCGGCGGTCGATGCCGCCGTGGCCTACCTGACAGCCCGCAATGCCATCCACAAGCTCAGGAAGCCTGTCACGGTCCTTTTCTCCTGTCCGCATCACCGGCGGATCGTCTTGGAGAGCCGGGCGGCAACCTCCAACTTGAGAAAAGCATGATCACACAAGATACCCCGGAAACGTACGACTTGGCCCTAGGCTTTCTCGACTCTGCCGAGCAGCCGGAAGCCGCCCGTGACGCGGCCCTCGAATTGGCAGCCCGGCTGGAATGCCAGCGGGAGGAACTCCGGTTTGCTCTCCGCTGGCTGCTGGCCTGTTCGGGAAGCTTCCCCTCCCTTGTCGAGAAGCGGGAGGCGGAAAAGCAAGCCAGGAAGGCTCTCAAGAATTCCCGATAAATCCTACCCCATATGATTCGAATTCCCACTGTCAGAAGGCCGTACTCCGGTCTCGTTAAGCTCAAGAGCAACTGGATGGTGATTTATTTCCAGGACGGGAAAATGTACCGTAAATCGACCGGCACCAAGGATGCCGACGAGGCCGCCGCGTTCCGGGATCGCTTCTATGCGAACCTCCGGGAGCAAGGTGCGTTGGACACGAAAGACTGCCGGAAGAACTCGACTCCCCCCAAGGAAAAGATCCAGGCCGGCAGGGATCTTTACGTCTATCGGCAGAAGCCATTTTTCGTCCAGATCCAGAAACGACGGCTCGGCTACTACGACACTGCTGAGGAGGCCAGGGCAGCCCGGGACGCGTATCTCGGAGTCGAGGCCGAGCCGCCCAAGCCCAAGCTGAACATCACCGTCCGCCGGAAAACGGATGCTTAAAACGGCTCAGGGTCCGCTGCCATTGCCCAGGCAGCGGACCTTTTCCGTTCCAGGATGGCCTGCACGTGCTCCGGGAGGTAGCGCTCCCGGTTGCCTTTGATCACGTTCTCCGAGACGGTGACGACCCGCAGGTTGCCCGGCACGTAGCCCTTGGCAGGGTCGATCCGGTCGATTGAGAGGGTCTCGCCGTGCGAGGTAGTCTCGCGGTCGAAAAAGCGGTAGGCATCGGTCAGGCCCGCGAAGTATTCGACGGACAGCCTGAACTCGATGCCGCGCTGTTTGGCGTGCATCTTCAGGGTGGCGTAAGCCGCGTCCTTCGGGTTGCGGGCACGCCAGAGCTGTTGGTGGTGCTTGTCGCACAGCCCTTTTTTCCGGCCTTTGCGATGCCGGCAGCCTTTCACCGGGCACAGCCCCGGGCCGGGGCTGGCCTTGAGGGTGAACAGGTCCGCCGGGCTCATGCCAGCATCTGGTAGTGCCGGAAGTTGTCCAGCTCCTCCACGAGATTCTCAGGCTTGAGGAAACGGTCGCAGTAGGCTTGTTCGACCTGCCGGTCACAGTCGTGCACAAAGACGTGCCCGCCCGGTTTGACGAGACGGCTGGCCGTGAAGATGCTCTTCATCCGCCCTGGATGGTGGAGCTTGTAACCCATTGGAGCATCCACCAGGATCACGTCCCAATACGTCCCGGCGATCTCCGGGGGTAGGTCGGCCATCTCCAGCTTGGCGGGACTCTCCATGAGCCGCTGCCACTGGCTCCGCTGCGTGTCGTAAGTCACCAGCGCGACGTTGGCATCCGGGCATTCCCGGAGGAGGCGCTCGGCCCATTCGGGGTTGTCTTCGATGAAGTACGTCGTCCCGCCGGAGTTCTCTTCAAGCCAGAAGGACGAGTCGTTGCCGACCCCGAAGACCAGCAGGCGGCAGCCCGGTGACAGACAACCAGAGACGGCGGCAAGGTGTTCCGGCTGGAGCTGGATGTCCCGCTCTTTCCGCATCAGGTAGAGGCGTCCGATCAGTTCGTAGAAGTCTGGGTCAAGTTTCATGGCGAAGTAGTTTCGTCGTTGGTCAAATACTGTAATCGTCCAGCAAAAATTTAGGAAGAAGCCGAACAAGGCGGTGGAGCTAACCCGGCGGAGCCAGGTAGCTCACCTTGGACGTTCAGCAGAAATTTCGTTGGTAGAATCAGCTTCCATATTATGGATTTCAATACTCATGGCGAAGTAGTTTCAGGGTTTCGATGGCTTTCTCGTTTCGTTTTTCCGGGGCTACGCAGGCCACACACCGGACTAGAAACCGGCCGTTTTTCCTTTCGAAATGGCCGTGCCCGGCGGGGGTGCGTTTCCCGCAGACAAAGCAGGTCCCGGCGTATCTGGTTCTCATGACGCCGCAACCGCTACACCCCGCTACCGGTTCAGTCAAGAAATTTTTTTTTCTGGACAGAAAACGAGTCCCGAGCTTGTCTGCACTCGTGGCACGAATCGTCTCCGAACTCAAACACCTCATCCGGGAAAGCGAGATTCCCCTCTCCCGGATCGCCCGGAGAGCCGGGCTTGAGGGGAAACCGGAATACCTGAAACTCTGGCGGTGGGTCAACGGTAAAGCCGCCGAATACGACGTTCAAAAGGCGGAGGACGTTTACAAAGCCCTCACCGGCAAGACCTTCACCCGGAAATGAGCGACCGCCGATATTTCGGAGGAGCGACCGTCCGCTCCAACAAGGTCCGCCGTCTCAAGGCGGCGAACTTCCGGGAACTCGTGGAACGCTACTTCCACGTCCCGGTTGCCCTGCCGTTCACCCGCAAGGACTTCCTCGCGCAGGACGATGACACCCGCAACCGCAACAAGGACGGGCCGTACGTCCTGCCCTGTTCATTCGAGGATGACGAGGACGAGCGCCGCAGCGACCGCGCCCGGCTGATCAATCTCGTCTGCATCGACCTGGACCCCGACAAGGGGGGCCGGTCCTACGTGCATGACATCGCCGAGGCCCCGCAGCACTTCGTCGAGCAGCTCCACCCCTTCAATTGCCTGATCTACCATACGGCGAACTCGACTCCGGAGAGCCCGCGCATCCGCATCCTCGTGGATGCCGATGGCCTGTTGCCGGAGGATTACCACCACGCCGTCGCCGGGATCGCCTCCCTGCTTGGCCTGCCGCCGGATTACACCGGCAAGCGGGAGTCCAACGTGACCGTCCAGCCGATGTACCGCCCGGTGCAGTTCCTCGGCGAGGAGTTCGCCGCGATCATCGGCAGCCGGACCGGCGGGCAGGCGATGGACGAGTTCGACATCCCGGAGGCGGCGACCGCGGAAGCGGATCGGGTCTACGGGCACCGCGGCACCGCGGAAGGCGGGATCGAGGATCTGCCGGTGATGGACCTGTCCGTCGAGGACATCGTCGAGCCACTCAACGCGATTGACGCGGACTGCGATTACAAGACGTGGATCGAGGTTGTTGCGGCACTGGTCCACCAGTTCCGTGACGAGGAGGAAGCCGAGGCAGCGTTCCACGCGCTTGACGAGTGGAGCGCCACCGGGCTGGAGAAGTACCGCGGCACCGAGGACGTGGAGCGCAAGTGGCGGTCCTACCGGCCCGATCCGTCCGGCCGCAGGCCGGTGACAATTCGCACCCTCTTCCACCATGCGCAACAGGCCGGGTGGAAGACGGACCGGCTCTCGGCCAAGGTCAAGCGCCAGGCCGAGGGGTGGATCGCCGCCTGTGAGACGCTGGACACTCTCACGACGGAAGGCCCGCGGCGCATCGCCGCCATCCCGTTCAAGAGCCCCATTCTGGAGGAGATGTTGGTGAAGGCCCTCCGGGAGCGCATCCAGGTTCTCGGGGGCGGAACGGTGTCGCTGCCGACCATCGTCAAGGGCGTGCGACAGGCCAAGCGGGAGATCGTCACCGAGGCCCGCGACAGTTCGCAACACCCATGGGCCTTGCCGTGGTGCTACCTTGCCCACACGAACAAGTTCTGTCAGGCCGCCACCGGCCACGAGGTGATCCCGGATGCCTTCAACAAGCTTTACTCGGCGGAACTCATGCCCGCGCAGGCCGACGGCGGAGATGCCGAGGTGACCTGCCGGCCGGCAGCCCTACCGGTGGACATGGTGCTCAACAAACTCAAGATTCCGAAGGTGATGGGCACCACGTATGACCCATCCCGGCTGGACGCCGACCCCTACCTGACCGACCCCAAGACGGGCGTGAAGCTGCTCAACCGGTTCCGCCCGAACTCACTTCCACCGCTGGACCCGATCAATTCCGCCAAGGTTGGCGCGGTGTTCGAAGAACACGCCAAGCGTGTCCTCGGCGAGCACTACCGGACCGCCATCGACTTTTTCGCCTACCCATTCCAGAACCCCGGCCTGCGGACCCGCTGGGCGCTGGTGATCCAAGGAGCCGAGGGCTGCGGGAAAAACCTGCTCTTTGACATGGTGAGAGCCGCAGCCGGTGCCGCCAACACCCGGGCGATCAACCCGGACGTGGTTGCCAGCGAATGGAATGACTGGCAGTTCGATGTCCTTTACCTGCTGATCGACGAGTTCAAGATTCCCGGCCGCAACCGGGCGGAGTTCATCAACAAGCTCAAGGCCCCCCTCACCAATGACATCGTTACGCGGAACAAGCGTTACGAGGACTCGGCGGACCGGCGGATCTTCGCGAACTTCGTCATCCTCACCAACTTCCTCGACGCCCTCCACCTGGACGAAAACAGCCGCCGGTTTTTCGCGATCAAGTCACCAATCCAATCCCGCGACCAGGTCCGGGAATTGCAGGATGAAGGGTGGTTCGCCCACCCCGTCCGCGTGATTGAGAAACACGGCGGCGCATTACGCCACTGGCTGCTGAACTGGAAAATCTCCGGGGACTTCAAGCCGAACGACTCCGCCCCGCGGACCGAGTTCACCGAGGAGATCATCGAGGCTTCCAAGAACCGGATGACTCTCGCCATCGAAGAGCATGTCGCGGACACCAATGAACCGCTCATCCGCCCGGACCTGATCGTCTACAAGCGGCTTGAGGAACTCACCTACCGGGAGGCCAATGAGAACTACCCGCCAAGTCACTACCTCTCGGAAATGGGCTATGACCGCTATCGCCGCGGCAGGCGGTTCAACATCGACGGAGAGTGGACGCCGGTGTGGGTTCATCGCGACCGGTTCGACCTCTCGCTCGAAGACCCGCTGGAAACGATTTCGAAAATAATCGACATTCCGGTTGACACGGTTGGCGAATTGTGAAATTTTCAAATCCAACAAAAGACGCTTCGCATGAGCAATTCCAGCCGAGTCACCGAATTCACGAAGATCGAGTTCCCCGTTAAGGAAGTCTTCAATCTCCTTCGGAAGGAAGCCATCCGGCTTAGTGGAAAAACCGAGGAGGACGTGAACTCTCATCTTATTCAGCACCGAGTTGCCGATTCCGGTGAGATCATAAGCGTGACCGTAAATCTTTCCTTCAAAGAAGAAGGAGAACCGCAAGAACAAACCACCTGAACCATGATTGAAACCGTCAACAAATTCCTCGCTCTCTTCGAGCGTCTCGTCGTCGCCCTCGAAACCCGGCCTGCCGGTGCCCTCGCCGCTCCGGTTGCCGAAGAGGCCCCGAAAAAGAAAGTCGGGCTCAAGGTCGTGAAGGCCGAGCCCGCCGCCGAACCTGAGCCTGCCCCGGCGAAAGCCCAACCGGCTGCCGCAACCGCGGGGGAACCCTCGGTGACTGCCGCCGATGTCCGGGCCTACGTCAAAGGCATCTACGAGAAGGCCGGGGATAACCTCGCCGCCAAGAAGACTGCCTTCAAGGCCCTCCTCGGGGAGTTCGGAGTGGACAACCTCTCCAATGTCCCCGCGGACCAGATCCCGGCCTTCCTGGATCAAGTCAAAGCCGCTCTGGAGGATGACGCCAGCCTCGACGACCTTTAAATCCGGGACAGTCGAGTTCCGGGATTCGGGCGGGAATATCCGCCAAGCGGAGTTCCCGCCCGTCCCCGGTCTGCCCGGAAATTTCACCGTCAACATTCTCCCCACCATGTCTTCAGGATCGCATAATACCCACGCCCGCCTTTCGCCTTCGTCCTCGAAACGATGGACGACCTGCACCGCCTCGATCAAGTACATCGAAGAGAACGCCACCCGGCTGCCGGAGGATCGTTCCTCCGTCTATGCTGAGGAAGGAACCAAGGCCCACGACTATGCCGCGGAGCTGCTTGAAGGCATGATTGATCATTCGGAGATTCCGACGGACTTCCTCCCCCACGTCCGGTTCTACGTGGACCATTGCCGAGGGATGACTCAGCCCGGCGATGATGTTTACATCGAATCGAAGGTGCCCTTGTTCTACTCGCCGGAGGACACCGGCACCGCGGACTTCGCCATCGTTCGCGAGGGTGAGGTGATCATTCGGGATCTCAAGTATGGGGCCGGGGTGCTGGTTGAAGCGGAGGAGAACTCCCAGCTTGCCATCTACGCTCTTTCCTTCATCCGCAGCTTGCAGGCGGACGGGCTGTTCGACTTCCCCCCGGACACGGTCGTGGACCTCGGCATCGTCCAACCGAGGCACCACGCCGAGGACCCGGTGAGGACATGGATTCTCACCCTGCATGACCTTGAAACCTACTGCCGGGACATCGAGTATGCCGCCGTCCAGATCCAGGAAAACCGGGGCCTCAAATTCGAACCTTCCGAAGACGGTTGCCGCTGGTGCCCGTGCAAGGCGTTCTGCTCTCACCGGGCCGCGGCTCTCGTTGAGCCCTTGGGAGCCGACGGAATCGACTTCCTCGCCAGTCTGCCGGACTTGGGCAAGGACGACAAGAAGCTCCCGGCGCAGGAACGGATGGACAAGGCATTTGCGGAAGCCGCCTCTGGGGTCGATGCGACCGCCGTGCTGGACGACGAGACCCTCGTGGCCCTCTACGCTCGCAGCAAGGCCATCTCCTCTTGGCTTGACGACATTGCCGGGTATCTCAAGGAGCGAGCCGAGTCAGGCGACCCGGTGCCCGGCACGAAGCTGGTCGAGGGGCGACAGGGCAACCGTGCCTGGGCCGATGAGGAGGCCGCAGACAAGCTGCTGGCGGGAAAACTCAAGCAGGGGGAACGCTACAACTTCAAGCTGATCAGTCCGACCCAAGCGGAGAAGATCCTCGACCTCGACAAGCAGTCCTCCCGGTTCAAGAACCTCTTCACCGGCCTCGTCACCCGGTCGGACGGCCAACCGGTCCTCGCCTTGGAGTCCGACAAACGCCCGGCGATCACCGCCGCGGTGGACGTGCTGCCGGATCTCGACAATCCCTGAAACCGAAACACGAAAACACGAAAACACGATGAAAGAAAAACAAGCTGAAGCGGAAGCCTCGCCCAAAAAAGTCCTCGTCCTCCGGACCTGCAACGCAGACCTCAAAGCGCACGGAGGTTTCCAGTGGCCCGAGTCAGGGCCGGTGGAGTGCCCTGAATGGAAACCCACCAAGGAATGCGGGAATGGACTTCACGGTCTTCTTTGGGGCTGCGGCGATTATAGTCTGCTGTCCAAGGATGCGTTCGCAAAGTGGATGGTCGTTGAAGTGCTCGAATCCGAAATCGTCAATCTAAACGACGACAAGGTAAAATTCCCGCGCGGCAATGTCATCTATGTGGGGAAATCTGCCGGAGCGCTTGCTCTTCTCAAGGGAGCAAAATGGGGCAGGGATGAAGCAGAAGCGGAAGACGCTTCGAGCACCGGGAAGTACGCCCACGCTTCGAGCACCGGGGATTACGCCCACGCTTCGAGCACCGGGGATTACGCCCACGCTTCGAGCACCGGGGATTACGCCCACGCTTCGAGCACCGGGAATTTC
>CAYOVH010000007.1:0-22269 GCA_964407405.1 uncultured Candidatus Saccharibacteria bacterium | reverse complement strand
CGCCCACGCTTCGAGCACCGGGGATTACGCCCACGCTTCGAGCACCGGGTATGACGCCCACGCTTCGAGCACCGGGTATGCCGCCCACGCTTCGAGCACCGGGTATGACGCCGTCGCTTGTGCGCTCGGCTACAACTCCAAGGTTCGTGCTCACCACGGTCCGCTCGTGGCCGCTTGGTATGACGGCAGCCGACGGCGGATCGCGGTCGCCTACCCCGGCGAAAACGGAATCAAGTCCGACACTTGGTATCGGGTGAACGACAAAGGTGAGTTCGAGGAGGTGGGGTCTTGAAAGCCAAAACCTACTCCTGGATCGCAGATGCTATGGCCGCTCAATGGGGAATCCTTTAAACTCTCTGTCTTATGAAATGGTATTACCTACTCCCAGCTTCAATCCTCACCAGTTGCAGCACCAGCGCAGCTGACTTGAGCACTCTCCACCCCGTTGCCCAGGCAGCGGAGACTCTCTCCGTCCCGCTATTTCTTCTGGGAATCGCGGCTATCGTTAAAGCAGCATCATGAACGCACGAAAATCCAAAGACCTGGCTCTGGCCACCGCCCGTTTCCTCGCTGAAAACCGCGAAGAGATCGCAACCATTGCTTGGGAGAAGCGCAATCTGCGCAACGTCCACGGGCAAACCCAGCACCGGAGGCTCAACCCGGCAAGACTGGCCAAGAAGCACGTCCGCGCAAATCTCACCTACTGATGGCGTCCAAGGGGACAAAGGCAGCCTGATAATGCCAACACCTGAAACCGAAATACGAAAATGCAAATTACACTACTCAACGTGCGGGGGTCTTTCCTCCACATCTTCAAGGCTCAATCCGTCAATGATGGCGACCCGCGGTTCTCCGCCAACGCCCTTCTCCACAAGGAGAGGGACGCGAAGCAGATCAAGAAGATCAAGGACGGGATCGACCAACTGATCCAGGAGAAGTTCAAGGGCAAGAAACTGCCCGCGGACAAGCTCTGCCTCCGCGACGGCGACGAGAAGGACTATGACGGCTACGAGGGCCACATGTTCCTCTCGGCCGCCAACGCCAAGCGTCCGCAGGTCGTGGACCGGGACAAGACGCCCCTGACCATCGACGACGACAAGCCGGCCTCCGGCGACTACGTCAACATGGTCGTGCGCCTGTGGGCGCAGGACAACAAGTTCGGCAAGCGCATCAACGCCTCGCTGGAGGTCGTCCAGTTCGTCAAGCAGGGCGAACGGTTCGGCCCGCCACCGGTCGATCTTGACGAGTCGCTCCCCGACCTCGGGGAAACTGACGAGGACGGTCTCGACTGAACCAACCTCCGGTTGCGGTCCTTACGAGGGCCGCAACCGGATTCTTCTTTGGAATGCCCCCCATCTTCCACCTCGATTACGAAACGACCAGCCCCGCCGACATCAAGAAAGTCGGAGGCTACCGCTATGCCAACGACCCCGGCACGCGGATTCTCATGTTCGCCATCGCGCAGGACGACCGCCCGCCGATGGTCTGGCGTTTTGACCAGCCAACCGTTTTGGAGTCCGTGCAGGCGAAGTTCATGCTCGGCGTTGCGATTCGGGAAGGCCATTTGATCTACGCCCACAACGCCCCTTTCGAAGTGGCGGTCACCCATTACCGGCTCGCCGAAGACGTTGGAATCGGAGACCACCCCTCGCTTGAACAATGGCGTTGCACCGCGGCGATGGCCCGCAGGGCCGCCCTGCCTCCCAGCCTCGGGTCTCTGGCCGAAGTGCTCAAGGTCGAGCAGCAGAAGGACGCCGTCGGCAAGACCCTAATCAGGATTTTCTCGGACCAGAACAAGGAAGTGACCTTGAAGCCGCCGAAGGGCCTCAAGGAGAAACCCCGCAAGACCGCCACACCGTTGCAGGACGCTCCCATCCTGTGGGATTGGCTGGTCCGGGTGGACGGACAGGATCTCACGCTGCGGGAGGCTTTCGAACTCTTCATCGCCTACTGCCGTCACGACGTGGTTGCCGAGCAGCAGGTTCACCAGAAGCTCGCCCGGTTCGAGTTGGCCGGCGACGAGCTTGCCAGTTTCCAATTCGACCTGCGGATGAATCACCGCGGGGTGCCGGTGAATCTCGACGCGCTGGACAAGGCGCAGAAGCTCATCCGCCAGTTCAACCGCACCGCGGAGACCCGTTTCAAAAACCTCTGCGGCCTGCTGCCCTCGCAAGGCAAGGCCCTGCTCCCGTGGTTGCAATCTCAAGGCTACACCGGTGAGAACCTGCAAGCCGATACCGTCGAAACTGCCCTGGCCGATACCTCCAGTATGACCGGCACCGGCGTGGAGGTTCTCCGTCTCAAGGCGCTCACGTCTTTCGCAGCCCTCAAGAAGATCGACTCGATGAAGGCCGCGGCCTGCGACGACGGCCACGTCCGCGGGACGATGATATGGCACGGTGCCCGCACCGGGCGGGATACCGGCACCATCGTGCAACCGCAGAACATGAAGAAGGCCACCATACCGGACTCCCGGCTGGCCTACCGGATGATCTGTGAGGGAGACCCGCTCGAAGACTTCGAAACCCTGTGGGGTTCGCCGATGGAAGTCGTCGCTTCCTGCGCCCGGCACTTCATCCAGTTCCCGGATGGGCGGGAGATGCTCGACGGGGACTTCGTCGGGGTGGAGGCCCGGATCACGCCATGGCTGGTCGGGGCCAAGGACACCTTGGACTCGATCCTGCGGGGAGAGGACCAGTACAAGCTGATGGCGGCGAGGACCTTCAACACGTCCTACGACAAGGTGACGAAGCTCCAGCGCACCATCGCCAAGCCGATTGTCCTCGGTTGCTGCTTCGGCGTCGGCGGAAAGGGCCTCCAGACGGCACTGGCCCGCCCTCCCTACAAGATCGAGAGGTCCCTCAAGGAGTGCAAGGAATACGTCCGCATTTACCGTGACGCGAACCCGGAACTTGTGGACGCTTGGAAAGCGCTTGAGGAAGCTGCACGCCGGGCGTTGCGCAAGCCCGGCAGCGTTCACCGGGCCTGCCATGACCGGGTAGCCTTCACCTACGCGAAGGCAGCAGACATCCCCTACCTGATCATGCGCCTGCCGTCCGGCAGACGGCTCTATTACCCGTGGCCGAAGGTCAAGGCCGTCTTCAAGAAGTACGACCCGGAGGAGATGGAGGAAGAGCCTTGGAAGCGGGAGAAAGGCGGATACTGGATTGACGAACTCTCGTTTTGGGGCAAGCGCCAGAACACCGCCCATTGGGGCCGGATTGCCACATTTGGGAGCCGTTTGCTGGAAAACGTCGTACAGGCGACCGGCGCGGATCTCCTCAATTACGGATGCAGGCAAGCCGAGGCCGAGGGCTACGACATCTTCATGATCGTCCACGACCAGGCGCTCGCCCCCGCGGACAAACCGCTGGACGGCTTCCTTGAAGCGTTCTGCCGGAAACAACCTTGGGCCGAAGACTTTCCGCTCGAAGCGGATGGCAACGTCGTCCCGTTCTACCTGAAAGAAGACTGATGAAACGAAATTTCAAACCGAAAGACCTGTTCCCCAACGACCGACCTGTGGTGCTGGCACAGTCCGACAAGGAACGCCTGCTGCCCCACATCTCCAATTCCGACTACCTGAGCACCTATCTGCGGGAGCACCAGCCGTCCCGGGAGGACGCCATCCGAATGCTGACTCTCGTGCTCAACGAAGGGTTCGCTTACCGGGTCGGAGTCCGGCACCGGCTGGTCTACTACATTTCCAAGAAGGACACGCAGTCCTTGGAGAAACGAATCGAAACCCTGCTGAACTCATGAAAGAAAGTGACATCGAAAAGGCGATCTGCGAGTTCGCCGCGGCGCACGGTATCCTGGCGATCAAGCTGTCGGGGCCGAACGACCGCGGCAAGCCCGACCGCATGTTCCTGCGCGGGGGCACCGCCGCCTTCCTTGAAATCAAGGCGACAGGCAAGAGGCCGACCGCGTTGCAGAAAAAGTGGCTCTCCAAGTTGGACTCCCTCGGTTTCCACGCGTCGTCCGTAGATTCGATCAGCGAAGGGGTTCGCTTCCTCAAGACGGCGTTTCACCCTCTGAACGTGGAATGAGGTTTGAACCCTTCAGCTATCAGGCCGAAATGATCCGTCACCTCGACACCCACAACGAGGCCGCCTTGTTCTGCTCGCCAGGACTCGGCAAGACGGCCGTGGCGCTTCACAGCGCCGCCACACGCATTTTGGACGGCGAATGCCGGGCAGCCCTCATCGTCGCCCCCCTGCGGGTCTGCGCGATCACGTGGCCCAATGAGGTGCGCAAGTGGGACCATTCCAAGTGGATGAAAGTGGCCAACCTGCGGACGACTTCGGGCGTCCGGGCTTGGGAGAGGGGGTCCGCGGACATCTACCTGATCAACTCCGAGATGCTTCCAAGCAGTGAGCCGATGAAGCGGTGCCCGGAGTGCAACGGCAACCGGCACGACAAGATCAACTGCGACACCTGCGAAGGGACAGGCCGGGCACGCGGCAAGACTCCCGGGTTCGTCGAGAAGCATCTCAAACCGTTCCCGGAACTCCCGGCGGACCTGCTCATCATTGACGAACTGAGCCTGGCAAAGAATCCTGCCGGCAAGCGATTCAAAGCACTGCGGGCCTTCCAGGACCGGTTCAAGGTCCGGTGGGGCCTCACCGGCACGCCGGTGCCGAACGACTACGGCGACCTTTTCAACCAGATCCGCATGCTCGACGGCGGCAAACGCCTGGGAACGGTCTTCTCGGCATTCCAACGCCGGTTCTTCACGCCCGACTACATGGGTTACAAGTGGAACCTCGACGCCGGTTCCAAGGAGAAGATTGATGCCAAGATCAGTGACCTCGCTCTCGTGATGCTGGGCGATGATTACCTCGACGTGCCGACCCCCGTCATCACGGACGTGGAAGTGGCCCTGCCCGCGGAGGCCCGCAAAGCGTACGTCACCTTGGAGAAGGAGCTGCTGCTCGAACTGGAGCAATCCGAGGTCGTGGCCCTCAGTGCCGCCACCTTGGCGACGAAGCTCATCCAGCTCGCAGGCGGCATCGTGTACGACGAGAACGGCGATCCGCAGGTCATCCACACGGCCAAGCTGGAAGCTCTCCGCAAGCTCCGGGAGAAGCACAAGGACGAACCGATGATCGTGTTCACGGCCTACAAGCATGAGATGGCGCGAATCCTTTCCTGCTTCCCGGAAGCCGAGAAGTTCGATGAGAAGCGCATCCCGGCGTGGCAACGCAAGGAGATCCCCATGTGGATCTGCCAACCGCAGTCGATGGCCCACGGGATCGACGGCCTCCAGAAAGGCGGCAAGCTGGCCGTCTGGCACACCCTTCCTTGGTCAAACGAAATGGTCATCCAATCCAATGCCCGGCTGATCCGCACCGGGCAGTCTCACGCCGTCAAAGTCTACCGCCTGCTGGCCAAAGACACGATGGATGAGGCGGTGGCCGAAGCCCTGCGGACGAAAAGTGACAACCAATCCGGCCTTCTTAATGCCCTCAAGGCTTTGCAGGCCCTACGAAAGAAAGAAAAATGAACTGTCTTAACTGCACCTTTCCTCTCATAAAAACTGACCCCCTGCCGCTATGCTCGACATGCGATTTCAGGAAAAGAAGACGGCAGGCATACGAAGAACTCTACGGACCCCTACCCGCTGGCGGTGTGAAGCCTCCACCCCAGCCTGCGGCACTGGATCAGCAGGTAGCAGGCAACCACTACAAAGGGATGGCCATTCAACCTGCCGAGTATTGCCAGAAGAACAAACTCTCTTACTGCGAATCGAGCGTGATTCGTTACGTGTCCCGGCACCGGGAGAAGAACGGGCGCGAGGACATCGAGAAGGCAATCCATTGCCTCCAGCTTCTTCTTGAGATGGAATACCCAACCCCGAACACTGAGATGAGGGACCGGCACCTCGAACAACCCACGCCGAAGAAAGAAAACGACCTATGACAACTGACAACCAAAACACCCTGAAGGAAGCTTGTGCCGATTCCTCTCCATCGCCCTTGTTCTCCCGTGCTTTGCGGGCGATCTGCCTCACCCGCGATTATGTCGGCGAGGATCTACTCCCTGCCGTAGATGGTTGGGAATGGTATGATGCAGGTAAGGCACTCGCTAAGGAGATCCCAGATGATGTATGGGCCGAAGAGTTCCGAAAGCGGACAGTTCACCGGAGGAAGTATGCTTGCCGTCTCTGCAACAAGACCGCGCACGAAATCGGCGGGTATCTCACTCGCGTCAACGAAAAGGAGATCCCTGCCGAATGGGAATGCCGCCCTTCGTGCGATGCGGCAATGTCGCATGACGACCGAGTGTTGTCGGCGATTCATGGGGAGAACGCCCAAGGTCACGTGCCGCTAGGAGCGGAGAAAGACAATGAAAACCAAGGGAAATGTAACCGCTCCTAGCGGTTACGTGGACCGCCTTGTTCGCAGATTATGAATTACATACCAGACCCAATCGAAAGAGGAGAAATGCGAGCGGAAGCCGCATACGATGAAATGTGGCAACCGGACGGCAAACTCAAATGCCCGTGTGGGCAAATCTTCGATCCCGACAAAGAAGGTGGAACGCTGTCCCCCGATCCCTATGCAATGCCGTTTTGCGGTCAATGCTTCGAGGATGCTTTCCCTTCTGCGAACAGTGAATAAACGACGCTCTGTCGCATAATCAGCCGCCGCCTGTCTCCTTGCGGAGAGCCCCCAGGAAGAGGCATTTCCACCGCTCATTCCTTCACCATTGGAACTGCTGTTTCGCCTTCGGGGCAGCCCGCTGGTAGTTCTCCGGGTCGTCCCCCAACCACAGCAGGATGGATTCGTCGAGGTCCGGGGCCGCCGTGTCGCCGTAAGTCTGCACGCCTTCACCGAATAGGGCCAGCAGCGACAAAGCGGCGCCGCGGTTGAAGCCGTGCTCCTTGAGAGACTGGAAGATGTCTCCGAAGGAGAGCGGGATCGAAGACCCGACGATCTCCCGTTGCAGGGTGGTGGGTTCTCCGGTCACGTCGGCCCCCACGGCGAGGTTGGCCAGAACGCTAGGCCAAGGGGCGAGTTTCGTGCGGAGGAAGGAAGACCCGGTGTTCCACACGTCACGCCCCCACACCCGATCCCGGCCGCGCAGGGAGAGCATGTCGCCGCCTCCTGTCTTCGTCTTACCCGTAGCGATGCGGGAAGAGACCACGATGGCCGAGGCGAGGCCGGAGGTCAGGTCGATTCGGGTGTTCGGTCCGACACGGATTTTCAGGAAGTCGGAAGACCGGGGATCGAATTCGATAGGCGGAGAATCGTCTTCGTCGGGGCCGAGAGCCCGGAGGCCCTGCATGAGCAGCCACGCATAGGCTGCCCGGCCTGCCAGGAAGCGGGCATACTGCTCGGCGAACAAAGCCCGCGTCCGTAAGGTGGCTCCTTTCCGCATGGTGTAGCCCTCGCCGAACCCGAAGCCGGTGGCGGCCCCGTAGAGAAGCTGGAACCGGCTGGTGACGTACTTCGGCGAAAAGAATGCCTGTGAGAGTGCTGCGGCGGCACTTTCCAATTTACCAAGGTTGCCGCGCCCGGTGGCAATGTTGACGAAGTTCGCGATCACCTTCGCCTCGGCTTCGGTGACGGGCCTGCCTCCGCCGAACCAACCGCCTCCCAGTTTGCGGGCCAGATGGGAGAACATCTCCATCCGCATGTCGTTAAGCAGGATGGTGTAGCTTCGCTTGGAGAACCGTACGCCTTTTCCAACCCACCCGGGTAGGTTTTCCGCCAGTTGGCCGATGAAGTCCTCCTCCACCTTCGTGACGCTGTGGCTCGCTTCGGTATCCGTGATGTCCAGCCCGGCGTTGACGGCCTGCTGGAAGTCGGCGTGGTTCTTGACCCCCTCTTGGATCTTGTTGGCCTGCACGTCCGAGACTCCGGCGCGGAAGGCTTTCACCATAGACCGCGAAGCGAGCACCGGGTGGGAGAAGGTCACGAAACCGCCCTGCCGGAAGATCGGGGGCAAGTCGAAACTGGTCATCAGGGTGCGGGAGACGTTGAGTCCCTCCCGGAAATGGTGAAGGCTCTTGTCGCCGAAGTCGGCCCGCTCCATCTTGGCTCGGACGAGATCCTCGTTAAACAGACGTTTCACACGTTTTTCCTCCCACAGCAGCCGGTCCAGTTCCTTCTCGGTCTGGCGCTCAGGCTTGACGGGTTTGGAGTAGTCCTTGGCGGCCCGGCGGCGTTCGATTTCGGCAATCCGGGTGCGTACGGCCTTCTTGGTGCGTTCGAGCAGGCGCTCGTCCGGCGTACCCTTTTCCGCCTCCTCACGGGCTTTCTTCAGGTCCTGCCGGGTCTGGCGAAGATCGTCGAGCTGCTTGCGGAGAGCGGCCATCCGCGGGCTCATGCGCCGCATTTGCGCTGGAGTCGCCCGGCTCGTCTCACCGGCGGCGGCCATCTCCTGCTCCTGCTGGATCAGTCGTTCCAGATTCCGTTCCGCTGAGGCGATCCGGCGTTGTTCCGCCGTCGCTTCCCGGCGGGCGGCTTCCTCGGCACGGGTGCGCTCGTTGCGTTCGCGGCGCAGGGCGGCGAGACGGTCTTGGAGTTCGAGGACCTTGGGACTGGTCCGGCGCATGACGAAGGTCCGGGGACGCTTGATCCAACCGGGACCGGCTTTCTCCTCTTCCTCGGCGATCCGGCGTTTCAACGAGGCTTCCTCCGCGGCGAGACGGCGTTCGTCCGCCTCAACCCGGCGCTGGTCTTCGCGGGTCTGCCGTTCGATTTCCGTCCGGCGGGCACGCCGTTCGTTGAGATCCTTGCGGAGTTCCTCCAAGCGGAAGTTCGTGATGGCGTCCTTCTCGGCTTTCGGCACGCCGGGAACCCCGGCAGCCAGAGCCGTCTCACGAGAGATCAATCGTTCCAAGGCCCGTTCGGCGGAAGCTGCACGGTCGGCAACCGAGTCGCCCTTCTCCCCGAAGACCGCGTTGTAGGCATCCTGAAACGCCTTCTTGCGTTCCCGGAGAGCCGTGGCCTCCTCGTCATACTCGACGGGCGTCTGCCCGCGGGCAGGGCGGCCCTCGGTGAGACGGGCGTCGATCTCCTCAATGGCGTTACGAAACCGAGTCTTCATCACGTCCAGCACGGTTGCCCGGCCATCCTCGGCAGGCTTGAGGTTGAGTCGGCGCATCGCCGCTCGGACCTCTTTCTCAAGGGCGCGGACACGCTCGGTTGCCCGATCTCGCTGGAGACCGGTAAGAGCGGGCGTGATGCCCGCCCGGGCGTCTTCAAGCTGGGAAATGAGCCGGGCAAGAGTGCGGTATTCCCGCCACGTTCTGGCGTCCTCCGCCTGACTCGGATACCGGACCCGCCCGTAGGCCGAGAAGGCGACGTGAACGTCCCGGAGCGTGGCATCGGGGAATGCGGACAGGATTTCGGTGTGAACCGCCGCCATCACGTTCTCGAATCCCTCGACGCCTTCGTTGATCTTGGCCTTCACCAGTTGGTTGACGGTCTGACCGGAGAGGGGCTCGTCCGTGTCGATGTCCTGCACAATGGCGGAAGAGGACTTCACCTTCGGGTCGAGCCCGTTGCCCGTGTACATTTCGCGGGACTTTTTAAAAATCTCCGGCGCGAAGGGCCGGATGGCCTCGCCGAACTCCCCGACGAGGCGGGACGTGAAATCGGCCAAGGTGCGAACGCCTTTGGCGAGATAGGAGACGCCGACGATGGCGTGATCGACGAGATCCAGCGGGTTGAGACCGGCATTGAGGTTGCCGCCGCGCTCCTTGATCCGCTTGCGGGCATCCTCGGCCCACCGGTCGAGCGTGGACTCCTTGCGTTCGCCGGTGCGAGCGGAGCTGCGGAGCTGCTTGCGCATCTCTGCCGCGGTGGCCTCGAAGACCACCCGTGCCGTCTCTTCAGCCGCTTGAGCTTGGAGAGCTTCTACCTGTCCTTGGAGGCTGGAAATCTGCTCGTGAAGCTGGCGGATGTCTTCTGCTTGGGTTTCCGACAAAGGACGGCCCTCGTTCACCGTTTCCCGGATGCGGGCCTCCATCGCGGCGAGAGACCAGTCCTCGTCGATCCGCACCTGTTTGAAACGGCCTTGCCGACCCCATTCCGTCCCGGCGAGTCGAGCTACCTTGGCGGCATTGTAGTAGTCTTCCCGCGCTCGGTCGAGTTTCGTTCTGGCCCGGTCGGCGGCAGCCTGATCGCCGGACTCGACGGCTTTGAAAAATTCGGCCTGTGCTTTGGACTGAGCGAGTTTCCTTTTTGAATACTCCGCCAGAACGATGCCCTGCTCGACGTTGTCGGAGAAGGTTCTAGGCTTGCGGAGGATGTCCTCAATGACGACATTCCCCACGGACTGGCTGGTGCCCTTGTTGGGATCTTTCTCCACCTGCTCCACCGCGGCGTCCCACGATGCCTGATCCGCCTGCCGGGCAGGTTGGGCAATCGGGTCATGCCCGTAGCGGGCAAGGTCGCGGTCCACGTAGGCCCGTTTCAGGGACGTGAGTTCGTCATCCGGTGCAGGCGTGCGCGGCCTTCGGGCGGGTGGAGATTCAGCAGGAGGCGGAGGTTCGGCTTCCGGTTCTGTCGTGGGCGGAGTTTCGGCTCCCGGTTCAGCAGGTGGAGGAGAGGCTCCCGGTTCCGCCGCGGGGAGAATTTCAGCAGTGGTTGCTTCCGGGGTGACTTCCGGGGTGACTTCCGGGGTGACTTCCGCTGCCGGGTTTTCGATCAGGAAATTGGCGAAGTCGTATTCCGCCTTGGTGACGAAAAATTCCTCCCGCCCCCGGGACAAGGTGTAACCTTCATCGCCTTGATCCACCGGCACGAACCCGTCACGGACCATCTCCGCGGCCACTTCGTGCCGGGAACCGCGAACCACTTTGTCGTCGTACTCGACGGAAGTCGGGCGTTCCAAAGTAGCGGTCAGCTTCCCGCGCTGCATGACCGAAGGATTCCGGCTCTCCAAATAACGGGTGAGGTCGGCGGTTCGCGTTTCTTCGGCGGCCTGCGCTTCAGCGGCGGCCTGCTCACGTCTTTCGTCCGCCTGAGCGTTGGACTCGGCCACACGTTTCAGCGTGCCCGCCATCGCTTCCGCTTCCTCTTCCGAACGGAAGTAGGAGTCACCCGGGACTCGTTGTTCACCCTCCTGAACCGCGTATCGCGTTTCGCCGCCAACGGTGATGGGGTAGACTGAGAAAGCTCCCTCGTCTGCCACGTCTCCAGCCGGTTCGGCTTCTTGTGGTGCATCCGTGGACGCTTCCGGTTCTTGTCGTTCGTCAACGGGGGTTTCCTGCACGTCAACGGCAGTGCCAGATTCCTGACCGGTTTCCGGCACCGGGTCGGCAGTGCCAGATTCCTGACCGGTTTCCGGCACCGGGTCGGCGGGCGTTACTTCACCAGTTGGCTCCGCAGCGTCCGGGCGTCTCTCCGGCTCAGGCTCAGGTGTTCCCTCAGCAGCGTCTCCGCCGTCTTGCGCGGTGTCGGCCTGTCGCTCCCCGGCGGGAGGCAAATCTGTCGGGCGCGGCTCAGTTGCGTTTCGGAGAGCGGTGTTTGCGGTTTGCTCAAGCTCATTGGTCGTCTGTCTGTAGGTGGGGGGTGCCGTCGGCGCGATGGCTGTGACTCCGCCAATCGCTCCGCCGACGAAAGCGGCTTGGAAAGCGTTGTCCCACGCGTCGGCGAGACTGGAGTTTGGGTCGGCGTTGAGGAACGCCTCCATGATCTCGTCGAGCCCTTCCTCCGCTGCCTCCCCGGCAACGGATTTCAGGGTGTTCCCGGCAACCTTGCGGAGTTCCGGGTGGGTGGCTGCAACCTTGACGCCCCGCTCACGTGCGACCCGGAGGAAGTCTCCGAGAGTGGCGGAGGATGCGGAGAGTCCGCCGACCGCAGCCCGTTCGAGACCACCCGCGCCTCCGGTGCCGAAGGCCGCGGTGATGAGTGCGGTGTTGACACCAGCTCGGACGGCCTTGCCTCGTGCTTCCTCCGGCGTCGCTCCGGCGGCGATCTCACTGGCATAGGTGATGCCCGCGGACTGTCCGCCTGCGGATGCGTAGGCTGCTCCGGCCGCGGCACCACGACTCCCGGCAAGCCGACCCACGCCGCGGGTGAGACCGATCTGGAGGGCGAGGGAGGGCGTCTCCTCAACGATGGCAGCGAGGATGCCGTTTGTCCCGGCACCTTGCTTGAGGAGGGCGGCGGAGTCTGCGGACTCGGCAGCGAGGTCCCGGACACCGGTGGCGAAACCGGTATCTTGGAGACCGGCAGCGTCGAGACCGAGGGACGTGAGGCCGAGGATTGCCTGATCGGCCTTTCGCAGACCGGCGAGGCCCGCAGCCTGCACGGCGGAGATTTTCTTCTGGAGGCCGAATCGCTTGTCGAGGAACTGCTCTTCGTAGTCCCGGACCTGCTCGGCCACGCTCCCCCCGTGACGTTCGGCGAACTCCGAAAACACCGGGATCTGCTCGAAGCTCCAACCGGGAGCGCCGAAGACCCCATCCTTGGAAGCTTGGTCGTAGCCCGCGGCGATGCGTTCGGCAATCTTCTCTTGCATCTTGGGAAGGTTGCGCAGAGTGGCGGCTTTCGACGCTTCGGAAGCCTTGGACTTGGCGACGTGTTCGCGGGCCTTCGCGTCATCCAACCACGTGGAGTCCGCCATGTTCGGCAACAGCGAACCATCGGACATCACGCGGGCATGCTCGTTCGGCTTAAAAGAGCGGTAGAGGTTGCCGAGGTCCGACCAGACGGTTTTCATGTCGTCGTCCGACAATCCCTGATCCCGTTGGATGCGGGAGAGGATCGGGTCGAGCCTGTCCGTTTGCTTGCCGAGCCTCCCGGCCGCGGACTGGAGCACCCCGCTGATCGCACCGACCGCCTCGTCGAGCGGCCCCACGTCGCCAGGACTGGATTTCTGCGAAATTTGCGGCGTCACCCACTTGCCGTCCCGCCGTTCGAGATCCTTGTCCCAGCCTTTGTTGATGGCATCGGTGAAGCTCTCAAGGTAGCCCCCGCGTTCGAAATCGTCGAGAATGTCTTCACGGGCGAAGCTCTTGCGGGCATCGTGCAGGGCGCGGGAGACGTTCCGGTCGATCTCACGGCGCTGCTCCGATGGCATCGCCGAGGCGGTGTGGCGCATGGCCTCCACCTGCAACGTGATTGGTCGGACGCGTTCGACCTTGGGGTTGTTCTCACCACCCGACTCGTCGAACCACCGGTTTAGAGTAGCCGCTTTTTCCTCCAAGGGCATCGCGGCGTAGGCCGGATGTCCGGTAAGCTGTCCGAGTGTGGGGGTTGCCATGTCATCGGGAGGGGTTCAGCCAGTCGAGAACCGGGTCGTTTTGGGTTTGAGAGGGAGCAGCCGGAGCCGCGGCAGGGGTGTCCTCAGATTCGAAACCCGTCTGGTGCTTGCGGACGAGGTCCCAAAACTCGCCTCGCTTCGCCCGTTCGGCGGGGGTGAGGGGTTCATCTCCGGCTTCCGTGTTCGCCCCTTTCCCGATGTAGGTTTCCCGGTCGTTGTTGAGTGCGAAGTTCGTCTCGGACTCCAAACGGTTCTTGGCGTATTCCCTGCCCATCGCCAGCTTCTCTTCGGTGTCTGTCCCCGCGGCGCGAGCGGTGGGAAATGCCTTCCGGTCATTGACGAGAAGACTCATCCGGCGTTCGTCCTGCCGGATTTCCTGCGTTTCGATCTGGCGGCGTTCCCGGTTCCGCGCCCGTTCTTCCGCTGGAGTGATCCTGCCGGTTCCTCCGGCTGACCTCGCTTCGGCTTCGGCACGGGCGGCTTCCGAGATGGCGGAACGGCGGGCTTCCGGGTCGCGGACGGCCTGGGCGGCGCGGGCACGCTCTACAGCCAGCGCCTGACGCTCCTGCGGGGTGGAGCCGCCGCCGAAAAGGCTGGCGACGAAGTTCGTCCCGCGTTCGACGAGACCTGGCCCTTGAGCGAGATCCCGGTTGTAGGCGGCCTCGGCATCACGTTCCGCGGCGAGACGGGCGGTTTCTCCTTCACGGATGCCGACCTCCCGTTCGCGGAAAGCATCGCCAACCGCGGCACGCTCGCTGCGAAACAGGTCCGAGGCGTCCAGCCGGGTTTGCTGATCTTCGTAGCGGGAACGCCCTTCGATGAAGTTGCGGTCGGACTCCAACAGACCGCGGTCGAACGACCTGTCGGTGCGGAAATCCCGGGCTTCGTTCTCCGCCCGCCGCTGCGCCAGATTGATCTCCGCCCGCTGCTCGCCGAGGAAGTCCCGCTCCTGTTGGAACTGCCGGTTGGCCTGATCCCGTCCGATCTGGATGACGTTGTTCAGAGCGTTGGTCAGCGTGTTCGTGCCGCCCGCGAAAAGACTCGCGAGGCTCGAACCTCCCGTGTTGAAAACCTGAATCGGTGTGAGAGCCATCAGCTTGTCAGTCGTCGTGCCGCTTGGTCGGCTTTATTAAAGCGATTGCGGAGTCCTTGTCGAAACTTTCTACGCGACTCGCGCCCCCGGTCAACCTCTTCCCATTCGTAAGACCGCCGGGCGTCATTGAACGCGGACAGAGGGTCATCCATGGATGAGATCTGTCCGATGAGGGACTCGTAGTTGGTGGACCTGCTGCCGGTTGCCCGCTGGAGAACACGGCGAAGACCGCCCTCACCACGGTGGTGAACCGTGTCGGAGAGCTGGAGTTGCAGTCCGCGGTTGTCCGTGTGGCGGGTGAAGGGTTCGGCCCGCTGCCGGTAGAACGCCTTGGCCTGTTCCTCCGCCTCGTCATGGCGTCCGGCCCGGATGAGTTCGCGAAGACGTGCGGCTTCCTTCGGCTGGTAGCGGGCGGTGATCCCAGCCACTTCGAAAGACCCCCCACCATCGCCGGAGGGAGGGGCGTAGACGGACAACCGGCCTTGCTTGTCGCGCCGGGCCTCCGAGTTGAAAGTGAACTCTGCCGGGTCGAAGTCGCCAGTCGGGCGGGCGGCGGACGCTTCCTGCGCCGGAGTGGGCGGCGGGAGGGCATAGGCGGCCAACGGGTCATCGGAAGGCTCTCGCGCCGAACGGGAAGATGGAGGGAGAGGTGGCGTGAAGTCCGCCCGCCGCGGCTGGAACAGGGAAGCCGCATCGAGGTCCTCCGGCTCGCCGGGCAGACCGTATTCCGCGTTCTCGTCCAAAAGCGGTTCGAACTGGTTGAAGCGCGGAGCCACGACGTTGTCGAAAATATCGCTCACCGACACCGCGGAAAAGTCCGTGATGTGGCCGGGGTCCGGACTGAAAATCTGGATCGGAGCGAGGGCCATCACTTCGCGTAGTTGTTCTCGTCGTAAATTGGTCGAGCCAATGAGGATTTGCTGCCTCCAGCCGCGCCTCCGGAGACTGGGCCAGCACCGCCCATCTGTCCGCCGGGCGCACCGAAGTAGTGCGTGGAATTGACCGCGTGGATGTTGTCGCCAATGGCCCCGGCAACCGCCTGAATCTGCGGTTGGAGCATCGCCGCGTAGTTCGGCACGAACTGGTTGACCAGTGCAGCCTTGTTCGCCTCGAACTGGAGCTTGAGGAGAGTCCGTTGGATCTTGGTTTGCAGTTCCGCCATCCGGTAGGGGTCTTTCTGCGCGTCGCGGTTGTAGACGTTCTGGAGAGACTGCTGGATGAGCTGGGCTTGGGTGAGCGCCAGCGCGATCCGCTGGGCGGGGGTCTGCATCATCTCCCGGATGTCGGCCTGTCGGGAGTTTGGAGAGATCGCCGAGGAAATGTGACTGTGCATTTCACGGAACTCCCGTCGGCCCAAGGACTGTGCCCGGAGGCGGGAAATGCCGAGATCCCGAAGGAGCATCTGCCGGGTGTTGCCGATCCGTCCGGTCATCGCCGCGAACTCGGCGTTGTCGGTGACGATCTCCATCACGTCATCGACCGGCAGCCGTCCGCGGAGCAGGTCTTGGATCGTCATGGATTGGAGGTCCATGTTCACCAGGAAACGGGGGTCGAACACGACAGCCCGGATGATGTCGTTCTGTTCGTGGAGGCGGTTGACCGCCCGGACATAATCGTCCGAACGCCCGGTCAGGGAAATGTTGCACTCGATGGTGGCCCGTTGGATGCAGCAGGCGTCAATGGGGACGTACTCTGCGGCTTGCGGCACGTCCGGGAAAGCATTCTCGAATTCCTGACTGTTGAGAAGGCTATTGATCGCGGTGTCGTAGTTGGTGACCGCGATGCCGACAAGCTGGCGCTGCTGACTTACGATGGCGTCGTAGTCGCTGCGCTGTTTGTTCATCAGCAGGATGTTCGCCGCGGCCTGAATTCCCGGCACCAGGAGGGACTGAGTCCAGGAAAAGATGTTAGACGCGGCGTAAATGCTCGCAGCCCCGATAGCTCCGGCATCGCCGCCACCGTAGAAGCGTTTGCCGTAGTCGGATTCCCACGGCTGGAAAGGTTGTGAAGGTCCAAAGCGCATATTACGGGGCGATTGGCTTCGCGGCGAAGCCTTCTCCTTTGAGTTTCACGAAAACGGTTTCCTGCCGCTCGAATCCGAGCGACACCCAAAAAGCGTCGATGGGCCTGCTGCCTTTGTATTTCCACGAGGAGGCGAGGATGGCATCCGCTCCGAAGATGTCCGCGTAATTGAAGAGGATCTCCTTGAAGGCGGCGATGGCCTCCGGCTTCCCGCGCTCCTCCGGCGTGGACCAGATGAAGTTCACGACAACGAGCTTCTCGGTGGTGGAGATGGCCGGATACTTGCCAAGGATGAGGACGTGCTTGGGATTTTCGGGATCATCCGCATAGGCGTCCATCGTGCGGGTTTTGTAACCGTCGCGGACATTCTGCAAACTCCCCTCAGCGGTAGTCCGCCCCGCGGTGTGGGCATAGTCCACCATCTGCCGGAACACCGGCAGGAGGCGATCAAGGAGTGTTTCGGGAATTGGCTTCATCGGCGGTAGCCTGGAAGGGATTTCCGGCGGGTGATCGGACGGCCGCGGAACGGCGAACCGTCCTGCACCGCATGGCCGCGGTGCCGGGCGATGAGTCCGTTAAGGTAGCCTTCCATCTCGGATTTGTCGTACTGCGCCCGACGGATCTCGGCGGCTTCGGTGGTCGAGTCGCCATAACGGAAGAACCGGGCCGCGGAGTCGATCACCATGCGGTCGCCGACCTCGACGATGTCGGTGTCAAACCAGACCGGGAGGAACCGCTTCGTGCCTTGAATCAGCACCGTAGCCGGGCACTTCGAGGTGGCGATGCGGAACCGCCTGTAGAGCGGCACGCGCTCGGTGGGATGGTAGCGGCTCAGTTCGTAGCCGTCTTCCTGCGCGAGTGTAATGCCGCCCTCAAGGTCGGGCGGAAGGGCGACGGAACGGATCTGCCGGACATGAACGTCGGCAACCGCCCATCCGTCACCGATGAGCGAGAACTCGATGCGCCGGTCATCCCAGTCTGCGGTCGTGACCATCAGTGTGACCGTCTTGCCGCAGTCGGCTTTCGAGTCGGCGTAGACCTTCAACCGGGAGAGGCACTTCTGATCCCGCTCGGTGGGGAACTGCTCGGCCATCTCGATGATCTCGACCCGCGGCAGACGGGCGGTGTCAATCCCGGTATGGGCCTCCCGCCAGCGGGAGCGAATGGCAAGCGGCCGTCCGAAGTTCCAGGCGGAGGCAACCGCACTCACGTCGCGGGGGAGCGAGAATCCTTGATAGGTGTCGCAGTGGCAGTCCTTGGCGCACCGTTCGCGGAACGTGCTGACGCAAATGCAGTGGAAGACGTTGTCGAAGAGTTTGAAACGGTCGTACTGCGTGTAGAGGAGATTCCGGTACTTGTTGACGTAGTCCACGACCTCCGCCCGGGAGTTCTCCCAGTCGAGGTTCATGGCGTTGGCCATGATCGGCCCGGCTTCGGCCACGGTAATCGGGTCAAGTCCAGTCAATGCCGTTGAAGGTTAGGATGGTGCCCGTTGGCGCTCCGAAGGAATCGAGCGGTTGCCAGCGTTTGCGGGTGTCGAAAGGCGGATGGGTGGAGAAGTGAACGACCTCGTCACCGGGGGCGAGTTTGACCGTGAAACTCCGGGAAAGCGCGTCAAGCTGCCCTGCGGAGAAGAACTCCAGAGCGGGGGCGTCAGGCTTGACCTTGATTTTCAATTCCATCGTTCGCCGGGCGGTGCGGAGTTCGTTTCGAAAGGATCGCGCTCGACGGCTTTGACCACCGAGCATTGACGCCTTCCAGTCTTCACGGTTGACTCTGAATAGTCAAGACTCAGCACGTTGATCGTGGCGGCCCCGATGCCCTCCACCCGGACCTGATACCACGTTGCCTCCCGGACTTCCCGCGGCGGTTTGCCGAGCGACTCGGAAACGAGGAGGCCCTGCCCCGGCGAGGCCGGTTGGGCGCAGGGCGTGAGTTCCTTCCACCTCGTCCACTCCGGTTTCCGGTCGGTGCGCAGGAAGACCCGCACTCGCGTTTCAGGACTCGCGAAGACGCCTTCAAGCATGCCGTCGTTGAGTTCCTTCGACCGGTCGAGACCGGAGAAGTGGAACCGCCCCGTTTCAAACGACCATTCGATAGGGACGGCCGCGTTGTCTCGCCAGTCGTCTTCGAGCGATTCGTCCAAGGCGGCGAAAAGGATCGACCCATCGCGATCCGAAGATACGAAGCCGAAACTGCCGACGGAAGGACGGACGCCGAGATCCAGAAACCGGTGAATCCCGACCACTTCATGATCGGGCACCCACAGGCCCTCCCACCGCGGCAAGGGCGTACCGGACTCGGTGACGGATACCTGCTGGTTGAAAGACACGAAGCCTCTGCCGAACGGCGCGGAGGAGAGACGCTCGTTGGAAGTCATCCCGGTGGTCGCGAGCATCCGGTGGCCGAAGAGCCAGTGCCCGCAGGCCGCGCCGGAGAGCAGGCCGGTGTCATCGGCGGAGAGAAGCGGTTCGATGTCCGCGGAGACCGTGGCAACCGCCTCGTCATTGTAAACGCCTTCTCCGAGGGACGCGCGCAGGAAGTGCAGGCCGAAGGAGGAGCGGAAAAAGTGATCCCGGGGCAGCACGGCAACCGCGTAGCGGCCTGTAGCGGAAATCGAGTTGAGGAGCTGGTTGACCAGCCGTTTCGAGTCCCACCCTTCGGTCAGCCGGTTGCCCTCGGCATCGTAACGGCTCTCCCGCGGAGCGAGGTGGGTGTTGAAGGACACCACGCCGCCGTCATAGTACCCGATTAGCTCGCCCTCGCCGTAGGCGGTGTTCATGGACGGGAGGGCGGCCAGCGCCCGGAGACGCCCCATCCGGGAACTCACCGAGAGCGGCGGGGCGGTGGACGCGAGCACCTGCTCCTCCATGGAGAGGATGTCATCGGTCGCGAGCGGCCCCCGTTTGTGGATGAGATCGCCGACGAAGATCTGCCCGCGGAACTCCTGGTGAACCCGCCCGTGGACGTAAACTCCCAACCCGGCGCTGTTGACCAGCCAGTTCTCCCGGTTGGCAATGTCAAACGAGTCGTGCGGGGAGGTGCGCACCGCTTGGGCGCTCTCGGCACCTCCCATTTTCAGGGTCGTGCTCACGTTTGCAGGAAAGTGGTGTAGGGTTCGATGTGGCTCTTGGCTCCCCCCACGAAGTGGAGGATGTGGTTTTCCGCGAGAGCCTTCTGCCGGTGGCCGACATGCCGCTGGTTGAATTTGTCGTCCAGCCAACGGACATCCAATTCGGCCTCGCCGACGCGCATGTTCAGGAAATCCTGATCGTTGGCGTAGTCGTTGGGGTATGGCCCGGCGAGATCGAGCTTGGCGACGGCATCCCGGCGGAACAGGAGGACTCCGGCATTGAAATACGGGCCTTCCGCGGTGAGTTCCGGGCTGTCCGGGTAATTCCGGGCCAACCAGTCGCGGTACCGCTGATCCTTTGAACGCCAGGCTTGATCCGGCGAGCAGACGAGATCGCCGGGGGTATCGAACAGATTCGGGCAAGAGGGGAGGAAAAGCACGTCGCTGTCCACCATCAGCACTTCCTCGTAGCGGGTCTGCCGCACGAAGTCCTTGAGGAACTGAACACAAGACCAGTTCGGGTTGCCGTGATACTCTTCCTTCTGCTGAGGGAACCATTTGACTTCAAGGAAGTCCGCCCCCGTACGGCTGGCATAGCCCCGCATGAAAGGGATCAGCGGTTGCGCCCAATCGAGTTTGCCAATGACGAAAGTGACAAGTAAGCGGCTCATAATAGGGGGAGAATGTCCGGGATGCGGTCTTTGGCTTTGCCGACGAAGTGGAGAATGTGGTTTTCCCGGATGGCCTTCTGCGGATCGGAGAAGTCCCGCTGGTTGAATTCGTAACCGAGCCAGCGGACATCCAGACGTGCTTCGAGCGACCGGAGGTTGAGGAAGTTTTGATCGGTAGGGTGGTCCACCGGGTATGGCCCTTCCAGATTAAGCCATAGCGCCGCCTCTTTGCGAATCAAAAGAACGCCGGAATTGAAGTAGGGGCCTGACACGCCGTGGAAGGGGTTGCCGGGAAAATGGCGGTCCAGCCATTGCCAGAACCGTTCATCGCGCACCGGCCACGCCTGGTCCGGGGCGCACAGCAGGTCGCCGGGTTTCTCGAACAAGTTCGGGCAGGAGGGCAACACGAGCACGTCGGCATCGAGCAGCAGCACTTCGTCGTAACGGTCCTGTCGGATGAAGTCCTTGAGGAATTCGACGACGACCCACGTGGCCTTGTTCGGGTAGTCGATGCCCTGCTCCGGGAACCATTTGACTTCGAGGAAGTCCGCACCGGTGCGGCTGGCGTAGGCCCGCATGAAGGGAATCATCGGCTCGGCCCAGTCGAGCTTGCCGATGACGAAGGTGGCGATGAGGCGGCTCATGAGTCGGGATCTCCGAGGGCGACAAACCCTTCATGCAGGCGCAGGGCCGGGAAGTCGGTTTTCTGCTCGATGATGTTGAACAAATCCTCGTCCAAAGGATGTTGGCCTTGGCTCAGGCAAGACTCCATCTCCGCGTAGAACCGCTTGGCGAAAAGCAACACGGACTCCCGGTCGCCTCCAAACAGACCTCCCTGAATGTGGCGGCCCGGTAAACGCTCACCGAAACCCGCGCCGTGCCAGCCCTTGTTCGCCTGGCTGAGGGCCAGATTGAACCCGGACTTGGGCGAGAAATTGCGGAAAACCTCCGGCAGGATCGTGTGGCCGGGACTGCCTGCATCCAGCCAATAGACGTGGGCCAAAGACTGATCCTTGAGGAGTTCCCGAACCAGCAGGGCCAGCTTGCCGAGACACAGGGCGCTGTACCACGAGGTCCCCGCCTGCGGGCCTTTGAACTCACCGGTCACCCGGAGATACTCCAGCCGGTCGTAGTTGGTCCGGCCAATCGTTCCGAGGATGTCGGAGAAGGAGAAAGGGATGTCGTGGTAGCCGGGGACGTTGCCGTACACGACCACCTCGTAGGGCCGGACGCGTTCACGGAGGGTCGCCAGCTTGCCGGTGTAGAATGAGATCGGACGGGCAGACCGATTGATCCGCTGCCTGCCGATGTCCACGATAGCCGAGACGAACTTCATTTCCCCCATCCTTCGTCGTTCCACCATTGCTCGGAGTTCTTCCGGCCATTGATGTTGCTTGAATCCTCCGCCTGCCCGCAGATCCACGGGTGCATCGCCAGAATCAGGTTCTCCCGCCGTTGGTGCAACGCGCCGAGCTGGTGGTCGATGTGGCGGAAGAACTCCTTCACCTCCGGCTTGTCGCCGGTCTTCGGACGCGGCGGGATGTGGGACTGGAGATAGTCCGGCGCGTGCATGATGTGCTGGGAGAACTTCACCATGAACCGTTTGTGAACCGCGAATGCGTGCGTCCGATTGACGTTGACGCATCGGACAAGATCCTTGGCGAACGGCCACGGCGGGTTGGACTCCCGCCAGAGATGCTGACCGCCGAGGTAAAGTTGTTCCCACGGGATGTCCTTCTCCTTGAGGAGCGCCAGAGCGCCTTCGAGCTTGGGGACGAACTCGTGGTGGAAGATCACGTCATCCTCCAGCACGAGGTAACTCTCAAGGCCATCCATGAGCGCATCCTGAACGACCCGAAGGTGGGACATGAGACACCCCCAAGCACCGTTGCCCGCCCTCCACCATGCCGGGTGGGGGCACTTGTCGCCCTCTACCGCCCGGAAGCGTTCGAAACCGGTGATTCCGGCTTCCGCCGCCCGTTCCTGGAATTTCTCCCAGCGGTCGGGGCGGATGTCGAGATTGAGGACGTAAACTTTTCCGAAGTGCTCCGTGAGATCCATGGGGGTTTCTTGCTGAAAACTTGGAGAACCCGTGACGCTAGGGCAAGACCATTTCTACTGAGACGATCCGCCGCTTGACGATGAGGACTCCGGCGGGTCCGGCTCACCGCTTGACGATGAGGACT
>CAYOVH010000006.1:0-48810 GCA_964407405.1 uncultured Candidatus Saccharibacteria bacterium | reverse complement strand
CTAGGCCAACCCATTGCCACAACTGACGACATTGATGAGTTGCCGCCGAGGTTTTAGAATTTTCTATGCGATAGTCTACCTAGATGCTATAGTGAGGCATAAGCAACAATGAGCAAGGAGTAACTCATGGAGAACGATCAGTCACAAATGCCGCAAATACCAGAGACTCCTGCGCCGCCCCCAACGCCAAAGAAGAGCAAAAAGGGCCTCATCTTGACCATAGCTGGATTGATATTGGTACTACTCATCGGGGTTGGTATCGGTTATCTTCTATTCACCAAGGCCATGCCAAAGGCGCAAAAGGACACTAGTCAAAAGTCCGTCGAGGAGGCTCCTGTCGTGCAAAAGACGCCCGACCTTACGCCAGAAGACGTAATAACAAAGATCAAGAGCACCTACGCCGCCAAATATACGTTGCTCGATCTCGAGAAGAACAATCAGCCAAAAGAAGGCGAGATGAGCGTGCGCCTCTCCCAGGAGTCACCGGCCTACAAGGCTGAAGGGTACAACTTTTATACGAGTTATGATGGCGGCTCAACATTGATGATGATGCTCTATGATCCAAGCACGGATTATGAATTGCCAACGGAGGGTGACACGACGTTACGCACCGAAATTGCCGGCATTTATGTGGATTTTGGACTTGAGAAGAAAGAATCGAGGAGTAACACTGGGGACAACATTGACGTATATCTAGGCAAGGGACTCATTTGCACGATAGAAAGCCCATCTGCGCCGGCTAGTGGGAGTGGGGCGAGCTGTGGCAGTATCGAGGCCTACAGTGCTGCTGCGGCCAAAGCTAAGCCATTCGTCGATATTTTACCGGATGCGACAAGTTCTACTATCATCTCAGGACTGAAGATATCTGATAGTAAGGTGAGCGACTACCAGACAGCGCAAGCGAGTATCGGTAGTGTTGGAGGTTTTGGAGGCTATGCAGCTTTGTATTATAAAAAGGACCCCGGTGCATGGAAATTCTTTACAGGCACTCAGCAGACGCTCCTCTGTTCAAGCTACAATACCACTGATCTGCGCAACGCCTACAAGGGTGAGCGATGCTATGTGGACTCAACGCATGAAGGTACAGTGAAATAGTCTATGGAGCCTACGCCAAACGGTACGCCAAGGGCAGATACCGGTAGGAAGCGGTTTGCGGCGTCGCTAATGAGCAGACCCTCAACCAAAGCGGCTGGTGTACTGCTGCTAGCGTCTGGAATGCTTTATCTGTATTGCTTAATCTACTCTGGAGGCTCGGGCGATGAGAATGGCCCCGGGGCGGTGTGGTGGCTCTTTATATTCTTCGGCGTGCCGTTGCTAGTGGGAGGAATCGGACTGTTCATCATGAGTGTCATCGCCGAACTCAACAGGATAAAACTCGCAAAGGCGAGCAAAAGCGGCTACGGGCTAGGTAGCGTTGTAGTCCTCGTGCTGTTACTGGTTCTACTTGTGTATGTTATTGTTTCAATAAACAAGTAAAAAGAAAAAACCGATCTCCTATAAGGACGGCTTTTCTCTGTAAATTCAATCTGGTGCGGATGAAAGGACTTGAACCTTCACGCATTACTGCACATGCTCCTAAGGCATGCGTGTCTACCAATTCCACCACATCCGCATAATTTATGGATCACTGATCACTATAGCAAAGTTCTCTACATATGAGAAGTCGCTTATGGTATCATAGAAATAATAAACGGGGAAGGTAATGAACAAACTAGCGCACTATTTGAATCAACATCTGCTTGGCGAAGTGGCGACCGACGATTCTATCACCAGTAAATTTGCAGTTGATGGCAGCATTTTGACAGTTCAGCCGGAAATTGTGGCTTTTCCGCGGACGACCAATGACATTCGTAAGTTGCTTCGTTTTGCATGGCAGCTCGCTGAGAAGGGGCATCAATTACCAGTGGTTGCTCGAGGAGCCGGTACAAATATCACAGGTTCAGCTTTGACGAATGGCGTTGTGGCATCATTGACCGATCATATGAACAAAATCCTGGAGTATGATCCAAAGCAGCGTCTAGTGCGGCTGCAGCCAGGAGTTAGCGTTGGCGAGTTACAAAATGCACTCTTTCTTCAGGGCGTGACGATCCCGGCACTTCAAGGAATTGATGAGATGGCAACGATCGGCGGTGTCATCGCTGATGGCTGGACGACTATGGATATCAACTCGTGGGTAGAACAAATTGAGGTGGTGTTGGCCAATGGTGATGTACTGCAGACAAAACGTCTCAGCAAGCGTGAACTAAGTAAGAAGCGGGGCCAGCAAACATTTGAGGGAGACATTTATCGAAAAGTGGATGGTCTGATTGAGGACAACCAAAAAGCCATCGACGAGCTTCGTACGGACAGCGCAGGGTACAATGGCATCACGGGTGTCCGGCGAAAAGATGGGTCGTTTGACCTTCTACCGCTGATTGTTGGGTCGCAAGGCACGCTGGGGATTATCAGCGAGCTGATACTAAAGGCTGAGTACACTAGTCCCAAACGTGCGGCTATCGTAGCGGCATTTGACGATCCCGCAAAAGCACGTGATGTACTTGACGATCTTGCAAAGTTTGCGCCGTCAAAAGTAGAGTATTTTGATGCGGAGATGGTGCGCCAAGCTCACCAAACGGGAAAGAGCTTCACTGAGTCGACGGAGGGCATGACGCTGCTTGTTGTATGGTATGACAATGCGTCATATCGCGGGCAAATACGCAAGATGAAGCGAGCTAGCAAGCTGCTGACTCAGGCAGGAGCGACTATCGAAGAGGCTGAGAATATGGGCGAGAGCGACCTGGCAAAGATAGAGAGCCTGGCTACTTCAGCCTTTCATGCTGGCGAAAATGGAGCTATGAGTGTAGCAATTCTCGACGGCATGTACGTGCCTATCGAACGTTTTGAACAGTTTGCCGGGGAGCTTGCAGAGATTGCTAAAAAACGACATACTGCACTGCCGCTCTACGGATTACCTCTTGAAAACACATGGACAACACGTCCGACTCTCAATCTTGGCACAACAAGCGGCAAGCAGTCGGCATTGCGACTGATCGACGATATCAGCAAACTGGTTGCCAAATGCGAAGGAAGCCTAGTGGGGGTTCATGGCGAGGGTATTCTGCATGCGTCGCACGTCCAGTCAGCGCAGAGTCCCGAGGTTAATGAGCTATTCAAGAGCATCCGACAAGCATTTGACCCTCATGGGATTTTGGCAACTGATACCAAGCAGCCCGTGAAAGTACATGATCTTGTACCAAAACTGCGTAATCCTCATACAAAGCGATAGCTTGTCGGGTGGAATCTTTCCCAGTATAATGGACTGAGCATGCGGATGTGGCGGAATTGGTAGACGCGCTAGCTTCAGGTGCTAGTGCCAGCAATGGCGTGAAGGTTCAAGTCCTTTCATCCGCACCATTTTGAAAAATACACTGGAATTGTCGCCCGAAAGGGCGATTTTTTTCATTGGTTGCGCGAAGCGTAAACCAAAAGTTGCTCTGGGGGAGTGAACTGCAGGTCGGGACGCAACGACTTTTTCTGTTTTTCATTTTTAGGTTCAATCCTTCAATTTGCCAAAACTGCTACAATAATAGGCATGACAGCCAAAGAAAGTGTATTTAATTCCAAGCAACTATTATTCAAAGAGCTGTTTGTCGGCACGCTGATTTATGTCGTTGTTCTCGGCTTTTTCAACGATTACACGCCGGTTGTGTATGCTAAAAGTTTTTCGACTATATTTTTGGCGTCGATAGTCCTGGAGATACTGACGTACCTCACTCTGCTCTTGAAAGGCCGGATCATGTTCTGGCTCAAGGATAAGCAAGGAGCTGGCTATAGGGTGCTTATGTTCTTCTGCGTTTGGCTCGTATTGTTCCTGTCAAAATTTGTATTTATTTGGGCGATTGACGTTACTTTTGGGGACGCCATGAATATCAATGGATTCTTTGGTGTTCTGTGGGTGGCACTGTCGGTTACGGTGGTGCACAAACTGGCCGACACAATATTCAAGGGCCTTGGCAACAGCAAGTAACGGCGCTGAACGGGTCCACTATAGAATAGCAGACAGGCGCGGGCCTGTCTGCGTTTGTTCTTCTTGTAGTCCGCAAAGTTTACCGACTCTTTGCGTATTGAGCGTATCGACTCGATAGAACAGCTAGTGCGACGGTGAATATGAGAGGGAGTAATACAGCGCTAAATTTGAATACCGGCAGGAAGAATGCCCCAAAGAATAGTATTCCAGTGTATGCCACAGCAGTGGCTCCAGCTGTCTGCAGGAGTTTGGCAGATTTTGCAGGTATAGATGATCCTAAGATGAGCGCACCCATAACGAGCCAGAAAATTCCCAATCCAAGGATGATGATTCCCATAAAAAGCGATACGGTAGCCTGAAGCAGACCCGTAAGTATGGTCAGCACGCCGAATATCAGTGTTACTGCTCCCCCGGCGGTCTTTAGGCCGCTCTTCTGCTTTATTTGCACCGGTGGTTGAGCGTGTATTGGTTGTGTAGCGGGTATCTGGGGAGCCGCAGGGTCTGTCGGCTGATTTGGTTGTTGATTATCCATAATTCTTCTCCTTATTATTTAATACTATCTAGTAGAGCCATCGGTTACTCCGACCATACAGCTAATTCATTGCCCGCAGGGTCTTTGAAGTGAAACCGCTTACCGCCAGGAAATTCGTATATATCTTGGGTAATAGTGCCGCCAGCTTTTTCAATTTTGTCTTTGGTGGTACTCAAGTCTTTTGCGTATACAACAGCGAGTGGCATAGACTGGCGCTTTTCTGCCACGGCATTGACACCGACCATAACGCCACTGTCAGATGTATCAGCATATGCTCCACCCCAATCTTTGAAGTTCCAGCCAAATACATCGCTAAAAAAAGTTGTCGTTTTCCTTACTTCTTCGGTTGATTGCGCCGGAAACTCGATAAGGTCAATGTGATTGTCTTTGTTCATAGGTTTACTATAGCATTTTTAAGTCTGATACAATAAGCATAAGGAAGTCCTGCATATGCTATGAAGCAACAAAAGCAACACTTTAAAGGACGCTTCCATCGATATGGTATCGCTCTGGCAGTCTTGCTCCTAGTGTCTGTGGCTATGCTCCCGTTGTCGTATGCTTTTGCCAGTGACTCTAGCTTTGTGTGGTCAAACCGTACCTCTACCTTTGATGGCACCCCTAACTCTACATGGCCTGCAGTAGCGTCAAATGCAGACGGGTCCAAGCTCTTGATTGGAAATGTTGAAGGTGAACTGCTGACATCTGATAATGGCGGGCAAACATGGACGGATCATACTTCATTATTTGTAGATACTGGTGTAAGTTGGTCGGCAGCAGCCTCAAACAAGAACGGTAACCGGCTGGTTGCTGCAGCTCAATGGGGCGACATTTGGATATCAGCCGATGGCGGCCAGACCTGGACGACGCATACCACAAATATTCCCGACTTCGACCTTTATCAATGGAAGGGCCTTGCCTCAAGCAACGACGGCATGAAATTAACTGCAGTGGCAAGCTCCAGTGATATCTGGGTGTCAAGTGACGGAGGTATGACCTGGTCGAATCGTACCACTGGTACGGATGCATCAGGTTTAAGGTGGTATTCTGTTGCATCGAATGCCGACGGCTCAAAATTGGTAGCTTGCGCCTGGGAAGGCGGTATATGGTCGTCAGTTGATGGCGGGACAACCTGGAATCAGACTTCTGCCCCAGAGGGTGAGTGGTGGCAGGCAATCACTTCGAGTACGGACGGTACAAAACTTGCCGCCATTGCATATGGCGGCAAGTTATTTACTTCTGCTGACGGCGGCCAAACTTGGATTGATCGCGCCATTCATAAAGATTGGTCGTCCATCGCCTCCGACGCGACGGGCAACAGACTTGCTGCCACTACTTGGGAGAATACTGACGTAGGCGAGATATGGACTTCGGAAGACGGAGGGGCAACTTGGAATAATCGAACCGAAGGGACAGAGGCAAGCGGACAGAACTGGATACGTATTGTATCAAGCCGCGACGGCAGTAGGCTAGTGGCCGCAGAAGACCATGGTGATGTGTGGAGCGGCATCGATGCAGCTCTAGCAGACGATAGAGACGGAATTGCAGCAGCAGTTGAGAACGCAGCGCCGGCTGGCGATGGCAACGGTGATGGTACGCCAGATGCCGAGCAGGCCAATGTATCATCATTTATTAATGCCGTTACCGGCTCGTACGAATCAGTTGCAGTCGATCATGGCTGTGACTTGTCTGGTGTAGGTGCTACCGATGTGGCCGGCCAGGCTACAGATGCCGGGTATAGCTACCCGCTGGGACTTACGCATTTTACTGCTCATTGTGATACGCCGGGCTTTTCAACGACTGTGAAGCAATATTTTTACAATTGCGAAGCAGACGATTATATCTTGCGCAAACTGACGAATGCTATTTATTCGACTGTACCTAGCGCTGCGATATCGATGGAGACAATCAACAACCAGCAAGTGCTGTCGGTTACATATTCGATCACTGATGGCGGCTTGCTTGATGAAGACCTGATGATCAATGGTACTATTGTTGATCCAGTTGGACTGGCAGTTAGCTCAACGGGCGGCAATAGCGGAGGAGAAAATGGCACTCCCGTTCCTACGGATCATGGCACTACTAATGAAAACCTTGAGGGTACTTCTATCAAAGCACCCAATAGCGGGGCGGCCAATCAGGTCAAGGGTCAGCTCCCAAGAGTACTCGCTCTAGGTATACTATTTTTTGCCGCACTCATTTTCGGTGGAGTTGTCCGAACTCGACGTCGTCATCTTACTTGAAAGAGACTTCCTTGCTAGAATTGATCACAGAGATGAACAAAGATACGCGCAATGTGACTGACGAATTTAAGAACATGCCGCACGATGCTATTGTCTCATCTCTTGATGCGCGTGGGATTGAGCTGGAGATAGCCATTGAGAATCTGGAGCGTGATTTCAATATGGGGACGATTGTCCGTAGCGCCAATGCTTTTGGCGTGCGGCGTGTACATGTGATCGGCCGGCGTCAATGGAATAAGCGTGGAGCAATGGCAACAGATAAGTACTTGGAGATTATATATCATCAAACACTGAGCGATTTTGTCGAAACCATGAGGGCGAAAAGCAGAGTACTTGTTGCTGTCGATAATGTGGACGGTGCCGTTGGTCTCACTGAGGCTGATCTACCGCAGAGCGCAGTGCTGATATTTGGTGCTGAGAGGCCTGGGATTTCTGATGAGCTCTTGCAGTTGGCGGATCAAGTCGTAGCGATCGAGCAGCTAGGCAGTACGCGGTCTATCAATGTTGGGGTGGCAGCCGGGATCATGATGTACGGATGGCTACAGAGGAACTATTTGCATCACCAGAGTGACAGTGGTAGAATAATAGAGTGAGTATATACCAACATATATCACTGACAGATGAGCGAAATTTCACGCCCCATTGGGGCGCTTTTTATTTTTAAAAAGGAGGAATCCAATGATAGCAGAACGCCACCCCTCAGAAGAAGAACACGAAGTCAGCAGCTTGGCAAGCGCACGCAATCGTCAGAGGGGTCGTCATGATCCGTTTGAGGATGAGCCAGGTGATGTGATAGCCCACTTCCTCATAGAAGCGGGTCATTTTAAGGCACCATCTGTGGCTGCTCAGTATGTGATTCGGATGTTGGCGCCAGACCCCGAAGAATCTGTAGCCGTTACGGAGCAGGCAGTGAGGGACCGCTTGCGTGGTCTCGTCTACGAGCATCAGAGAAGTGACGACTCATGGGAAGATAGGGATGATATCGCTGGTATCATCTACGACCAGCTGCTGCGTACTCGCTCTCAGGACGAGGAAATGCGGTACCAGCGAGAAGCTTGGCGGCGACTACTTCCCCTACGCGGGGTAGATATCAAGCCAGATATTGCAGGGGAAGGTGATCCCAATCACGATCGCTGGATGCGATTGCTCCATAAGCTCGGTGATACAGCGCTTGAATAGTACATCTTAAAGCACTTATTCTTGCAAAAACCAGAGGAAGCTGACACAATAAAGTCAAATGAGTGTACTATCGGCAAATCCTTACAAGGGTACTCGAGACTGGTATCCGGAAGACAAGCGTCTGCAAAACTATATTTTCGATGTATGGAAGCGTGTATCCGAGCGCTATGGCTACGAGGAGTACGGCACCCCGCTACTTGAGCCGCTGGAAGTCTATGCTGCCAAGTCCGGTCAAGAGATAGTCGGCGAACAAACCTATCGTTTCACCGATCGCGGTGATCGTGAGGTGGCTATTCGTCCCGAGATGACGCCGTCGATTTCCCGTATGGTAGCAGCGCGTCGTCAGGAAATGGCATATCCGGCGCGATTGTACTCTATAGCGCAGTTTATGCGGTATGAACGACCACAACGAGGCCGCGAACGTGAATTCTGGCAACTGAATTGTGATATATTCGGCGCAGACACGCCAGAGGCCGATGCTGAGATTATCGAGCTTGGTGCTATGATCCTCAAGGAGTTTGGCGCAAAATCAGACATGTACCAGATCAAAGTCAACAACCGTGAGTTGATCAATGTGATGATGCACGACTACTTGGGTCTTGATACTGTCCAGTCTGAGCTGATGATCAAGTTGTTTGATCGACGCGGCAAGATCTCGACAGAAGAATTCCGCGACCAAGCCATAGAAATCTTTGGCAATGAGACTTCGGTGGAGGGACTGCACAAGATAAGCCAGCTGCTACTGACGAAGAAACGTAGCGAGCTACCATCTGAAATTAAAGATTCACCAGCATTTGAGCGACTTGAGAAGGTCTTCGTCTTGCTTGAACAGGCCGAGATCAAAAATGCCATCCTCGATATTACGTTGATGCGCGGATTTGACTACTATACTGGTACGGTCTTTGAATTTTTTGACACCGATCCAGAAAACAATCGTGCGATGTTTGGTGGAGGGCGCTACGATGGCCTAGTAGGACTATTTGGCGCTGAGCCGCTCAGCGCAGTAGGATTTGCTCCTGGTCTTACGACAACTGAGTTATTCCTCAGATCACACGATTTACTACCAGAGTTGACTAGTACCACTGAAGCGTATGTTATCGTTTTGGGCGATACACTACCTCGAGCGCTTGATTTTGGGCGCAAACTTCGCGACGAAGGGATTAGGACGGAAGTTGATATCACCGGCCGCAAGATCGACAAACAGATCAAAACGGCTCTAAAGAAACACATTCCATTCATTATTTTTGTTGGTGAAGATGAGTTAAATAACGAGATTTATACAGTCAAAGAAACCAAAAGTAGCGAAGAGCAAAAGCTCAGCTTTGAGCGCACTGTGTCGCTTATCAGTGCCAGCCGACGCAGAGACACCGACATCGATGACCTGATCGATTAGCTCGACGTCACTCCGATATGTTACAATGGGTCTCTGTATGAAGACTTCTCTAAAACATCTATCCAACACTCGTGTGCAGCTCACGATCAACCTCGAGCAAAAGGAACTTGCCGATGCTGAGCAAGTCGCACTTCACAAACTTGCCAAAACAGTCAAAGTTCCAGGCTTTCGCAAAGGAAAAGTGCCAGCCTCGGTAGCGGTCAAGCATGTCGATCAAAATGCTTTGATGCAGCAAACCCTCGACGATGCGCTGTCAAAAGCCGTCGCAGAAGCTTTTATCTCTGAAAGCATCCAGGCACTTGAGCGTCCCGAGGTTGAGGTCAAAAAGTTTGTCCCTCGCTCCGAGCTCGAATTTACGGCTGAGTGTGATGTCGTGCCACCCGTCAAGCTGGGCGACTACAAAAAACTCAACCTTCCAGTCAAAAAAGTGACTGTCGCGGCAAAGGAAGTCGATGACGTAATCGACCGTATGCGCTCTGCTCAAAGTGAGAAAAAAGAAGTCAAGCGTGCAGCCAAGGAAGGCGATGTGGTCATTATTGATTTTGTCGGCAAGAAAGACGACGTGGCTTTTGAGGGCGGCACTGCCGAAGACTACGAGCTGGAGCTCGGCTCAAACTCATTTATCCCGGGATTTGAAGAGGGCGTAGTCGGACTCAAGGCGGGCGACAAAAAGGACCTTAAGCTAAATTTTCCAGAGAACTACCACGTCGCCGATCTCGCTGGAGCTGATGTCGTATTTGAAGTGACCGTCAAAAAGGTAACTGAAAAGTCGCTGCCTGAACTAAATGATGAATTTGTCAAAAAATCTGGTGCCGGCGATGATGTCAAAACAGTCAAAGACTTGAAGGATGATATCAAACGTGAATTACGCGTACAAAAGGAACGCGAAGCGGCCGAAAAGCACAAAGATGATCTGGTCGCAAAGCTTGTCGACGTTTCAAAAGTGGAAGCACCACAGGTCTTGATCGACGACCAGGCCAAGAGCATCGAGCAGGATATGCAGCAAAATCTTTTGTATCAAAATCTGACACTGGATAATTATTTGAGTACTCAAGGACATAAAGATCGCGAGGATTGGTTCAAAAAGGAAGTTATTCCAGCTGCTGAAAAGCGTGTCAAGGCAGGCCTCGTACTGGCGGAGCTTGCAAAGGAGCTCGACATTGATGTCTCCGACGATGATTTAGCAGCATTTACGGCGCAATATAAAGCACAGTACCAAAATAGTCCCGATCTCGCCAAGCGTTTTGATGAGCCCGAGATCCAGCGCGACCTGCGCAACCGTCTTGCAACAGAGAAGACAGTCGAAAACCTCGTTGAGTTCAACCGATAGAGGTAGACCCCCTTTTCCGGTTGCCCGCAAGTAGCTCGAGCTTGTCGTGCCGGGGCCTCTAGTATAGAATGGGTGTACTCCCGGCAGGAGGAAGGAGGATACATGAAGCCTTTCATGTTTGGATTTGTCAGTGGCATTGCCGCGGTTTTCGCCTCGTTCATTGGACTGATGTTTTGGGAAGAGAAGCACGACGTGGGCACCAACCCTCACATGCTCGACCCGTATCACTAGAATTACTCAACTACACCCTTCTGCCGGGAGTGTAGTACCGAATCCTACCATCGATCTATAAATGCTGGAATTAGCACTCGTATTGTGCGAGTGCTAATTTTTGTGTATACTAGTAACATGAGTAAGCCATCAAACTATCTTGTGCCAAATGTTATCGTCCGTACAAATGACGGTGAGCGGGGATATGATATCTACTCTCGATTGCTTGAAGAGCGGATCGTCTTTCTCGGTGAAGATGTCAATGAGCATACGGCAAATGTTGTCGTGGCGCAGTTATTGCATCTTGCAAATGAGGATCCAAAGGCGGATATCTCACTCTACATTAACAGCCCTGGTGGTAGTGTGTACGATGGTTTGGCAATCTTTGATACGATGAATTTCATCAAGCCGGATGTGGCAACGTATGGTATCGGCCTGCAAGCCAGCATGGGAGCATTTTTGCTCAGTAGCGGCACCAAAGGCAAGCGTTTCATACTTCCGCACTCTCGCGTCATGATCCACCAGCCAAGCTCGGGTACCCAAGGCAAGGTGAGCGACCAGGAGATATCTCTGCGTGAGAGCATACGCATCAAGAAGCTCTTGAATGAAATTCTAGCCAAAAATACCGGTCAAAAGCTAGCGAAGATCGAAAAAGATGTCGATCGTGACTTCTGGATGGATGCAAAAGAGGCCGTGGAGTACGGTTTGGCTGATAAAGTCATCAAAAACGCTTGACTCGGAAGGCAAGATGCCTCATAATAAAACGTAATGAAGATTGCGTAAGTGGGTGATGATTACACGCACGCCGTTTGGCGAGGCGTTTTTGCGTGTTTATACCCTCTTAGATAACCCTTCGGGCGCCGGATTATATTAACAAACCACTGCGTGAAACCTACTGGAGCGAAGTACGAGGCAACAGCCGAGCTTTAGTGGGAGGAGCGTTTTTTGGAATTTATTTCCAAGAATAAGCGGAGGGCGGGCCCTCCTGAGGAGTAAGTGTGGCCACAAGCAAACCTACTGCGAAGCGTGTGTTTTTCACCAAAGACGATACGGCGCTTTCACTACCAAACCTAATCGGACATCAAGAAGACAGCTGGCGAGAGTTTGTCGAAACGGGTCTTGGCGAGATTTTTGCCGAGCTCAACCCAATCGATGACTATACTGGTCAAAAGCTCGCACTTCGTTTTGGCAAATATGAATTCAAAGAACCGAAGAACTCTGAGCAATTTGCCAAAGAAAACAACATCACCTTTGATGCGCCGCTACATGCAACAGTTGAGCTCACCAACAAAGTCACCGGTGAAGTCAAAGAACAAGATATCTACCTCGGTGATTACCCATGGATGACTGACCGTGGTACCTTTATCATCAATGGAACCGAACGTGTAGTTGTATCACAGTTGATCCGTAGCTCGGGTGTATTCTTTACTGCTGACAATGTCAGTGGCCGCAATCACTATGGTGCCAAGCTCATTCCTGGCCGCGGTGCATGGCTGGAATTTGAAACTGCCTCAAATGGTACGATTTATGTCAAAATCGATCGCCGTCGCAAATTGCCGGTTACTACCTTGCTGCGTGCTCTTGGGCACGGCAAAACATCTGAGATCAAAGAGCTGTTCAAAGATGTAGATACCGGCGAAGTGAAATATATCGAAGCAACACTTGAAAAAGACCCAGCACATGGTCCAAATGAAGCACTAATTGAGGTATATCGCCGCCTACGCCCAGGTGACCTCGCGACAGTTGATAACGCTCGCCAAATGATTGAGCGTATGTTCTTTGACTTCAAGCGCTTTGACTACAGTCGAGTCGGTCGCTACAAGTTAAATCAACGTCTCGGACTCGATGTCGCCAATACTACTGAAAATCGCGTCTTCCAGATGAGCGACTTGATCGCTATCATCAAGGAGATCATCCGTCTCAACAACACTCAAGAAGCTCCTGACGACATCGATGCGCTTTCAAATCGTCGCATCAAGCTGGTCGGTGAACTGATCGCGCGTCAGTTCCGCGTTGGTATGCTCCGCATGCAGCGCAACGCCATGGATCGTATGAGTATGGTTGATATCGAAAATGTCAGCCCTGGTCAGCTCATTAATGCTCGCCCTGTTGTCGCAGCAGTTCGTGAGTTTTTCGCTAGCTCTCAACTTAGCCAATTGATGGATGAGGTTAATCCGCTTTCCGAGCTTTCGCACAAGCGACGTCTGACATCTACCGGTCCTGGTGGTCTGAGTCGTGAGCGCGCTGGCTTTGACGTACGTGATGCCCACCCAACGCACTACGGTCGTCTCTGCTCGGTGGAGACGCCAGAAGGTGCCAATATTGGATTGGTGCTTAACCTTGCTAGCTACGCAAAAGTAAATGAGTACGGATTCCTTGAAACACCATACCTCAAAGTCAAAAAAGGTAAGGTAACAGACGAGGTCGTCTATCTTGACGCTTCTCAAGAGGTCGTAGAAGTTATTGCTGATGCTGGAGCAGAGCTCAATGATGATGGTACATTTGCTGCTGAGCGCGTGTCGGCGCGAAACGGTCTGCTACCAGAAGAAGTTGATGCTACTGAGGTGACCTATATGGATGCGGCCAACAAGCAAATTCTCGGAAGTACGGCTGCGCTCGTGCCATTTATCGAAAAAAACCGTATCGACCGCAGCTTGACTGGCTCAAACATGCAGAAGCAGGCAGTGCCGCTTCTGACACCGGAAGCACCGGTTGTTGGTACTGGTATTGAGGCTGAAATTGCAAAAAATACTAGCCAGCTCGTCCAAGCAGAAGATGCTGGTGAAGTCGTTCGCGCAGACGGTGATATGGTCGAAGTGAAGTACAAGTCTGGTGTCAAGACCTACGAGCCTATCCACTTTGCAAAGTCAAATGATGATCGCTCCATCAACCAAAAAGTTCGTGTCACCAGAGGCCAAAAGGTCAAGAAAGGCGATACCCTGATCGAAGGCGCCTCGGTCGCCGATGGCGAACTCGCACTTGGCCGCGATCTGTTGGTTGCATTCATGCCGTGGCAGGGCTACAACATGGACGATGCTATTGTCCTGAGTCGTCGACTCGTCCAAGATGACAGCCTGACAAGTATCAATATCAAGGACTATATGGTCGAAGTCCGCGAGACAAAGCTCGGCAACGAGATCGTTACTCGCGACATCCCAAATGTTTCCGAGCACAGTCTGCGTCATCTTGATGAAAACGGTATCGTTCAGATCGGTTCTGAGGTGACAGCTGGTGATGTGCTAGTTGGTAAGATCACGCCAAAGGGCGAACAAGAGCTCAGTTCTGAGGAGCGTCTATTGCGGGCTATTTTTGGTGAAAAAGCCAAAGACGTTCGTGATACATCACAGCGTATGAATAACGCAGGTGGCGGTAAGGTCGTTGGCGTCAAGATTTTCAGTCGCGAAAACGGTCACGAGCTCAAAGCCGGTGTCTTGATGCAAATCCAAATCTTCGTTGCACAGTTGCGTAAGATCTCAGTTGGTGACAAGTTGGCTGGTCGTCACGGTAACAAGGGCGTGGTTGCACGTATCTTGCCGGTTGAGGATATGCCATTTATGGAAGACGGTACTCCTGTCGATGTGGTCTTGAACCCACTAGGTGTTCCAAGTCGTATGAACATCGGCCAGCTATTTGAAACTCATCTTGGTATGGCTGCCAAAGCACTGGGCTACAAGGTCGCAACGCCACCGTTTAATGGCGTACCGAGCCAAACCATCGAAGAAGAACTCGAAAAAGCCGGCTTTGCGAAGGATGGTAAGAGTCAACTCTTTGACGGCCGCACCGGCGAAGCATTCGAAGAGCGCACCACGGTTGGTGTGATGCACATCATCAAGCTACACCACATGGTGAGCGACAAGATCCACGCCCGCTCGACTGGTCCATATACCATGGTCACCCAGCAGCCACTCGGTGGTAAAGCACAAAACGGTGGCCAGCGATTCGGTGAGATGGAGGTCTGGGCACTTGAAGCATATGGTGCTGCCACCACACTCCAGGAAATGCTCACGATCAAGTCGGACGACGTCTATGGCCGTGCTAAAGCTTACGAGTCAATCATCAAAGATGAAGCGATCGTGGGACCAAAACTCCCAGAGTCGTTTAACGTCTTAGTGAAAGAACTTCAGGGTCTCGGCCTTCGTGTTGACCTCTTGGATGAGAGCGATGAGGGCGAAGTAGTCGTAGATGCCGAAGAGGTAATCGCTGTTGCCGGTCCGGCCGATAAGACCGTTGCGGTTGACGGGAGCGATGACGACACAGAAGTTGTCCTTGACGAGGCTGACGAGATTGATCTTAATGAAGACGGCCTTTCGGTTGAAGTAGCAGAAGAATTTGTCAGTGAAGAAGAAAAGGAGGAGGCGTAATATGACACGCGTCGTTTCAAACACCAACAACGGTATCGCTGACTTCGATGCTGTTCGACTGGTCGTGGCAAGTCCCGATGACATCCTAAAATGGAGCCATGGTGAAGTCACTAAGCCAGAGACGATCAACTACCGAACGCAAAAGCCAGAGCGTGACGGTCTGTTTTGTGAGCGAATTTTTGGTCCGGTAAAGGATATTAATCCGCATGATACGAAACTAAAAGGCGTTCGCTCTCGCGAGGCTGCTATTGATAAAAATGGCGAGTTAGTCACAAAATCAATTGTCCGTCGTGAGCGCATGGGACATATTTCTCTTGCGGCACCAGTAGCACACATCTGGTTTATGCGCGGCACACCAAGTGCAATGAGTCTATTGCTGGGCATTACGGTCCGCAATCTGGAACGTATTGCTTATTTTGCAACCTACGTTATTTTGAGCGCGGATGACGAAAAGCGTGATCAAATGCTGGCAGACATCGAGGCCGAGACCGAAGCAGGTCGCGCAGCGATCAAGATGCGCTACGAAAAGGAAGCCGAAGCTGACGGTGTTGATGTCAAGAAATTAGCTGCCGAGCAATCAAAGGAGATCGAGGACCTCGAAGAAAACTATGTACTCCGCAAGACACAGCTTGAAAGTCTCCAAAAGGGCGCACTTTTGAGCGAGACCGACTACCGTAATCTACCAGAAGAGTATGAAGAGCTTGTCGAAGTAGGCATGGGTGGAACGGCCCTCAAAGCACTTCTTGATGAGATTGACCTAAGCTCTCTGATTGCTGAACTTACCGAGGAAGTTACATCCGCAAAAGGTCAACGCGAAAAGAAGTTGCTCAAGCGCCTCAAGGTGCTCGAAGGCATGCAGGCTGCTGGTATTAAGCCAAGTAGTCTGACCCTGACGGTTCTGCCAGTGATTCCACCAGATCTGCGTCCGATGGTTCAGCTAACCGGTGGTCGTTTCGCGACTAGCGACTTGAACGATTTGTACCGTCGCGTAATCAACCGCAACAATCGCCTCAAGAAGCTGATCGACCTCAATGCACCGGAGGTTATCCGCCGCAATGAAATGCGTATGCTCCAAGAAGCAGTCGACGCACTGGTCGACAATTCAGCGGCTCGCGGTGGACGCGCAGTCAATGCGACTGGCGGCCGTCGTCGTCTCAAGTCTATTTCTGATATGCTCAAAGGTAAGCAAGGCCGTTTCCGCCAAAATCTCCTCGGTAAGCGTGTTGATTACTCAGGTCGTTCGGTTATCGTTGTTGGACCAAAGCTCAAGATCAATCAGTGTGGTCTGCCAAAGCAGATGGCCCTTGAACTCTTCAAGCCATTTGTCATTAGCTGGCTGATCCGTGGTGAGCACGCCCACAACATCCGTAGTGCGACTCGTCTGATCGAAGCCGGTGATGCATTGGTATGGGACGCGCTTGACGCCGTAATTGAAGGCAAATATGTCCTTCTCAACCGCGCACCGTCGCTGCACCGTCTGTCTATCCAGGCCTTCCAGCCAAAGCTAGTCGAAGGTAAGGCAATCCAGCTGCACCCACTTGTTGCTAATGGATTTAATGCCGACTACGATGGTGACCAGATGGCCGTTCACTTGCCGCTATCTGATGAAGCACAGGCCGAAGCTCGCGATCTGATGAGTGCAACTAATAACTTGCTCAAGCCGGCTGATGGTGCACCAGTGCTCAATATCGGCCAGGACGTCGTGCTCGGTAATTACTACCTGACGTATGACAAGCCTAGCGCTCAGACCAAGGATGTGAAGCCATTTAGTTCTGTCTATGAAGCTGAGATGGCGTATGACGATGGCAAGATTGAACTGCAGACCCCGATTCGTATTCGCGCCAAGGGTGATGTGCGAAACACAACGCTTGGGCGTGTTTTCTTCAACGAGATCCTACCTGAAGATTTCCCTTATGACAATAACGTACAGAGCAAGAAGCAGCTCAAAAAAGTACTGGCTCGTATCTTTGATAAGTACGGTGCCGAGACAACTGCTCAGACTGCAGACCGCATGAAAGGCCTGGCATTCCGTTTTGCTACCGTTGCCGCTGTTTCGACTGGTAAAGATGACTATGTCCACTTTAGCGAAATCGCAGATTTTGTCGCCGAAGGCGATGCAAAGACGGCGCTTATTTCTGAGCAGTACGACCAAGGGTTGATCACTGACGAAGAGCGCTACAACCTGACGGTTGCTGCGTGGCGAACTGTCGACAACAATGTAACCGACTTCCTCAAAGACCAGATGACGCAGATGGATACAAGTATTTCTGTCATGGTCAACTCAGGTGCTCGTGGTGATATATCAAACGTCAAATTGGCGAGTGCGATGATTGGTATCCAGGTGGACGCTGCCAATCGTGAGATTGAGCTGCCGATTCGAAGCTCATTTACGAAGGGGTTGTCATCGCTTGAAGCTTTCGTGGCAACTCGCGGTGCGCGTAAAGGTCTGATCGATACTGCCCTCAAGACAGCTGACTCTGGCTATTTGACTCGTCGTTTGGTCGACGTTTCACAAGATGTCTTTACGGTAGCTGACGAGGACGGTGATGATGAAGGGTTTGCTATCTACCGCAGCGAATCAGACTTGACTATGATCAGTTTCTCTGGCCGTCTCTATGGTCGCTACACAGCCGAGGATGTCCCTGGCCACATCAAGAAAGACGAGCTCATTACTCGCGAGATCGCCGAAGCGATTGAGAATGACGTGGAAATCGAGTCTGTCAAGATTCAGTCAGTCCTATCGACGAACAATCTTCGCGGTATCCCACAGCGCAGCTACGGCATCGACATGGCAACAAACGAGTTGGTTGCAACAGCTCAGCCGGTAGGTGTTATTGCGGCGCAGTCGGTCGGTGAGCCTGGTACTCAGCTGACGCTTCGTACGTTCCACAACTCTGGTGTTGCCGGAAGTGACATCACCCAGGGTCTGCCGCGTGTTGAGGAGCTGTTTGAGGCTCGTACACCAAAAGGACAGGCCTACGTATCTGAAGTAACAGGTATGGTAGATGTATGGGAAGACGGCAAAAACTACATCGTTCAGGTCACTCCAGAAGCTGGGCATGTTGAGCGTATCCCACTTGAAGGCCGCACAGTCGCCGTCAAGGCTGGCTCGAATGTCAAAGCCGGTGATGTACTAGCGACTACTGAGGGTGAAGCGAAGCCGCTCGTAGCACCATTTGATGGTGTCGTCGAGATCGCTGAGGATACACTCGTAATTGCTGCGAATGCTTCCGCGCCAGTACGCTACGAAATTCCAGGCAATACACAGCTTGTCGTTAAGGCGAATGATCACATCGAAGCGGGTGATCGCCTGACGATCGGTTCGCTTAATCTGCACGACTTGATGCGCCTTAAGGGCACCGAAGCTACTCAGCGCTATATAATCAACGAAGTTCTGCGTATCTACGCTGCACAGGGCCAAGATGTTGCTGACAAGCATCTTGAGATCATTGTGCGTCAGATGTTCAGCCGAGTTCAGGTCGAAGACCCGGGTGACAGTGCGTTTGTTACGGGCGACATCGTCTCCAAGGCTGCTGTCGTGGATGCGAATGCAGAACTGGCTGCCGAAGGCAAGAACCTCGTGCAATACACTCAGCTACTTCTCGGTATCACCAAGGTTTCGATTTGGAGCGATAGCTGGCTATCAGCTGCATCTTTCCAGGACACAACTCGTGTGCTGATCAATGCGGCGACTTCCGGACGTGCAGATCGCCTGCATGGCCTCAAGGAAAACGTCATCATTGGCCGCAAGATTCCAGTCGGAACTGGAGTTCAGGACAGCGAGGCGTATGAAGAAGTCGAAAGAATTGCTGAGGAGATCTCAGAAGACGTCGAGCTAGCCGCTTAGCCACCGGTGATCTACAAAAGAAAGCGCTCTTGTTATCAAGGGTGCTTTTTGGTATAATTTGTCATGAAGAGTTTCCTCTTTTCGGTCTCAAAGGAAGTGTACAATTTTTTGAGGCGTGGAAAGAACCAAACCGCGGAAATGTTTTTGCTGAACCGGTCCGCAAGCAAATCATCAATCAAGGGAGAATAGTTTTTCTATGCCAACGATTAATCAGTTAGTGCGCAAGCCCCGCCGGACTGCGGCAAAAAAGTCGAAGTCACCGGCGCTCGGTAGTACTTTCAATGCGCTCAAAACGCGCTACAACAAAGAAAAATCACCGCTTATGCGCGGTGTCTGTGTCAAGGTAACTACCAAGACGCCAAAAAAGCCAAACTCGGCACTTCGCAAAGTTGCTCGTGTACGTCTGACCAACAAGCAAGAAGTCTGGGCCTACATCGGTGGCGAAGGTCACAATTTGCAGGAACACGCTGTCGTGCTTGTCCGCGGTGGCCGCGTGCCAGACCTTCCGGGTGTCCGCTATCACATTGTCCGCGGCGCACTCGACCTTCAGGGCGTGTCAGATCGCAAGCAAGGCCGTTCTAAGTACGGAACTAAAAAAGAGAATAAGTAATGACATTTGAACGCCCATGTCTTAGTGGTGGATGTCCAGACGCGGATGCACGCGATAAACAAGAATGTGCTAAAGACTGGGCAAAACTAGAAGATGCAGGCCTTACGGTACCATTTGATGGTCAAGGCTGTGTGTTACATAAAGAGGTAGAAATTTTAGAACGACAAGAAAGAATAAGTGACGAAGAGGCGGATGCACTAGCAGTTCTTGGAATGCTAGAGGCACGTCCTGTCGCATATCAAGTAGGAAAGAATCGAAATGCCTAGAAAAGTTACCAAAAAGCTCCAACGCGAGCTCAAACCAGATCGTAAATATCAGAGCGTGCTTGTGCAGCGCCTGATCAACAAATCCATGCTCGACGGCAAAAAAATGGCTGCTGAGCGCATGGTCTATGCAGCTCTTGAGGATGCTGCCAAGAAACTCAAGAGCGAAGACCCGCTTGAGGTGTTTGAAAAAGCACTCAAGAATGTTGCGCCAAACTTTGAAGTCAAAAGCCGACGTGTTGGTGGTGCAAATTATCAGATTCCATTCCCGGTTTCTGGTCACCGGCAACTGCACTATGCATTTAGCTGGCTTGTGCAATCAGCACGTGCTCGCAAAGGCATGCCGTATGAAAGGCGCCTTTCAGCAGAGATCGTCGATGCCTACAACGAAGCAGGCAGCGCCTTCAAGAAGAAAGAAGATACCCACAAGATGGCCGAGGCCAACCGCGCCTTTGCCCATTTTGCTAGAGGCTAGCATGTCGGATATGTTCGGAGAACTCCCACCCAGCTCAAAAGTGGTGGGAGTTTCTCGTCGCTATATCAAGTTTGAGGAGCGGCTCAGGACTCTCGACACTGACGCCTACAGATTGACTGCGGAGGAGCTAGACATGGGTGAGTATATACGAATAGCCGTAGTCCAGGCCGCACTGACAGGACTTGCAATCACCAGTCTGCCTCTTACGAGGATGAGACGAAAGGCCTTGCAAAAGGCACAAGAAAAAGAGGGTCTCGTCCCAGGAGAAGAAGACATACTAACGTTTGCGTTTAACCGATTACCCGCATCCATACAAGGAGAGTTCCCGCTTGTTAGTCGCGAAATGCTCCAGCGCTAGAACGGGAACCTAAACCACAGGCTGCGCTGACTATCTTTTACCATCAGGCTCTCCGGCGCAACTTTGCCTACCAGAATAAATGCCAAAATGACGGCGAAGCCGCACATGATTGACGGAATGCCAGCAACAGTCGACGGGTCTATAAGATTAAATGTGGTTGTCGGAGCCATGAACGCGATGTAGCCAATGGATAGCGCGTAAAGTGCGCGCCTGATATGAGCTTGACGCGCTTTTCCAGCTAGATACCACGAGGTGATCACGCCGACAGATAGCCAGCCATAATAGTATACGCCGTAGAAGAATGTTGGGATAAATCCCGTATGTGTGTCAAAAACAGCATAGTTTGCGTAACAGGTATGACCAGATATGGCGGCTGTTGCTACGGTGTAATAGACTACGAAGATAGCTGCTGATCCGTAGGCAGTTGCCAAAAGTATTGGCTGCCTTTTTCCGGCAATTGATAGAGCTAGGTGCAGCCCAAGTGGGGGCAGCAGAGTGATGGCGCTATAACCAATCCGCGACCACATGCCGCCAGTAACTCCAATCCCGCCGCAGAGTGTGAATTCTGCGCTCTGAAAGACAGCCAAGCACACCAGAATAGCGATTATCAACCGTGTTGTTGTAGTCATCTTGTAGCGCCAGGCGATATAAAATGCAAACAGGATTTCTACAGCAAATGTCGCCAACATGACGGGCGGGGAGAAGCAATAAAGTTTCAAACTCTTGGGACGATTCATCATGCAGCAGTATACCATGAAATAATGCTCAAGCTTGATAGTCGGCATGAAAGAAGCTTAAATAGAGCCTATGTCTCACGATTCATCAGACACTGAGTTTCGCAGGCTTATCGAAGAGTACGACCAGTATGATGTCGGAGTGGCTCTATTTGATGGTCGGCTAAAGCAGCTGGATAACAATGCGAATATGGATGGAGGCGCGTCCTCTGATTTGGTTAAGCCTGGCATTGAGGTGCTCAATCAAGCTTGGATGTATCATGATGAAGTTGCTACGGTCTCTGGCCGGGTGTATCTATATGAGGACTCTTCATTAAGCGATCAGTTGTTGGCCCGCTGGGGCAAGCCCGATGTTGATGAACAAGGTAATAGGTCGTATTTTGTCGAGGACGTTGAGCTCCGGTCATACGGTATCATTGACGGGTCCCACGGTGATGATCTGGGAGGTAGTAAGGTGAAAGCTAGAATAGGCTATGGCTTTGTCCTGCCTGATGCAAATAGTCATTTTCCACAAATTGTACTCTATCCCGATGAGGCTTCAAGGCACCAGTATGCTATCCCTACTCCAGAAGCAATTGATGTGAAGCTGCATCGCTTTTGGACGGATGAGATGAATCTGATTGACGGTTTGATCCTGCCCGGCGACCGTGGGAGCGAAAAACTATTGCGTCGGTTGGCTGCAGTCGCTCATCGCCTGGAAAAGTCCTTTCAGGCTTCGGCCGACCTTCGGGAATGGACTTCAATATACATCAACAATCGATTAGGACTGGACCAAGTGTGGCCGCACATGACGCAGGTAAAGGACGAGCTATTGTGTAAAGACGGCGATGACTGGTTGAATATAACGTGTGAGAGTCCGGTAGTGCTCTATGGACGCAAGCCGAGAATTGAATTTGTACGTGAAGAGGATGATCATGGGCGTATACACGCGATGCTATTCATTGAACTGCCTGATACGGAAGACGAATGGGAGGGCAGTCAAGTAGGGATAAAAGCAGAGAATGTACTCCGGCTACGTAGTACGAGGATGCAGCAAGCTTTAGTTGATTGCGCGTTTGGGGCAGCTGAGCAAAATCTCAAAAATATGATCGTAGAGCATACAGTATGGGAAGAACCGCGCCAAGATAATGTGTCGCTGCAAACGCCCGAGCGCCCCAATAAAAGTGGAGATCCGCTGTTCGTTGAAGAGATGAAGCTGCTTGATGCTGAGCTCAAAGCAGTCACTGAGGTCATCAAGCCTTTTACTCGTCGATATTTTGAGACACCCGAGCAGGCTATCGAGGTAAGTACGCGGCTTGTCAGAGCGTTAGCGGATAGATTGATAGAGGCCCGGATTGCCGACTACATGCTCCAGGTTGAGGGCGAGTATGCTTTGCGCCCTCATACACTTAGACAGCCAGATGTTGAGGTGCAGCCAGGGCTGTTTGTGGTGCAGGTTGATGCCAATGCACCTTTTGCAAAGTTGCAGCACGGGGACTCCTTTAGGGGTACATTCTACGCTCTTCATGGCGACATAGAATCGTATATAGACGAAGCGTCAGGGGAAGAGAGGTACTACCCATATCCGTATATGGTAATTGATGTCGGCTCTCACTCTACTGTTATGTTGAATCAAAAGGGAGTAGTACCCCTTCTTGAGGTAGAGGTGCGTTCTCGCGGACTTATCCCGCTGGACGGCTCTGTCATGATAACAATTCCATCACTTGAGCGCTACATGGCAGATAAATCAGCTCGAATGGCCGCGGCTGCTGCATATGGCCGCGACCCAGTAGTAGGGCAGATCAATAAGCTTTTTGCGGCATTGCACCACGATACAACCAATTCGTATCAGGAACTAAAACACGTAGAGCGAGTACGGTCAATTGCACGGCGAATTGCTCAGAATGACTTGCCAGGAAATACTCAACCAGCACTTGAGGCTCTGGAGTCTCTGCTTGTTAAGCGAGAGGTCATGGCAGCCGGGGATATAGTCACCGAAGAGGGTGAGTTACGAGAAAAGGCCTTCGTGGATGGGATTGTTGTAGATTTGCAGCAGGAGATTTCGTCATCTGAGCTGGCAGGCCCGTATTTGGTCATCCTTGATAAAACGGGACAGTATCATTACCTACGTGCAACTACGGTACGGGCGCTGGCTTTTTAGGATGACTACACATGGCGTTTTTGGACAAAACCTGCTAGAATAACCATAAGGCGCTATTTTTTATGGCAAAAAATATTTACTAACTCCTGAGAGGAAACACTAATGGCTCAACAAGACGTCCCGCTAAAGGACTATCGCAATATCGGTATTATCGCGCATATTGATGCTGGCAAAACGACTACGACTGAAGGTATTCTGTATCGTACTGGTATCAACCACAAAATCGGTGAAGTGCGTGGTGATGGCGATGGCGCTACAACCGACTGGATGGCGCAGGAAAAAGAGCGCGGCATCACTATTACATCGGCAGCTGTGACATGTTTCTGGAAAGATCACAAAATCAATATTATCGATACACCAGGCCACATCGATTTTACCGCTGAGGTTGAACGCTCACTGCGCGTGCTTGACGGTGCAGTGACTGTTTTTGATGGCAAGATGGGCGTCGAGGCGCAGTCTGAGACTGTCTGGCGTCAAGCTAATAAGTACGGCGTCCCTCGGGTTTGCTTTATCAATAAGATCAACCAAACCGGCGGCGACTTCTATAAATCTCTTGAGAGCATCCATACGCGTCTCAGCAAGAATGCTCTACCGGTCCACCTACCAATTGGTTTCGAAAAGGACATCAATGGCGTAGTCGATCTTATCGAGATGAAAGCCTACACCTACGGCGACTACACGGACAAGGCGCTCATCGAAGGTGATATTCCTAGCGATATGGCCGAAAAGGCCAAGAACGCCCGGAGCCTTCTAGTAGAAGCAGCCGTCGAAGCTGATGACGCATTGATGGAGAAATTCTTTGACGGCGGTGAAGAGGCAATTAGCAACGAGGAGCTAAAAATGGGCTTGCGTAAGCGCGTATTAGCTGGTGATTTCTTCCTTGTCACTGGTGGCGATGGCCGCGGCGTAATCGTTGAGAAGCTTCTCGACGTCATGGTTGATTTCCTTCCAAGTCCACTTGATGTTGATGAGATATGGGGCACCAATCCAAAGACTGGTGACCAAATTAGTCGTAAGCCAGACGAAAAGGAACCTATGGCAGCTCTCGCATTCAAAATCGCAGCCGATCCATTTGTTGGTAAGCTGATCTTTGTGCGTGTGTATTCTGGTGCCTTGACGACAGGCAGTTACGTATTGAATACAACAACCGGCGAAAAAGAGCGTATCGGTCGTATCGTCCGTATGCACGCTGACAAACGCGAGGATATTGATCGGGTTGGTGCCGGTGATATCGCTGCGGTTGTTGGTCTCAAAAACACCTTCACCGGTAATACGCTGGCTGATGCATCGCATCCGATTGCCCTTGAGTCTATTGAGTTCCCAGACCCACCGGTTTCGATCGCTGTTGAGCCAAAATCCAAAGCAGATCAGGAAAAAATGGGTATTGCCTTGCAGCGTCTTGCCGAAGAAGACCCAACATTCCGTATTCATACTGACGAAGAGACTGGACAAACGATTATGTCCGGAATGGGCGAGCTTCATCTTGACATCTTGATTGACCGCATGAAGCGCGAGTTTAAGGTCGAAGCGAATATCGGTGAGCCGCAGGTTGCCTTTCGTGAGAGCATCAAAGGTCGCGCTGAAGTTCAGGGTAAGCATGCCAAGCAGTCTGGTGGTCGTGGTCAGTACGGCGATGTCTGGGTACGATTTGAGCCAAATGAGCCAGGCAAAGGCTTTGAATTCATTGATGAGATCAAAGGTGGTGTGGTTCCTCAAGAATACCGTCCAGCTGTCCAGAAGGGTATCAGGGAAACGCTCGACAGTGGTGTGATCGCTGGCTATCCAGTCGTCGATGTTAAAGCGACGCTGTATGACGGTAGCTATCATGATGTCGACTCATCTGAGCTTGCTTTCTCGCTCGCTGGATCGCTTGCGGCGCGTGAAGGCATCAAGCAGGCTACACCAATATTACTTGAGCCGGTTATGAAAGTCGAGGTTACGACACCCGAGGACTTTATGGGTGATATCATTGGAGATCTTAACTCTCGTCGGGGTCGCATTGACTCGATGGATGATCTGATGGGCGGTGCCAAGCTTATCAAAGCCTTTGTGCCGCTTGCTAGCATGTTTGGCTACACTGGTGATATCCGCTCAATGTCTCAGGGTCGTGCGGCTTCGACGATGGAGCTGGCCCAGTATGAGGAAGTCCCACCAAATGTTGCCCAAGAGATAATCGAAAAGCGTAACGCAAAATAGCACATAAAAACTCCCGAGTAGCACGGGAGTTTTTAGTTGATATGTCCTGCGGACATGTGATCGTTAGAAATATACTTGGCCTAACGATTTGATTTGCTATACTAGTGCTTAAGACTACTATAAAGAAAACAAAAGAGAGAGCATTGTTTCATGAATATTATGATTGTTGGCGGCGGCTTCGGCGGCATCAAAACAGCACTTGAACTCGCGAAGAAAAAAACAAATGATATTACCCTGATTTCCAACACAGAATATTTTCAATACTATCCGGCGCTCTATAGTACCGCGACCGGACATAGCTATAAAGAGTCATGGGTGTCGCTTGAGAGGATTTTCCGCAAAACAAAAAACGTCCGCGTAGTAGAGGATACAATCATGACTATTACCCCTAGCGAAAATATCGTCACTGGGGCTAGCGGCAAGGTCTATAAGTACGATAATATCGTCTTTGCGTTAGGTAGTGTGACAACGTATTTTGGTATCGAAGGACTTGATACATATGCGTACGGTATCAAGTCTGAATCTGAAGTGCGAACTCTCCAAAAGCATCTTGTAGAGGAGATGAGTGACGGGTCGGATGATGAGAAAAATTACGTTATTGTTGGAGCAGGTCCAACGGGTGTTGAGTTGGCGGGTGCACTTGGCGAGTACCTCAACGTTTTGCGCAAGAAATACAAGGTAAACAACAAGCGTTTTCCTGGCATTAGTCTCATTGAGGCGGCCCCTCGCGTCTTGCCTCGCATGAGCGAAGCAGCCAGCAAGATTGCCGAGAAGCGTCTCAGGCATCTCGGTGTTAATGTCGAACTTGAAAAAAAGGTTGAGCGTCAAACAGCAGACTCCCTTATTGTTGATGGAAAGCCGCTCATGACGCAGACAGTTGTCTGGACTTCTGGTGTGGCCAATTCGCCATTTTATCAAGCAAATACTGAGCACTTTACGCTCAATGAGCGCGGTAAGGTTGTTGTAGATGAGTACATGAGGGTAAAGGAGGGTATCTATGTCATCGGAGATAACGCTGCTACCCCCTATGCCGGACTGGCACAGACGGCGTTACACGATGCACAATTTGTGGCTAGACATCTCAATGGCTCAAAAGCAAAGTATAAGGCCGTTCTTCCGCCATCTGTAGTGCCAATTGGTTACGGCTGGGCTCTTTTCGAATGGCGAAAGCTCCGCTTCGGTGGCTTTGTCGGCTCACTGCTTCGAAATGCAGCTGATGTCATAGGATATCATGACATCCTGCCGATTGGTTGGGCGGTCGGTACGTGGAGATCAGGCAAAAAGCGCCAGTTGGCGATTCCCGACAAATTTGAGGATTAGTCTCCCACCTGTTTACATTTTTGGTAGCACTCTGTATAATCTACCCTATACGCCGTGGGGTCACTGCTAACATGTTTATGTGACAGCGCGCGAATAGCGAAATATAACATTTAAAGAGGAGAAATATCTCGTTATGGCCGATTTCGATCGTTCAAAGCCGCATGTCAACGTAGGTACTATGGGTCACGTTGACCACGGTAAAACAACTCTAACAGCTGCAATCACACACGTGCTTGCAAAAAAACTTCCAAGCGATGTCAACAAGCCTCGCAATTACGAAGACATTGACAACGCACCAGAAGAAAAAGCTCGTGGTATTACCATTGCTTCTTCTCATCAGGAGTACGAGTCAGAAAAGCGCCATTACGCGCACGTCGACATGCCTGGTCACGCCGACTACGTCAAGAACATGATCACTGGTGCTGCTCAGATCGACGGCGCTATCCTTGTGGTCGCTGCAAACGACGGTCCGTTGCCACAGACTCGCGAGCACGTTCTGCTTGCACACCAAGTCAACGTACCAAAGATCGTTGTCTTCCTAAACAAGATGGACCTTGCTGATCCTGAGCTCGTTGAGCTCGTTGAAATGGACGTTCGCGAACTGCTGACCAAGAATGGTTACGATGGTGACAACGCTCCAATCATCAAGGGTTCTGCTACAAAGGCTCTCGAAGGTGATGCTGAATCAGAAGAGGCTATTATGGAACTCGTTAAAGCTCTTGATGAGTACGTCGAAGAGCCAGTTCGTGACCTCGACAAAGACTTCCTTATGCCTATCGAAGACGTTTTCTCGATCAAAGGTCGTGGTACTGTTGCAACTGGTCGTATCGAGCAGGGCATCGTTAAGCTTAACGATGAAGTCGAGATCATTGGTATCAAAGATACGCAGAAGTCAGTCGTTACTGGCATCGAGGCTTTCAAGAAGAATCTTGACCAAGGTCAAGCAGGCGACAATGCCGGTCTTCTCCTGCGTGGTATCGAGCGCGAACAGATCGAGCGCGGTCAGGTCGTAGCAAAGCCAGGTTCAATCACTCCACACACCGAGTTTGAGGCTGAAGTCTACGTACTTAAGAAAGAAGAGGGTGGCCGCCACACGCCATTCACCAAGGGCTACAAGCCGCAGTTCTACTTCCGTACGACTGACGTAACTGGTGAAGTTGAGCTCCCGGCTGACAAAGAAATGGTCATGCCTGGTGATACAATCACGTTCAACGTCAAACTTCTGGCACCTATCGCCATGGAACAAGGTCTCAACTTCGCAATCCGCGAAGGTGGTCGCACTGTTGGTGCTGGTGTCGTTACCAAGATTACAAAATAATCTGGTACGAAGCCATACAAAAATACCTCCGGCAAAACCCGGAGGTATTTTATTGATGTTTTATCTAAATAGTAGTATAAGTAGTTCATGAATAAAATAGGAGAAGAGTGGCACCGAAGTGTCGAGAAACGGAACATGGACCTAAAACTAGGCAGTGCGCTACTCCCGATGGCTATCCTGGGTAGCTTGGCGACAGCTGCCGTGGTTGCCCTAGAAGGCGAGATGCCGGTATTCACCCAAGATAGGCGGCACGGGGGTAGAATTATACGCATCCAAAAAATTAAAACGTACAAGGGCGAGGTTACTAGTATGTCTAGGGCCAAGGCGAGATCACAGGGAGTTGAGATGAACCGTCACGGAGCCTTTATCAGGAAGATAAAAGCTGATGAACTTCTGCAAGTTATACCTGTCATACGGGGATACATGAGTATAGTAGGCGTACGTCCTATCGTCCCGAGCGAACTTGAGGAGGTAATGGATGTCCTTTCTGCCGAGGAGCAGCGTGACTATCTGCATGCATGCGATATTACCAAGCCAGGGCTTGTGCATCCCGGTGCCAGGAGGATGGTCGAAGGATCATCACCTGACCCACGCGAACGAGCAGCATATACTATAGACTACGCTCACAATGGAACGCGCAAGACTGATCTTGAATCATTGGGCAAGCTTTTTTCACATGTTGCTACAGGTGCCATCGATAGAATAGAGCGCGCGGCATGACGAGGCAAAAAGATCGGATTTCGGGTAACTTCGATTCGCTTGCAAATGTGCCACGATACGCTATAATAATTAAAGTTACTAATAGTCCAGAGAACTTGGCCAGACGATGACTCAATTCCGATTCGAGCCCAAGGTTACTGGATGTAAAGCAAAGGAAATTTCTCATGGCAGAAAAAGATGCCGGTCTCAAGATCCGGATTCGACTCAAGGCCTATGACCACAAAGTCATTGACCAGTCGGCAAAGCAAATCATCGACACAGCAGTTCGTACAGGTGCTAGCGTAGCTGGCCCCGTCCCGCTACCAACACGCCGCAGCACATATACTGTCGTCAAAAGTCCACACGTCTACAAGCAAGGGGGCGAAGCTTTTGAGATGCGCATTCACAAGCGCCTTATCGATATCTCAAATGCAACGCCAAAGACAATTGACTCTCTGCAAAATCTAAGCCTCCCAGCTGGCGTAGACGCAGAGATTCGTATGTAAAACCAAGCCGAGCGCTTATCCAAACAAAAAAGCCCTTTATCGGGCATTTTTGTTACTCATATAGCGATTAATGTTTGGAATGCTTAGTATCGTGCTTGATCGGCTGCATGATAGTAGTATCACTATTGGCGTCAATACTGTCGTAGATAGCCTGTATATCAGACTGCAGCTTGAGTATCCACGTCGCAAAGCATATCACAATGACTCCAAGCACTAACCAATACAGGCTCTGCTTGGTCGGCGTAAAAGTCATAAATGGTTGCTTCTCTGGTTCGAGCACGAATGACCGTGATTGCTGCTGGGACTTCTTCGCAGCGGTCTTCTTCGGTGTTCGAGACTTAGGTGATGTCGTTGCTCGCTTTGTGGTTGTTTTCTTCTTTGTAGTAGCCATGCTGCTAGTATACACGATAACATTTTGAAATGAAATGCTGCTTATTCTTTTTGCATTTGGGTCGATATTTGCTACAATGACACCAAAGGCGTATGACAAAAATAAAAACACATTCAAAACAGCACAAAGGACATCTTCCTCGCAAAAGAGGTCGACGACGCTCTGTGCGCCAAGCTAGTCGAGAGATATTATTTGAGAGTGATAGTACATACTTCCTTAAGCTAGTTGCTATTGTGATCCTTGGAACCTTGTGGATAAAATTTAGTACTCCAATTACATGGCTTGGGCTGCCTCTCAACGCACTACCATTAGGGCTGTTGGTCGGAATTGTGACGGTCAAATATTTTGAAAAGCACCAATCAAACCGCAAAATTTTGTACGCGGTTCTTTTGATTATCGGAGTACTCAGCTACTTCGTGCCGGCCGGCATTGTGATCTAATATGTGGGAGCAGCCGGAAAGCTAAAATATTCTTCGAGTGTTTTGACGCCCGATGTTTTCATAGCACTCGCTACAGCCTTGCCGACGTAGCGATAGTGCCAAGCTTCGGGGCTATAACCAGTGATATGAGTTAGACCTGGTGGATATCGTTCAATGAATCCGTATTTGTAGGCATTCTTCTTCATCCAGGCATACGCAGCTGTACCCGCAAAGCAGTCGAGCGAACAGCCTCCAGTTGAGACGTCAACTGCTAGCCCAGTCTGATGTTCACTATAGCCCGCCCTGGCGCTGACTTTGTCTGCCGCAGCCATGCTACCGTTGACATTGACCCAATGTTGATATGTAGCAACTTGTGCCTCGTATGAGCGGTAGCTACTGGTTGCTCCAATTTGCACCCCGTTTGCTTGAGCGGCATTGACAAGTGTCCCGAACTGAGTCGCAGCTTCACTGCGCAGCGTTGCTCCGTAAGCTGTGACAAGGTCTGTCGGCGCATACGAGAGTGGGATCAGGCAATTGCGCTTATTGACGATAATATCGAGACGACGAGGATCATTGTGCGAGCTACTAGTATTGCATGTTTTTCCGCTGGCAAAGGAAGATTTTGGTGCGGGTTCAGTCGTAGCTGCCTTTGCTGCTGCTTCTTTGCGAGCCTTCTCTTCGGCCGCGGCCTTTTTGGCGGCTAACTCCTTAGCCTCACGTTCAGCTTTGAGTTTCTTGATTAACGCATCGTAAGTCTTATTCGTATCGGCGATCTTCTGGTGATGTCGAGCGTCACTTTGCTCTCCATCGTAAAATGCCCAAGCAATGAATAGCCCGCTCGTAGCCGTTGCCAGCATAATTACAGTAATGGTGATCCAATGTTTCTTTAGCCACATACTCACACGGCCCAGTTTCGACGTCGTCATACCTCCCAATAGTAGCAGATCAGCTTGCAAGAGAGTAGTCTGTTGCTAACAGCACCTTATCAGGGATAAAACCCTTGACGTACCATTGCCATTCGTGGTATTATGGACATCGTAACTTTATTACGTAATAACAACTCGTCCCCGTGTGAATGAGCAAGTCTCCAAGGTAAGACCCTATAGAGATACTACTCGCCACCGGAGATTTTAAATGGGAGAAAAGGGCATGAAAGCACTTCTCGGTACCAAAATTGGTATGACCCAAATCCTGGCTGATGATGGCACGGCAACGCCTGTGACACTGATTCAAGCCGGCCCTGTGACTGTGACTCAGGTAAAGACTGTCGAATCCGACGGTTATAACGCAGTCCAAGTGGCATTTGGTGAGGGTAAGAACCTGAGCAAGGCCGTGGCTGGTCATCTAAAACCAGTCAAAGTTTCGCCGCAAGTTTTGCGGGAGTTTCGCGTCGATGAAATCGGCGATCTCAAAGTCGGTGATCAAATCGACGTAAGTGCATTCGCACTCGGTGACCTCGTGAAAGCGACTGGCACCAGTAAAGGTAAAGGTTTTGCCGGTACAGTAAAGCGTCACAACTTTAACACCTCTAAGAAGACCCATGGTGGTAACGGCAATGTTCGCCGCGTCGGCTCAATCGGATCAATGTATCCGCAAAAAGTCTTCAAGGGCAAGAAAATGCCAGGCCGCATGGGCCATGAGCAAGTAACGGTGAAAAACCTTGAAGTAGCTTATGTCGATGCTACAAATAATCTGCTTGGCCTCAAAGGTGCTGTACCAGGACCTCGCAAAGGTCTTGTAGTCGTCAACGGAGGTAACGCGTAATGGCTGAAACTACTACGAATTCAACTTCTAAAATAACTCTCCCTAAGGGCGTCTTTGATGTAAAGGTTGAGAATCACGAACTGCTGAAGGTTGCTTACGATGCCTACCTAGCAAATAAGCGCCAGGCTTCAGCCACCACGAAAACCCGCGGTGAAGTATCTGGTGGCGGTAAAAAGCCATGGCGCCAAAAAGGTACCGGACGTGCTCGTTTCGGCTCGACCCGTAACCCTATCTGGCGTACTGGTGGTGTCGTCTTCGGCCCCCTCGGCAATGAAAACTACACCAAGAAACTATCGACGACTTCTAAGCGCGTTGCTGTTCGCCAGGCTTTGACGTTGGCAAATAAAGCCAAAAAGATCGTCATTATTGACACCTTTACATGCCCTAATGGTAAAACAAAGGAAACTTTAAAGATGCTTGCCGACAATAAGATTTCAGAAAACGCACGAGTTCTCCTTGTTGTAAGTGTTAAAGATGAACTTGTCATCCGAGCTACGAGCAACCTTAAAAATGTTAAGCCTGTTCGCCCAACATATCTGAATGTATTCGATGTTCTGAATGCCGACAAGATTGTCATTAGCAAAAAATCACTGCCAATGATTGAAGAATGGCTAACAAAGGAGGCTAAATAATGAGTATCTTAGTCACCCCGCGTGCCACGGAGAAGGCTTACGGTCAAACTCAGCAGAATACCTATGTGTTCAACGTCCCATTGACCGCTAATAAAGACCAGATAGCCGCAGCGGTCGCTGAGCAGTATGAAGTGAAAGTCAAATCTGTCAAGACACTCGTCCAGGCTGGTAAGGCCGTGCGCTACAGTCGCGGTAAGAATCGCTATCCTGGCACGACAACTCGTAAAGACAGTAAGAAAGCCTACGTAACCCTCGCTGAAGGCAGCAAGATTCAGGTGTTCGAAGAGGCGGCTAATGACGATAAGGAGAAGAAATAATGCCGATCAAAGCATATAATCCAACTACTCCTGCTCGTCGCGGTATGACTTCGCAGGATTTGAGTGATATTACAACACGTAAACCACTCAAAAGCCTGACAAAGAGCAAGAAGCAGAACGCTGGTCGTAATAACAGCGGTCGCATCACTGTTCGTCATCGTGGCGGCGGTGTCAAGCGTCACCATCGTTTGATGAATCACAACCTCGCAGCTGGCCTTGAGCTAACTGTTGAGGAGATCGAATATGATCCAAACCGCTCGGCTCGTATTGCTCGCGTCAAAGACCAGCACGGTCTGTATCACTATATCTTGGCTGATACATCAATGACAAAAGGCAAGAAGATTGCCAGCGGTGAGAACGCACCAATCGAAGCGTCAAACCGTATGCCGATCAGCAAGATTCCTATCGGTACACAGATATACGCCATCGAATTGACACCTGGCAAAGGCGCGCAGATGGTTCGTAGCGCTGGTACAAAGGCCCAGCTGATGGCCAAAGAAGGCGACTACGCAACGATCAAGTTGCCGAGTGGTGAAACGCGCAAAGTTCGCGTTGAAGCGACTGCAGCAATCGGTGTGGTTGGCAATGTCCAGCACCAGAACGTTAAGATTGGTTCTGCTGGTCGAAATCGCCGCAAGGGTATTCGTCCATCAGTCCGTGGTGTCGTCATGAACGCTGCAGATCACCCGCATGGTGGTGGTGACGGTGGTCGTCATGGTACCGGCAAAGCGCCTCGTACTCCATGGGGTCAGTTGACGCTCGGGTACCGCACCCGACGCCGTAAACAGTCGAATAAGTTAATCGTTCGTACACGTCACGACGCGAAGAGGAAGAGGTAAGATATGAGTCGATCACTCAAAAAAGGTCCATTCGTTGACGCCAAACTTGCCAAAAAAGTTGCGGCGCTCTCGGCTGATGACCGTACAGTAGTAAAAACCTGGGCTCGTGCCAGCACGATTACCCCTGACATGGTAGGCAAAAACTTTGCTGTTCATAACGGCAAAGTGCACGTGCCAGTCTATGTATCGGAAAATATGGTAGGACACAAGCTCGGTGAGTTTAGTCCAACACGCAAATTCCGTAAGCACGGAGGAAAGCAGAAGTAATGGCTACTGAACTTACCGTACGTGCGTATATTAAAGGAGTTGAGATTGCTCCACGCAAAGTTAGCATCGTAGCGAGCCTTGTGCGCAACCGCTCTGTAGCTGATGCACTAGTCATTCTTGATCATGTGCCGCGCAAAAGCGCGCTTCCTGTCAAAAAAGCTATCCAATCAGCTGCTGCCAACGCTACCAACAATCACGGCCTTGACGGCAAGAGTCTGACAATTTCTACACTGAGTGTCACGACTGGCAAGCGTCTCAAGCGCTTTAAGCCGCACATGCGTGGTATGACTCGTCCGTTCCAAAAGAAATCGAGCAATATTTTGGTAGTCGTATCCGGCACAGAAAAGCCAAAGAAGAAACCAGCTGCCGCGAAAGCTCCAGCTACTAAGAAAGAGGAGGCAAAGTAATGGGTCAAAAAGTTAACCCAATCAGCTTCCGCCTGCAAGTTCACAAGAACTGGGATTCACGCTGGTTCGCCGGCAAAAAAGATTTTGCCAAGTGGCTGGCGGAAGACATCAAGATTCGCGAGCTGATCGAAAAGCGTTTCGCGTCTCGCCCAACTATCAATCGTATTGAGATCGAGCGCAGTGCCAATCTCATCACGGTGACAATTCACACAGCAAAAGCTGGTGTTGTTATCGGTAAAGGTGGAGCAGGCGTCACCGAGCTCAAAGGCCAGATCGAAAAACTCGCTAGTCTGCCAGTTCGCATCAACATCGAAGAAGTAAAGCGTCCAGAGCTCGCCGCAAAGCTAGTGGCTGAAAATATCGCCCGACAGCTCGAGCGTCGCATCAACTTCCGCCGTGCTATCAAGATGGCCGCACAAAATACAATGAATTCTGGTGCCAAAGGTATCCGTATTCAAGTCTCTGGTCGTCTCAATAACGCCGAGATGGCTCGCCGCGAAAAGGTGATCGAAGGCTCGGTACCACTTCACACATTGCGCCAGGACATTGACTTCCATGTCGCACGTGCAAACGCTCCAGGTGTCGGCATTATCGGTGTTAAGGTCTGGATCAACAAGGGTGAAAGGAGTGATGCATAATGTTACTCCCAAAGAAAACCAAGTACCGTAAGGTACGTATCGGTAAAAACGATGGCAATGCGACCCGTGGTAACTACGTGGCATTTGGCGACTACGGCCTCCAGGCACAAAGCAACGAGCGTATCACCTCGCGTCAGATTGAGGCTGCGCGTCAAGCGATGACTCGCTACATCAAGCGTGGTGGTAAGATCTGGATTCGTATCTTTCCCCATACTCCTGTCACGCGCAAGCCGCAGGACGTCAAAATGGGTAGCGGTAAAGGAAACCCTGAGTTTTTTGTCGCCAAGGTAAAAGCGGGCACTGTCATGTTTGAGATGAAGGGTGTCGAGGAAGAAGTCGCACGTGAAGCTATGCGACTCGCTGGCCACAAGCTCCCAGTCAAGACAAAGTTTATCCGCAGGGAGGGAGTGTAGATCATGGCTGACAAGAAACCATCTACCAAAAAGGCCGAAAAAACACTCGCTGAGCTGCTGGCCGAAGCCCGACAAGCGCTGCTTGACGCAAAAAAATCACTCAAAGCAGGCGAACTTGTCAATCCGCGTGCTGTCACTGTAGCTCGCAAAGAAGTTGCACGAATTTTAACCAAGATAAATGCGAATATTGATACTAATACTAAAGAGGAGAAAGCGTAATGGCTAAGACACTTACCGGTATTGTTACCTCAGATTCGCGCGACAAGACGATCACTGTCACCGTCACAAGCCGTGAGACGCACCCGATCTACAAGAAGCAGTACACCGTTTCTCGTAAATATCAGGCTCACGACGACAAAAACCAGGCAGGCCTGGGTGACAAAGTGACGATCGTAGCCACTCGACCAGTATCGAAGACAAAAGCCTTCACGCTTCAGTCGATTGACGAAAAATCGCGCGGCTCTATCCAGTTGAAAGAAGACGTCGTAGAAGTTCCGGGCGAGAAAGCCGAGGAAGCATAGTATGATCCAGCAAGAAAGTAGGCTGAAGGTCACCGATAACAGTGGCGCGAAGGAAGTCCTTTGTATCCGCGTACTCGGTGGTACCCGCCGCAAATACGCCAATGTCGGTGATATCATTGTTGTCACCGTCAAAGACGCATTGCCTAGTGGTAACGTTAAGAAAAAGACTGTCCAAAAGGCTGTCGTTGTCCGAACGCGCAATCAAATCAAGCGCAAAGATGGCAGCACTATCGCTTTTGATGACAATGCATGCGTTATCATCAATGACGACAAAACACCAAAGGCGACACGTGTTTTTGGCCCAGTTCCGCGCGAACTTCGCGACAAGGGATATGCCAAAATCATCAGCTTAGCACCGGAGGTACTGTAGTATGGCACGTATTCGCAAAAATGACACGGTAAAAATCATCACTGGAGCCAAAAAAGGTACGACTGGCAAGGTTCTCTCCGTTGATTCCCGAAAAGGTACTGTCCTGATCGAGGGCGTTGGAGTGGGACATCGTCACATTCGACCTTCACAGCTCAACCCAACTGGCGGTAAAAAAGACATTCATGTCCCTATGGACATCTCAAAAGTAGCGCTGGTCGTCGATGAGAAAACCGGTAAAACCAGCCGTGTTGGTTCAGCAAAGAACGCAGATGGCGGTAAGACACGTGTCGCACGTCAATTAAAGAATAAGGAGATCAAGTAATGGCTGAGAAAACTATTACCGTACCGACTCCTCGCTTGAAAGCCTTGTACGACAAAGAGTACAAAAAGGAACTTCAGGCCGAACTGAAACTCGATAATGTCATGCAAGTACCAAAACTTGAAAAGATCGTCGTCAGTGTAGGAACCGGTAAGGCAAAAGATAACAAACAGCATCAGGAAGCGGTCAAGAACACTCTGGCAAAGGTGACCGGACAGGCACCAGTCGAGCGTCTTGCACGTAAATCTATCGCTGGCTTTAAAATCCGTGCCAACATGGGTCAGCCAATTGGCCATATGGTGACGCTTCGCGGCGCTCGTATGTACGAGTTTCTCGACCGTCTCGTCAACGTTGCATTGCCCCGCGTTCGTGACTTTCACGGCGTAAAAGGCAAGGCATTCGACAAGAGTGGTAACTACAGTCTTGGTATCATCGAGCAATCGATCTTCCCAGAACTAACTTTTGAAGAAACCCAGACAATTCATGGTATGCAGATTACTTTTGTGATCAAAAATGAAGATAGGGTACATAGCCGTGCCTTGCTTGAAAAATTTGGCATTCCCTTTGAGAAAGCAGGAGGAAGGAAGTAATATGGCGAAGAAATCAATGATCGCACGCGATGAAAAGCGCAAGAAGATGATCCAGAAGTATGCCGAAAAGCGCGCCGAACTCAAAGAGCTTGGCGACCAAGAGGGCTTGCAGAAGCTTCCACGCAACTCGAGTCCAACTCGCTGGAAGAACCGGGATGTTCTCAGCGGCCGTCCGCATGGTTATATGCGTAAGTTTGGCCTGAATCGCATTAACTTCCGCGAAAAAGCCAGCAAAGGAGAAATCCCTGGCATAACAAAGAGTAGCTGGTAAAGGAAAGGAGTAAAGAATATGAGTTTACAATCTACAGACCCGATCGCTGATCTCCTGACCCGGATCCGCAACGCTGCTATGGTAGGTAAGACGGAAGTTCGCGTACCAACCAGCAAGCTAAAGAAAGTTGTTGCTGAGCAGCTCAAAAAGAGCGGCTACCTAGCCGACGTCAAGCTCGAAGATGGCAAGCCACGTGGTACACTTGTGATTACCATCAACGAAGCTGGCAAGAACGCTACATTCACCGAGCTTACTCGTATGAGCAAGCCAGGTCGACGCATGTACGTGGCAGCTAGCGATATCCCCCGTGTAAAATCAGGTCGTGGTATCGTACTTGTTTCAACAAGTAAGGGTGTTATCACTGGCCAGGAAGCTGTCAAGCAGCGACTTGGTGGTGAAGTGTTACTGAAGGTGTATTAGAATGACAGACGCAATATTTATCATCGGCTACTTTGTTGGAGGAGCTATCCTGCTAGGAGCTATCCTGAAAGTAATCCAGATACTATGGCGTCATAGAAACAAGTAAGAAAGGATAAGATATGAGTCGAATTGGAAAACTACCAATTGAAATCCCATCGGGCGTGACAATCACAGTCGATTCAGATGTTATCACAGTAAAGGGCGCCAAAGGTGAACTGACTGTGCCACACCTGAGCGACGTTACTGTTGCACTTGAGGACAACAAAGCAATCGTTACCCGCAAGGATGACGAACGAATCGCAAAGGCTCAGCATGGCCTGCAGCGATCGCTACTAAACAATGCCGTAGAAGGCGTGACAAAAGGTTTTGAGAAAAAGCTCGAAGTCAATGGCGTCGGTTTTCGCGTCGCCATGAGCGGTGCCGACCTTGAAATGCAGCTCGGCTTTAGCCACCCGGTGAAGTATAAGGCGCCCGAGGGCGTACAAATCAGCACCAACAAGATGGAAATCACTGTCAACGGCATCGACAAACAAAAAGTCGGACAAGCAGCTGCTGAAATCCGTGCACTCAAGAAACCTGAACCGTATAAGGGTAAGGGTATCAAGTACGTTGGTGAACAAATTTTGCGCAAGGCAGGAAAGGCAGGTAAATAATCATGAGTAATCTCGCGAAAAAACTATTGAACCGCGGCCTGCGTAAGGCGCGTGTCCGCTCTAAGGTACACGGTACTGCCGAGCGACCTCGCCTGACAGTTACTATCAGCAATATGCACGTATCTGCACAGCTGATCGATGACGACAAAGGCAATACGATTGCTGCAGCTACAACTATCGGCACGAAAACGACTGGTACTATGACTGAAAAAGCAGCAAAAATTGGTGCAGATATCGCTAAGAAGGCTTCGAAAGCTAAAATTAAATCTGTTGTCTTTGACCGCAATGGCCGTCAGTACGCTGGCCGCCTAAAAGCCCTCGCAGACGCAGCACGTAAAGAAGGATTGGAGTTTTAAGGTATGGCTGAAACTACAGCACAGACTACGAATACCTCCCCGCGCAGCTCAGACGCACGACCACAAGGTCGTCCAGGACAGCGTGGCGGCCGACGCGATGACCGTCGGACACCTCGAATTGAGGAACCAAAGCAATTTGAAGAAGTTGTCATCAATATCGATCGCGTTGCCCGCGTTGTAAAAGGTGGACGCCGCTTCCGCTTCAAAGCACTTGTTGTTGTTGGTGATCGTAAAGCTAAAGTTGGCGTTGGCGTCTCCAAGGGCGCAGATGTACAGACGGCTGTCGCCAAAGCAACTGATGTCGCCAAAAAGAACATGATCGTTGTACCGATCGCAAATGAGACAATCCCACACGACATGGAAGTAAAGATCTCTGGTGCACGTGTCCTCATCAAACCTGCTGCTCCTGGTACTGGTATCATTGCCGGTGGAGTCGTCCGTCAGGTTATTGGCGTTACGGGGATTCGCAACATGCTCTCCAAGAGCCTTGGCTCAACGAACAAAGTCAATATTGCCTATGCAACCGTCGAAGCGCTCCGCGGCCTCGTTCCGCGTGAAGAATGGCTAAATGCACCAAAAGCCGGCAAGGGCAAAGAAGTCACCAAAAAAGCAAAGGTAGAGAAGGAGGATAAGTAATGAAATATCACGAACTCCAAGCATCTGCGAATAAGAACAAGAAGCGTGTTGGTCGCGGCATCTCAGCCGGCCAGGGCAAGACAGCTGGTCGTGGTACAAAAGGTCAAGGATCACGTACTGGTAAGAAACTCAGCGCAGTCTTTCAGGGCGGTCAACGAGCACTCGTCCAAGCCGTACCAAAAGCCCGTGGATTCAAGAGCCTTCGCACTCCGGCACAGGTCGTTTATCTCGATCGTCTTAATGACCTTAAGGGAAAAACTGCCGACAATATGTCACTCTACGAAGCAGGCCTCGTCACGACACCATTTCATACGGTCAAGGTCATTGCTCGCGGTGAACTAAAAAAGGCCGTAACGCTTAGAGTCCAAGCAGCCTCAAAATCAGTTCAGGAGGCTATCAATAAAGCCGGTGGTAGCTTTGAAAAAGTTCCCACTCCACTGCCAAAGAGCCAAAAAGAAGCCGAAGCCGCCGAAAAGTAACTTATCTTTTGAGGCAAAAAAACACCCTTGAGGGAGGGTGTTTTTTCGTAGCGTTTTTATGGTATAATATAGTCACGGTTGTCTGAAGCAGAGAAAGGATAGGGGATGTCTCTATCGGATGAGCTGAAAAGTAAAGCATGCATGCCTGAACGATTCAATGAACAAATAGGCAGCAAGCTGACGCCTTCACAACTAAGACGGCTACGTGAAGCTGCTTCGCGCCTAAACCTCACCCCATCGTCTCTTGTGCGAGCATTTATCGTAGATGGGCTGGAGAGGCTTGATGGCAATCCTGACACCTAGCCCCGACTTCTAGCCGGTTGAGCCTCGCTCCCGCTAGGGACGGGGTTTCAACCTTTCTGCTAACCAAAACTCTCTCCAATGAACTGTAACATTATGTTACAATTAGAATTGAATTTCTAAGAGAGGCTATAAGAAACAAAAGGTTATTACTTTTATGATGAACTGGAAAACTATTTTTAAGTCACTAAAAAATGGCGACATGCGCAAAAGGCTGTTGGTAATTCTCGGCCTCGTTGTTATCTATCGATTCTTGGCACACATTCCAGTGCCACTCGCAGATCCGACACAGCTCAAGCAAGTAGTCAGCACAATGATTTCCGGCTCTGACTTTGGCGGCTTTCTCAATCTACTATCAGGCGGTAGCCTAGCCAGTTTCTCGATTGTTCTTGTTGGCCTTAGTCCATTCATTACCGCTAGCATTATCACCCAGCTCCTGACAAAAGCTGTTCCACGTCTTGAGGAGCTTCACAAAGATGGTGAATCAGGTCGTCGCAAGATACAGCAATGGACGCGTATTATCACTCTGCCCCTGGCGATCGTCCAATCAATCGCTTTTATTTATATCCTCCGACAGTCTATTTTAGCAAGCAATTCAGCAGTCCTTAGCGATCCGACTCTGTGGCAGTGGACGATTGCCGTCAGCGCCATGACAGCCGGTTCAATGCTTCTTATGTGGCTTGGAGAGATCATGACTGAGCAGGGTGTCGGCAACGGGCTATCTCTATTGATTTTTGCTGGTATTGTCAGCCAAATACCGAGCTTTGGAGAATTCTTCGTACAGAACCTCTTCAATACATCAGCAGGCAGCTTACATATCTTCAATTGGTTTACTCTGCCTGTCAACCCTCTGGCATTCTGGATATTCCTTATCGTTGGTCTGCTGTCGCTCATCGTCCTTTATATACTCGTCAAAGTGAATGAGGCTCAGCGCGTCGTGACGATAAATTACGCCAAGCGCGTCCAAGGCAATAGCAGCTACGGGGGCGTCAAGAGCATCTTGCCTATGAAGATGATTGCCGCAGGCGTCATCCCGGTCATCTTTGCTGTCGCTTTCCTGAGCCTCCCAACATTTGTCGGCCAGGTGCTAAAAGCCACTAATAACCCTCAATATCAAACACTTGCGACAAATCTGACAACATGGTTCTCGACACCAGATCCAAGCAACTTTGCCACCCAAGGCTGGACGGCATTTATCTATCCAGCGCTCTACTTTATCCTGGTGATCGCATTTACCTATTTTTACACCGGCATTATCTTTAACTCAAATGAGATTGCCGAGAACCTACAGAAACAAGGTGGTTTCATCGAGGGTGTTCGTCCCGGTATTCAGACTGAGAAGTACCTATCGCGTACCATGAACCGCCTGATCCTTTTCGGATCTCTAGTGCTCGGACTTATCGCAGTCATGCCGTATATTGCCGAATATGTACTGTATCTCTTCGGCTTCAATGATACAAATGGCCAGCTGGCGATCGGTGGTACTGGCGTCCTGATCGTCGTGGCAGTTGCACTTGAAAGCCTGCGTCAGATCAACTCCCGAGCACTGATGGTAACTTACGACGACTATAAATAATAAGGGTCAAGAAATGTCACCACGTGGGCTTATGATCAATCGCAAAAGGAGTTCACACCTGTGGCTTTGGTTCCTCCTTGTTATTCTTGCAGTCCTTGTTGCAGTCAGCACATGGTATGCATACCTATGGTATACGACCGGCAAGATGCCGCCTGTACCAATCACTCGTGCGATCGCTGTTGCCCCGGGGATTAGCGAAAAGGAAGTTACCAAAAGTGATATTAATGACCACACTGTGCCCCCGACACATCCGCGCTATATTTCGATCCCAGCACTCGATATAGGCAAGACTCGGGTATTTCCAGTTGGCGTCGACAAAAATAATGTCCTCGGCACACCAAGTAACATTTCTGATGCCGCCTGGTATGAAAAAAGTATGACTCCTGGAAACGGTTATGGTGCCGTGCTGATTGACGCCCACAATGGCGGTTACACTCGCGAAGGAATCTTTGCAAATCTCTACAAGATCGAGAAAGGCGATGATATCGTCGTGGAGCGCGGCGACGGTAAGCGTTTTACCTATCGTGTCGTCAGCAATGTCACTATGTCGCTCTCAGACGTCAACAAATACGGTATGAAGCAAATGATGCAATCAGTCGATGAGACCAAAGAAGGCCTCAGTCTTATCACCTGCGCTGGCAATTATGTACCGAAGCTCGGCCAATTCGACAAACGCGTCATGGTCCGTGCTGTACTTATTGACTGAGGCCTGCTATATTATTTCCAGCGAACGTCGGATGGACAACAAAGGTAACTGAACAGAAAGACGAGGTTCGCCGCCTGAAAGAACTGCGAGACGCAGCTGAAAAGTTGGTCAACGCAAAGCTTTCAGGCCAAGACGCGGCAAAGAGCTGCGCACTCATCGGATGGCATGCAAGATGGCCATCTGCTACGAAGCAAGGTGGAAGTCCTGTCCGAAATGAGACGGTGGCAAGAATTTTTTGCCATACCGCAACCAAAGGGCCAGCATTCTAGTAAGTCTGGACGAGCCAACTAATGGACGCAGGCACGCTCCTACGCTCTTAAAGGGCGAAATATCTATTGTGACGAGGGCTAACGTTGCCGATTGAGAACTCTCATACTGTCACACAGTCGCAACCTTCGAAGGGGTAAAGAACATATCGGTACGGGCGGGGATGCTTCATTACGCATCCCCGCCCAATTTCAATACTTGACCCTACCGTAGTTTTCGCTACAATGGAATTATTAGTACATGATCTCATTTTCATGAGTTGGCTAAAACCTCATGAAAATATCTTAAATAACGCTTGCGACCAGATACCTTTTGCTGTATAATTGACAATTGTAATTTATGGCGAGTCAAAAGGAAGTCATCAAGATGGAAGGCAAGGTGGTCGAAGCACTGCCTAATACCCAATTCAAGGTGGAACTTGCGAATGGCCATACAATTATCGCTCACATCAGCGGCAAAATGCGCAAGCACTATATCCGTCTGGTGCCGGGCGATAAGGTAGAAGTTGAGATGACCCCTTATGACCTCACAAAGGGACGAATCAGCTTCCGCCTGCGAGACGAGCGACCGCCGCAAGCGGCATAGCTCACAAAATATTAACTAATCTATAGGTTAACACCTTTAGGACAGTCAAACGAAAGGATTTTTGAGACACTATGAAAGTTCGTGCAAGTGTGAAAAAAATCAGTCCTGATGACCAGCTAGTCCGCCGCAAAGGCCGCTTGCGCGTTATCAACAAGAAAAAACCTAAGAATAAGCAAAGGCAGGGTTAAGCATGGCTCGAATTGCTGGGGTAACAATCCCATCAGAGAAGCAAGTTCAGATCGCTCTTACCTACATATATGGTATCGGTCCGAAGTTTGCTGGAGACATCCTTGCGGCGGCCAAGATTGAGCCGACCACTCGGGTGAAAGATCTCACCGAGGCTGAAGAACAGCGCATTCGTGAAATAGTCGATCGTGACTACACTACCGAAGGCGATCTCCAACGTCTCGTAACAAACAATATCAAGCGTCTTAAAGACATCAATGCCTACCGTGGCCTCCGCCACAAGGCAGGTCTACCGACAAAAGGACAGCGTACTCGTACGAATGCACGAACTCGTAAGGGCCGCGCTATCGCTGTCGGCGGCGCACAACCAAAAGCAGCATCAAAGACGTAGGAAAGGAGTAAACAGACTATGGCAGAACTAACAACACCAAGCACTGACGCTCCTGCTGCGCCAGCTGCAAAAGTATCTCGCAAAAAGCAGCGCCGTGCTGTCCCAGCCGGTCAAATGCATGTGCAAGCGAGCTTCAACAACACAATCATCACATTTACCGACAAAAAAGGCGCCGTACTGTGTGCCTCAAGCGCTGGTGCCTGTGGCTTCCGCGGCAGTAAAAAGGGTACGGCGTATGCCGCTCAAGTCGCTGCTGAAAAGGCCGCTGAGCTGGCAAAGTCATTGCACGGCATGAAAAACATCGACGTATTTGTCAAAGGTGTCGGCCTTGGTCGCGATGCCGCGATCCGCGCTGTATCAGCTTTTGACATGCAAGTCGACAGCATCAAAGACGTGACTGGCGTACCCCATGGTGGTGTCCGCCCACGCAAGCAAAGGAGAGTATAGTATGGCACGAGATCGTTCCCCGATCGTGAAGCAGTCTCGCCGTGAAGGCTATGCGCTTCATCCAAAGGCTCACAAGATCATGGTGAAAAAGACTGGTATTCCCGGACAACATGCCCATGGTCGCATGAGCAAACCAAGCCTCTATCAGACGCAGCTACGCGAAAAGCAAAAAGTCCGCCGCACGTATGGCCTACTTGAAAAGCCATTCGCTCGACTGATGAAAGAAGCAACTCGTCGTGATGGCCTCGCTGGCGAAAACCTCTTGCAACTACTCGAGCTTCGTCTTGATAACGCAGTGTACCGAGCTGGCTTTGCAGTCAGCCGTCGCGGCGCCCGCCAATTGGTCTCGCATGGAAACTTCATGCTCAACGGTCGCCGTGTCGATATCCCATCAATCCGACTAAAACCCGGCGATGAGATTGCCGTCCGTGAAAAATCAGCCAAAAACGGCTACTTTACCCAGATCAACGAAGTCTACGGCAACACAGTCCAAGGCCCTTTGAGCTGGCTAAAGAGCGATCCAAAGAAACTGACTATCAGCGTTACGGGCCTACCTAAGCGCGAAGAAGCTGAAGCAGATATCAATGAACAACTAATTGTCGAGTACTACTCACGCTAAGGTAAGGAGAAAAGAACCATGGCAAACCTAATTTCAAACCCTGCACTAGCGAGCATTGATGAGCACTCAAAGACGAGCGCAACATTCATCATTGAGCCACTTCACGCTGGCTATGGCAACACTCTTGGCAATAGCCTGCGCCGCGTATTGCTTTCGAGCATCCGCGGTGGTGCAATCGTCGCGTTTCGCGTCGAAGGAGCGACACATGAGTTTACGACTGTCAAAGGCATCAAAGAAGATGTTGTCGACATCATGCTCAACCTTAAAAATGTTCACCTGCTTGTCCACGGCGAGGAGCCAGTTGAACTGCGCCTCGAAAAGAAGGGCGCGGGTGAAGTAACCGCAAAAGACATCAAGACAACTGCCGACGTTGAGGTCATCAATCCAGACCAAGTCATCGCAACAATCGATGATCCAAAAGCAACATTTGCAATGGATCTCGTTGTCGAAGCTGGCCGCGGCTATCGTACTATCGAAGATAGCAGCCAAAATCGTCTTCACAGCGATATGATTGCACTTGATGCCGTCTTTAGCCCGGTACTTCGTGTCCGCTACAAGGTAGATGGCACCCGTGTTGGTCAAGACACCAATCTCGACAAACTAGCTCTAACTATTGAGACAGACGGTGCCGTATCACCAAAAGAAGCTTTTGAAGAAGCTGCGGCTATTCTGGTCAATCAGTACACTGCACTTGCTGGCAGCACAACTGTCGAAGCCGCCCCAACTCCTGGTCAAACTCAGGACGATGAGACCAATGAGCTGAATACGGCTATCGAGGAACTCAACCTCAGTGCCCGCACTGCAAACGCACTCGTTAATAACGATATCCGCACTGTACAGGATCTCGTCACATTGTCTGAGCAAGATCTGCGCGAGCTCAAAGGCTTTGGCTCAAAAGCACTTGATGAAGTCAAAGATAAGTTGGCGGAACTGGAGCTTTAGATGCATCGACACGGATACAAAGGACGAAAGTTTGGTCGCGAGCGTGATCAACGCCGAGCACTTCTCAAAGGGCTCGCTACGAGCCTTGTCGAGCACGGCAAGATCGAGACAACGCTTCCCAAAGCCAAAGAACTTTCACGCTATATCGAAAAAGTAATTACCAAAGCTAAAAAAGGCGACCTGGCAAATCGACGCGCGGTTATCGCAAAGTTGAGCACACAGGCAGCAGCCTTCAAGCTCGTTGATGAAATCGCACCACAGCTGAGCGGCCGCACATCAGGTCATGTCCGCATCGAGCGCACTCGCATTCGTGTTGGCGACGGTGCACAAATGGCGACCATTAGCTTTGTAGATGAGCTTAAGTCAGCAGAAACACCTGCCGTCAAAGTTCCAGCAAAAAAGGAGGCTAAATAAATGAAAACGTTTAGTCAAAAGCCCGCTGAGGTTACCCGCCGCTGGGTACTGATCGACGCCTCGGAAGCGCCACTCGGCCGTCTCTCAACAGAGATCGCTAAGTACTTGATCGGTAAGTATAAGCCGACCTATACGCCCCACGTTGATGGAGGTGACTATGTGGTAGTTATCAATGCCGACAAAGCCGTTGTGACTGGCGATAAAGAGCTCAAAAAAATCTACTATCGCCACAGTGGCTTCCCTGGTGGTATCAAAGACGCTCGTCTCGAGGAAGTTCGCGAGAAATTCCCAGAGCGAATCATCGAAAATGCCGTCAAAGGCATGTTGCCAAAAAACAAACTCTCAGTCGATCGTATGAAACGACTGAAGGTGTACGCTGGTGACGAGCATGAACATGCAGCGCAAAAACCAGAGAAAGTTGAGGTAAAGTAATGGCTGAAGCAAAATACACCTACGGTCTCGGCCGGCGCAAAAGTGCAACAGCACGTGTCCGTCTCTACAAGGGTAGCGGCAAAGTAACAATCAACAGCAAACCTGCTGAAGAATATCTTGACGGTAATAAAACACTTCTGGCAGAAATCACTGATCCGCTCGCACTTGTCAACAAGCAAAAAGAATACGACGTCAGTGTACTCGTATCAGGCGGCGGTGTATCTGGACAGGTCGATGCTATCAAGCTCGGCATGGCAAAAGCACTGACCGTCGAGCACAGCGATCTGCGTAGCACACTCAAAAAAGCTGAATTCCTCAAGCGCGATCCACGCGAAAAGGAACGCAAGAAATACGGCCTGCGCTCAGCTCGTAAGCGTGAGCAGTTCTCGAAGCGTTAATCACTTTAAAAACAACTATCACTCCGATTTGATCGGAGTGATTTGTTTTGTTCGTGTTCATACTATTGTAGGGACGTCTGCGTTGCCTTATTTTTTATATAGAGGTATAATCAATAAAAGTATAAGTACTATGCGAAAACAACAAGCCTTTACGATCGTTGAACTTATTATAGTAATCACTGTCATTGCAATCCTTGTTGCGGTAAGTGTAGTTGCCTATAATGGTATACAACAGCGAGCGGCAGGAGCTGCCCTAGTGACTGATCTGAAGAGTGCAGCCGATCAACTCGATATTGATCGTGCCCAGAATGGAGCTTATCCTGCGTCCACGAGCGCTGCCGACAACAACCAAGGTTTGACCATTAGCAAAGGAACTACGTTTCAGTATACTTCTACTGGTAGCAGTTACTGCCTGACTGCGACTAGCGATCGCAACGGAGTCTCTGGGTTCATGGTTTCTAGTGACAATACAAAGCCGCGTGAAGGTGTATGTGCAGGGCATAACGAACCTGGCCCATCGACGACATATGCTATTGGTGACACCGGTCCTGGCGGTGGTATTATCTTCTATGATGCCGGCTCCGTCCAGAGCTGGGGGCGCTATCTCGAGGCGGCACCTAATGGGTGGAATGACGGGAATGATCCTCAAGTAACTTGGGGCTGTTATGGGACATCTATCTCTGGTGCAGATGGCACTGCAATTGGTACCGGCAAGCAGAATACGGCTGATATTATCTCGGGGTGTTCTGAAAGCGGTATTGCTGCTCGAATAGCCACTGCCTATACGGGAGGGGGTAAGAGTGATTGGTTTGTGCCCAGCAAGGACGAACTTAGTGCTCTGTATGCTCAGAAGGCCGTGGTTGGTGGATTCACCACCAGCTCACCGGGTAACTACTACTGGTCATCTTCGGAGGATACAACATATTATGCTAAATGCCAGCGTTTCTCCGACGGTCTGTTAAGTACCTATGATAAATCTCGTGTGGATTATCGACTGCGGCCTATCCGGGCATTCTAAATAGTGGCTTACTTGCACCATCCGTCCAATCGTGCTTAAATAGCAATTATGAAGGGATTGCTCCATAAAGCATATTGGTTTACCGACAGTTCACCTGGCGGTTTGTTCCG
>CAYOVH010000005.1:0-55097 GCA_964407405.1 uncultured Candidatus Saccharibacteria bacterium | reverse complement strand
CCATTGTATGCGATGACGCTGATTGCTGCGAGAATAGCTATAACTACAATAACAATGAGTAACTCTACTATTGTAAAACCATGAGTGTTTTTGTTCATAGAGTATAGTTTACCCCCCCCCCTAAATTTGCAAGAGCCGTCAAGTATAAACAAGGTATAATGGAACTAATGCCAAAATCCTACGTCACCATTCTCGGAAAAGCCGTAAAAATTGCTATGAAACTTCGTGGTGGCGGGTCAGCCCTGCCGGGGCTAGTCGTCGAAAAGATTGACCCAGATTTCATCAAGGATACGCTGGCGCAAGTTCCACAAGGGGTGGTCATTATCAGCGGCACCAATGGCAAGACAACCACCACAAAGATGGTCGTCGAACTACTCGAGAGCCAAGGCCTAAAGGTCTTTACCAACCGCACTGGCAGCAACTTCACGCGCGGAGTCGCAGCCGCACTGCTCGGCGAAGTCGATATGAAAGGACGCCTCGAAGCCGACATTGCTGTCCTTGAGCTCGACGAGGCGCATGCTGTCCACTTTGTCAAAACGATCAAGCCGCGCTACAGCCTCCTGCTTAACGTCATGCGTGACCAGTTAGATCGATTTGGCGAGATCGATACAACCGCTAAACTCCTGCAAGTCATCGCTGAGGCAACGCAGGAAAAAGTCGTCGTCAATCGCGAAGACCCTCGCCTGCTACGCATCAGTGAATCTCTACTGCCAGAGAAAGTCGCTTACTTTGGACTGGGCGACAAAGCCCGCAGTGCCTTCCCGACCGATGATAATCTGCATGCAAAGACAGAGAAAATACCAAAAATACATCGCCCCAAAGCCATCAGCCTCCTTGAGGAGCTTGACGAACAAAACGGCACATTCACTCTAGAGGGCCGCGCACTTGCCTCACAATTGAAGCTTGAGGGCATCTACAACGTCTTCAACGCAGCGGCGGCACTTGGATTGGTTGCAACTATAGTCAAGCAGACCGATTTTGACGCACTACAAACCGCCCTGGCAGATATCACACCCGCCTTTGGCCGAGGCGAAACGGTGATGGTCAACGGTCAACCGGTAGAGCTCGTCTTGGTCAAGAATCCGGCTGGCTTTCGCCTCGGGCTCAAATCTTTTTCTCCCCAAGGTTACGCAACGATGATCGCCATCAACGACAACTACGCCGACGGTCGCGACATGAGCTGGCTATGGGACGTCGATTTTGACAGCTTGCGACCTAGCGGGGTAGCCTGCGTCAGTGGTATCCGTGCCTACGATATGGCGCTCAGGCTTCAATATGAAGAAGTTGAAGTCGCAAAAGTAGAGACTGACCTAAAGCAAAGCTTGCATGAATTTATCAAAGAAACTACCGGGCCAAAGCGAATCTACTGCAGCTACACTGCCATGCTGGCGCTGCGCCGAGAGCTGGGAAAAATGACTGATGTGGAGAAAATCTCATGAAGCACCAAATCACCATCTTGCAGCTCTACCCGCGCGACATGAACATCTACGGTGACTGGGGAAATACGCTGACGCTCAAGCGCCGCGCCGAGTGGCATGGCTATAGTGTCAGATTGCTTGAATACAATCCTGGTGACACATTTCCTGAGGGTATCGATCTCATTGTTGGTGGTGGCGGTCAAGACTCTGGACAAGAGAAAATCAAAGATGATCTGCAAACAATCGCCCCAAAACTACGTGCACTTGCCGACAATGGTGCTCCCATACTAGTGATTTGCGGTCTTTATCAGCTATTTGGCAATTTTTTCAAGACCAAGGACGGTGAAATGATCCCAGGCATCGGTATCTTCGATATCGAGACGCATGGCGGGCCGGAACGATTGATCGGCAATATCGTCACCGAGAGCACTGACTTCGGACAGATCATCGGCTATGAGAACCACAGTGGCCTCACTTATCTGGGCAAGGATGTCGAGCCACTCGGCAAAGTCATCCGCGGCGCGGGCAACAACGGACAGGACGAGTCAGAGGGCGCTCGATACAATAATGTCATCGGTAGCTACTTGCACGGCTCTCTGTTGCCTAAAAATCCTCATATCGCCGACTGGCTAATCGAGCAAGCCGTTACGCGTAAACACGGTGAGTTTACACCAACCGTCATTGATGATCGGTTTGCCGAAAAGGCGAGAGAAATCGCTCTCAAGCGCCCGCGCTGATCCTGAATACTTAGGGACTAGGCTCCAAAAAGAGTCCCCTAACTGATAGCGCCCCTAAGTAGATCAAGATGGTCGGGATGACTGGACTTGAACCAGCGACCTCACGTCCCCCAGACGTGCGCGCTACCAGACTGCGCCACACCCCGCAACCTATTCATATTTTAGGCCTTTGCTTGCAGTTTCTTCAACTCTTCTACTACCTGATCACCATGCCCAAGCGGCGTGACGCGGCCATAGACTTTCTGCACCGTGCCATCTGGGTCGATCAGGAATGTCTTACGCAAAATGCCCTCTTTGCCAAACATTTTCTTGCCCCAAGCACCATAGGCGTCCATGATCTTGTGATCGGGGTCGGTCGCAAGAGTAAAGTTGAGATTGTATTTTGCTTTGAATTTCTCGTGCGACGTAGGGTCGTCACGGCTAATGCCCAAGATGTCGGCATCAAGCGCTACCAGATCGTCCCGAGCATCGCGGATGCTACATGCTTCGGTCGTGCAACCAGGCGTGTCGTCTTTCGGATAAAAGTAGAGAACCAGCCATTTTCCTTTGTAGTCTGCGAGTTTATGCGTTTTTCCGTCGACTCCTTTGAGTGAAAAGTCCGGTGCTTTGTATGGTACATCTTTCATACTATCTATTATACTACGTGTAATAGTGCACATCCTCTGAAGAAAATAAGCAAGCTGATTTTCTTCGCTCGGAGGTTTCTATTATACCACTGGAAAATTCGTGACATTTCCGCTATAATCGTCGGAGTAATCACCTATCGGGGTGTGGCGCAGTTGGCTAGCGCGCGCGGTTTGGGACCGTGAGGTCGAAGGTTCGAGTCCTTTCACCCCGACCATAATATAAAGTAGACATTATGTCTACTTTATATTATTTTGCGATAAGTTGTTGTATGGGGTGGTGCCGGCCCTCGCTAGCACCACCCCCTCACACAACGCGGTCACGTCCCGAACTTGATGCCCTTCGGCCACGTCAGAGACGGCATAACGGTCATCGCAGCGTTGACCTCAGTCCATGCCACTGACAGACTGAGCAGCATGTCGATGTAGGCCGCGTCGACGGCGAGAGCCTGCAGACCCTCAACCCCCTCCTCCGAGGCGTCCAGAATGCTGTCGTTGTCGAACTCGGGCTGGAGGATGCACAAGCTGAAGACATACTCCACGACATCGTCGTAGTTCCCCTTCTTGAGCATCTTGCGGACGCGCTTGTTGTCCTTGAACACCTCGACCGTGTCGACCGCCAGGGCCTTCACGGCATTGTGGAACTCCCTCAAGAGGTCCACTTCAGTGCCATTCCTCAAGGCAATACTCCCTCTGCTCTCTACTGCACCGCACCATGCGACCCATTAAGTTAACCAAGACAACTCAACTACCGCAAGCATAAGCTAAGATGACTCGCGATTACCTAGGGTTGACAATGTACGTTGTGCAGCCCGATAGCTCGGTGATTTACTTTCTTATCGATGGATTGTAAGCATTCGCGAGTTCTCGACCACGCAAAAGAACATCATCGTGCGGGAATTTTGTTGGCAGGGCTGGCCGACTGAATATGCTCGCGTAGTCATTAGCAAGCGCCTCAACGTATGGACTCTGCAAGCGATACCTGTCTAGTTTCGTACGCGAATTTTGCACTAGCGAAGTCAGCGCATCAAGCTGAACGAATAACGCATGATACTCTGAGACTACAATAGGCTCTGCTCTATCAGTAGGAGACTCAAGCGGGAAAATACCAACCACTTTATTCTCGAGGATAGACTTAACCTTGCTCTGGGTTGCGAAATTCGTGTTGACCCTAAGAAAATCATCTAGAGAATATACTGGTGCAACCAGCACAGTTGTTATGGCTTTATCATTCTCGGGCTCCAAATCACAACTCTGGGTTAGGATAATATAGTTTTCTGTATCCCAATTAAGGTCTACACTCTTCTCGATAGCCGCTTTTGATGACACATCACCTATTTCTAGGCTGGGCAGCTTGAGGCCAAATACAAGGTCTCCCTGGTGAAGGTTTTCTGTATTATCAGAGATTTTTCTATACCAGGACGACTTCACACAAAGCTCGACTTCTTGAGTCGAGTTGCTTGAGTGATTTTTCGGGGCGAATTCGACTCTTTAATGCTTGCGAAAGAACCTTTTTCGCTCTTTCCTGTAGCCACCTTTTTTATTTTATTGGAGGTCGCAGCAGATAGGTCTAAGAATCTTACATTTGAAACATTTTTATGTACCGATGTGGTGTGGGACATTGCAGCAACCGCAGGCCCAACCAATGCGCTCGTAGCGACGGCCAAGGCAGCAGGGGTCAACACCACCGCACTCGAAAGAGTTATAGTTTGCTGCTTTTCAGCCTCAATCCTATACATTTCCAATTAGGCCTCCTTGCTGACTTTAAGTACTCTACTTGCAATCTTTTTACCGTCGAGCTTGATCGAAAGCTCGTAATCTCCGAGGTCTGTGATCGGCATAGGCGCCAGATTGATAACTAGATTAAGAAAGAAGGTATCTTCACCTGTCGACTTCATCTCCTGGGTATCAGGTTTTAAAAAGGGATCGCCTTTTGGGTTGGTCATGGCAATATCCACCTTGTGGACGGTTGCTTGGCTCTCGCCGCTTATCCTGATTGATGCTACTCCGAAAATAGGAACATGGGCTGAAGGTAAATCTTTAACAAAGATATTATCGAAAATATTAATAAGCGAAGCTTTCCCTCGCTCGCCATTGACGACATTCTCAGCAAACAGGATATAATCAACACTAATTTTTGGATTTGTACTACTCATAATTCAGTTCTATTATATCATGCCTACACCTGGTTGAGGTAGGAAATAAGTAGCATCTTGCGCTCATGCGCCACTTCTATGACAACAATAGCAATGAGCACTTAACTATCGTAAACCCACTTGTGATTTAGTCAACCCAGGGACGCCACACACCGCCCGCAACACCTGATGTCGCCCCAGACAACGCTACGGATCCAGAAAGAGCACCGGTACATTGAGTAATGTAGACATTCGCGCCAGATATCCATTCTGCAGCTCCCGTGTATTCTTTTACACCGCCGCCGTTTACGGCGTAGAGCTTCTGACCGTCGGCTGTGACTGCGACGAGAGCATACTGCGCTCCATCTGCTGATGCACAACTGGTCAGGTTGTGGCTAATACCAGAGGTCATGTAGGCTGCTTTGTTGCCTACTTTGAAAGACAGAGCGGCTAGATCCGTTGCATTCGCAGGATAACGATCATTATCGACTTTGAACAATTCGTATTCTCTGGCTAGAGCCGTCAGGTCGCTTCGGACCGCAATACTTCTTGCTCTTGCTTGAATACCACTGTACGCAACTATACTAATGGCAGCTAGGATAGCTATGACTACAACAACAATGAGCAGCTCGACGATAGTAAACCCTCGTTTATATGAATTCATTCTACCTTCTTCTCCCGCCGAGCTTATTGTCTAAATAGGGAAGAAGGCTTTGTCGTCTACACAAAACCCGCCGCCAGGTGGGCCGAGGCCCCAATGGCCGTTTCCAGCCATGACCGACTAAGATACCTCAACGACGGGATCAATATTCTTAGTCGGATTTTGACCATGCCTTTCGGAAGCGGTTCCTATTCAGGTTAGGCCAATGCATTGATGCACAATGCTTGAATTGTAGTATACAAGATGCTCTTGCTTTTAGGCAACTCCCGGGCTGTGGATTTGTTATGATGACTATATGAAGAGAAAATCCCGAGAGGCCCCAAATATACAAAAGACAGTCGTCACTGCACTTGGTGCGTTCGGTTATATCTCGCTGCTACTACAGTGGCTATGGTTAGTCGGGCTGTATTTGCCGATGTTGATGCGCTCGGAATTGCGTGCTCTATTCATTCCTGAGCCAGATAAAACAGAGATCACCCACACTATAGCAATCGGCGGGCCAGACATACTATGGCTTATCATTGGCATCGGCGTGACGGCAATAGTACTAGTAGTAACCGTCATCGCGCTGGCGCGCCTGCCTATGGCGATCGCCAAGACAGGCAACAAGGCCAGCGAAGCAGTCGCCGAAGCGGCATTACCGATCATCACGCACCGCCAGCCCCTACCGCCAAAAAAGCGACGACGATTGACTGCACGTTTGATTGGCTACGCCAAGATTTGTTTTGCTTTGCTGCCACTGCTCGGCCTCATTGGTCTGCTATTTACCGCCTTTGATCTGTCTAGTGACATTGTGATTTTCCTTAGCGTCTTTTTGGCGCTTGGGACGACCATTTGGTTTACGCTGCAATATGTAGTGGCAAAACTACTGCACGTACCACTCGAGAAGATTATTTAGCAAATTCGATCGCGCGGGTTTCGCGGATGACATTTACCTTGATCGTGCCCGGGTACTGCATCGTGCTTTCGATCTTGTTGGCAATATCGCGCGCCAGCTTGATTGACGAGAGGTCGTCAACTCTTTCCGGACGTACGATGACGCGGACTTCGCGACCAGCAGAGATGGCGTAGGCTTTGTCGATGCCATCAAAACTGACAGCGATATTCTCTAGATCACGCATTCGTTCGGCAAAGTTTTCGGCTGAGATATTGCGTGCGCCTGGCCGCGCAGCACTGGCGGCGTCAACAACTCGGACGACTAATGCTTCTGGCGTTGTGGCCTCGATGTCGTCATGATGTGCCTCAATAGCGTGGACGATGTCATCTTTCATGCCGTACTTGCGTGCCAGCTCGGCGCCGATGTGGTGGTGCTTGCCTTCGACTTTGTGCGTGACGGCTTTGCCGACGTCATGGAGTAGAGTCGCTGTCTTGACCACACGCGTATTTGTACCAATTTCATCAGAGATCATGCCGGCAATATGCGCCATCTCTGTAGAATGCTTGAGCACATTCTGGCCGTATGATGTACGGAATTTCAGCTCACCAAGCAGCTGCAGCATCTCTTTTGGAATACCGACCACGCCGACTTCGCGTGCCGCGTCTTCACCGGCTTGCAGCACTTCTTTATCGATCTGCTTTTGGGCTTTGGCCACAACTTCTTCGATACGGCCTGGATGGATGCGACCATCTTTCATCAGCATCTCAAGCGACAGGCGAGCAACTTGGCGACGGATAGGGTCAAAGCTGCTCATGACGATCATGCCTGGTGTGTCGTCAACCAAGATGTCGACGCCGGTTGCGCGCTGAAGCGCCTGAATGTTACGGCCTTCCTTGCCGATGATGCGGCCCTTCATCTCATCGTCTGGCAGCTTGATCGCGGTAACAGTACGCTCTGCTGTCACTTCACTACTCATCCGCTCCATCGCTGTCACGAGAATCGTCTGTGCGCGCTCCTCAGCATCCTGCTCGGCATCCTTTTGCAGTTTGCCTACCAGACCGACCAGATCGTGCTTGATATCGCGCTCAGTCATCTGCATTAGCTTATCCGCAGCCTCTTTTTTCTTGAGACCAGCGATTTTTTCGAGCTTTTCTTGCTGACGAGTGCGGATATCTCGGACTTCGTCTTTTAGGCCTTCGACCTCATCTTCGGCGCGGCGTAGCTTCTCGCTTCGCTTGTCAAGCTCATCGAGTTTTTTATCGAGCGATGTTTCTCGCTCAGCCAGACGATCTTCGGTTTTTTTCCATTCTTTGCGGCGCTCTTTTTCTATAGCAAGCGCCTCATCTTTGGCTTTCAATACAATGTCGCTAGCCTTTCGCTCAGCCTTGGCAATCTCGCTCTCGGCTTTGTGCTTGCTAGCGCTCTTTTGCTGGACATCATAGGCATATTTTCCGCCCACACCCAAAATCACACCAACAATTCCAATGATGGCTTCTATCATAGTGTCTCCCTCTTCCTGGACCACTCCACTACGTGTTCGTCGTAGCGATAATATATCAAAGCATCCCAGGATTATTCAAAAATTTAATTCTCTTAATGTCCGGTAATGTATTCAGACTACCTATATTGTAGCGCGTTTTGCGCGGGTTGCTCAAGCTATTTTTTTGGTTGAGTGATATTTGCTCCGCGGCCATACTCTGGCAAGACAATCTTGTCGTCATCACCCTTACTTAGGCGATCAAGCGCTGTCTGCAGCCAACTGTCGCCAGATGCACCAACAATAGGCACCTGGAGTTCATGAGCCAGGGTATTGAGCACACTTACGCCAATACGCAAGCCAGTAAAACTACCAGGACCGCGAAAGACACCGATCTCAGAGATATCCTGCCAGCTTTGGCCGACTTCAGCCATTTTTTTTTCGAGATAGCCAAGTAGTTTTTCGGCCAGCTCGCGATCGGCATGCCACGTGTCTTCGAGCAATGATACCGCGTCCTCATATAGGAATAGTCGACAATCAGCCGTTGATGTATCAAGCAGGAGCTTCATTCTAAATCCTCCTTTAGTTTTTGGCTCTTTGGCCCGTGTGCATTGAGCACCAAATCACGCTCCGCATCACTGGTCGGCGTCAAATGAATCGTCAGACGATCTAACGGCAAGACGTCTTCAATGATGCCGCCCCACTCTACGACCGTTACGGTGCTTCCCTCATTGATTGTTTCGGCAAGTTCATCACTCATCACACCGCCATCATTGAGACGATAAAAATCGTAATGCACTAGCTTAAGGCCGCCAGGAGCCTTGTAGCGATTGGAGATCATAAAGGTCGGACTTTGGGTAGGTGCATCGATCCCCATCCCACGAGCGATCGCCTTAGTGAGCGTCGTCTTCCCCGCTCCGACATCACCAACAAGCTCAATAACCTGTCCACCACGCACAGATGCACCAATGCGTTCACCAAGCTCAGTTAGCTCTTTTTCGTTTACAGCTTCTCTCACTACATATCAGTATATCAATCACCTTGGTCTATCGCTATAGATGAAGGCCGCCTTTTCCGTCTGCCCGATGAAGATGTACTACTAAGCCAGAAAACTACTGGCGAATTCCCTAGTAGCGCGCTATACTAGAGCGTAAGCACTATGCGCATTGCTGATGTCACTGTAGAGCAACTACTAACACAGGGTGGGAAGACATCGCCCGAACAGCTGGTCCCTCTCAAGGAGGAAGCGGCTCGCTTAAAGCAGCCCTTGCAAGACATCGTACTCCAAAAGAATCTCATCAGCGAACCCGAATTGACCAAAGCATTTGCCAAGTATTCTGGCATTCCTTTTGTGGAGATTAATCCAAATGATATATCAAAAGAGGTTCTGGCAAAAATCCCAGAGCGTATTGCCAGACAGTACAACGCTGTTTTGTTTAAGATTGATGAGAACGGCACTTACCATCTGGCCATGGACGATCCAGACGATGTACAAGCGGTTAACTTTATCGAAAAGGAAATTGGCGATGACACCAAGCTTTACATTGCAACTCACGAAAATATCCTGAATTGCCTCGAAAACTATGCCGGAGATGTCGGTGAAAAACTCGAAGACGTCATCGATGTCCAGCGCGAAGAAGACCTATCTGCCTCGCAGCAGGTAGCCGACTCTGATATCGCCGAAGATTCACCGATAGCCCAGACGGTCAATCTCTTGCTCGAATATGCCATTCGCTCCAGCGCATCCGATATTCATATCGAGCCTCGCGAAGATTATGTCCAGGTTCGCTATCGGATCGATGGCGTCCTCCAAGAAGTTAATCGTCTGCCGAAAACAGTACTCGGTGCGCTAATAAGTCGCATCAAGATTCTTTCAAACCTCAAAATCGATGAACGCCGCGTACCGCAAGATGGTCGATTCAAGATAAATGTCGTCGGCAAACAGTACGCACTGCGTGTTTCGACATTGCCAGTCGCCGATGGTGAAAAAATCGTCATGCGTATCTTGAGTGAATCAAATCAAGCCGTCAGCCTTGAGGAGCTCGGCTACTGGGGCAAGTCCCTAAAAACCCTCAACGAAGCACTATCAGAACCCAATGGTATGGTGCTCGTGACCGGTCCAACAGGATCGGGTAAATCAACCAGCCTATTTGCAATTCTGACAATACTCAATACTCCAGATGTTAATATCTCAACAATCGAAGATCCGGTTGAGTATAAGGTCCCTGGAGTAAACCAAACTCAGACCAATCCAAAAGCAGGCATGACTTTTGCCTCCGGCCTGCGTGCTCTACTCCGTCAGGACCCAAATATCATTATGGTTGGAGAGATTCGTGACAGCGAGACGGCAGACCTTGGTGTTCAGGCTGCTCTGACTGGTCACCTGGTCTTTTCAACCCTGCATACCAACAATGCCGCAACCTGTCTACCGCGTCTACTGGACATGGGCGTTGAGCCTTTCCTCATCGCTAGTACGGTCCGTGTGGTTGTTGGTCAACGCCTTGTCAGACGACTCTGCATGACCTGCCGTCAGAGCTACACTCCTGATGAAACGGAGATCAAAGCTTTTCGCGAGGCATTTCATGTTGACGATGCGACGATGCGACGTTTCCATGAATTCGATGAGCAGGCAAAGAGCGGTGGTGTCAGCACAGAAACGGAGATCGGCAGTACCGATACTACTATTACAAAATTATGGAAACCAAATCCAGATGGGTGTGAAGATTGCCACAATTCCGGCTTTAGAGGTCGTATTGGCATCTATGAAGTGCTTGATAATTCCACTTCAATCCAAAAACTTATCATGGCCAATGCCACCAGTGCAGATATCCAGAGTGAGGCTATTAAGGCGGGCATGATGACTATGCAGACCGATGGGATCATAAAATCGTTGCGCGGTGTCACTACTATCGAAGAAGTGCTACGGGCAACAAAGGAATAGTAGACGATGGCTCAATTCTCCTATCAGGCGACCAATAATCAAGGCAACCAAGTATCTGGAATGGTCGAAGCAAACGACCGCAATGGTGTCATAGATGCCCTGACTACTCGTGGTCTGCGCCCAACCGTTGTCAAGGAGGTACGAGAAAAGAGAAGTTTCTCATTTGGAAGCACGACCCACGTCAAATCCGATGTATTGGTGATATTCACGCGTGAACTCAGCGCGATGGTATCTGCCGGCGTGCCAATTCTCCGCGCGTTGACGGCCCTCCATGACCACAGCGATAGTGCAGCTCTGAAAAAAGTGTTGCAAAGTATTACTCGCGATGTCGAGGCCGGCGCGCCTCTTGCCGAAGCTCTCGACAAATTTCCCGACACTTTCTCAAGCGTCTATGTCAACATGGTCCGAGCCGGTGAGGAGGCTGGTATTCTTGACGACATCCTGAAACGTCTCGCATTTCAACAGGAAAAAAACGCTACTATGCGCAAGAAGATCAAAAGTGCCATGACGTATCCTATGGTGCTGGTATGCATTACCGTCCTGGCGTTTTTTGGGCTGATGCTCTTTGTTATTCCACAGATCGGGAAAATCGTCCAAGACCTCGGTGGTCCAGACGCCAAGCTCCCCTTATTAACACAGATCATGCTCGGCATCAGTCATTTCATGGTGTCATTTTGGTTCTTGCTGATTCCGGCGCTTGTCGCCGGCGCTTATATGCTCATTAGATTCTTACGCACACCAAAAGGTCGATTGGCATTTCATACAATCAGCCTGAAAGTACCAGGCGTCCGAACAATCATCACCAAAGTAGCCGTTGCTCGGTTTTCGCGTGTCTTCTCAGCACTAATTGGCGCAGGCGTACCCGTCCTTGAATCATTGGATGTTACGGCGCGTGCAGTCGGTAATCAGTTGTATGAAAACGCCCTGCTTGACGCTGCGCAAAAGGTCAAAGAAGGAACGCCGCTCTCATCCGTCATCGCAAAAGATCCTCTTTTCCCAGCGATCGTTCCGCAAATGCTAGCCGTCGGTGAGGAAACCGGCCAGACTGACGAGGTACTCGTGAAGGTGGCTGATTTTTATGAGGAAGAAGTCGATGTAGCGATTGAAGGCTTGAGCTCGATCATCGAGCCAATCATGATTGTTTTTATGGGAGGCATGGTCGGTCTTATAGCTGCCAGTGTTATGCTTCCGATCGCCGGTCTCTCGAGCCAGATCAAATCATAATGGCAAAACATAAGCATCTACGATATACTGAAAACAGTAAAAAACGGGTAAACAGTGGCAAAACTATATTATAGAGACACACCGATTATTGGCCTTGACATCAACCAAACTGGGATGAAGGTCATGTCAGTTAATGCCAAAAAGTGGCTCGTATCCGCCTATGGTTCAGTTGACCTTGATCCAGCAAAGGTACAAGCCTCACTAGAGGGAAATGACGAGTATCTGGAGACAAACCTAAGAGCAATGCTCACAAAAAACCTTGTTGGCTCATTGCCGAGTGATCATGTCGTACTTTCAGTACCAACGAGCCGTACTTACACACGAGCATTCAGCATACCCGCTTCAGCCGAAAAGCACCTTAAAGACGCGGTCGAGCTTGAAATTGATCAATATATTCCGCTACCCGCAGACACTCTGTATGTTGACTACGAGATCATTGAGCGCACCAATGGTCAGTTGACCATCTCAATGAGCGCAGTACCGCGTATGCTCGTCGATCGCTATATCACGATTATTGAAAATACTGGGTTGCGCGTCTGCATGGTCGAACCAGGCATCAGTGCTGTCGCTCGCGTTCTTGAGGTAACCGAAGAGGGTCACCTCCCAACGGTAATAATCGATATCGGGCCTGCCAGCACAGATATTGCTGTTCTTGATGGGTCTATTCGTGTCACTGGTAGCACTGGTATTGGCGGCAATACGTTCACGCTAGATATCGCCAAGAAACTAAAAGTTCCCCTAGAAAACGCCCACCAGCTAAAAGTCCTAAATGGTCTCAATGCCGGACCACGACAAACCAAAATTCAGGCAGCCCTCAAGCCAAGCCTGGAGCGAATTCTCAATGAGACCAAAAAGGTTATCCGTTACTACAATGAACGAATCGAGGACAAACAAAAGCTTGAGCAAGTCCTTGTCGTTGGCGGGGGCAGTAATGTTCCGGGCATTGGCGAATTCTTCACCAATGGACTCGTCATGCCGGCTCGTGTTGCTTCGCCGTGGCAAAAGCTCAACTTTGCCCAACTTCCAGAGGAGCCAGCCAAACAGTTTCGCTCGCGCTATATCACTGTTGCCGGTCTTGCGCTTGTAGCACCGGAGGAGATTTGGCAATGATCAATCTTCTCTCAGACGAAAAAAAATCGGAGATCAGGGCTGGACGGCTAAACGTTATCCTTCTACGCTTTATTACGATTACGGGCGGGGGTATGGTCTTGCTAGCATTCATTGTTATAGGAGCCTACATCACGCTTCGATATACTCACGATCAGGTCGAAAGTCGCATGAAACAAAACAGCGCAGATGAAATAGCCTACGAGTCAACAAAGACGCAGGCACAAGAATATCGCAATAACCTCGCGACTGCAAAGCAAATTCTCGACCAGGGTACAAACTACTCTTCACTCGTTCTCAAGATCGCTCGCGCAGTTCCTTCTGGCGTCGTGCTTGATAGTCTCACGCTGAACTCCACGACAATTGGGCAGCCGATGACCCTTGGTGCACATGCCAAAAGTATCAATGCCGCCAAATCACTCAAGAAAAGCTTTAGCGACCGCCCTGACCTATTTTCGAACGTTAGCTTTGATCAAATCAATAACGGCTCTGACGACTCCTCAAGTTCAAAAGATGGCTACCCTGTGTCTATCACCCTCAGTTTAGTTATAAATAAATCGAGTTTGCAATGAAAAAGACCCAACTAACTGCCAAGACACTACAATACGCCCTTATTCTTGCCTTGATGGTTATGTTCTGTGGAAGTGCTGTTGTGTTTTATTTCGTACAGAAGCAGCTTCATACATATGCACAAGAAACAAGCCAACTCAATAGCCAGGTCCTTGCAAGTGAACAAAATCTTAATAGTCTCAAAAAACTACAGCAATACCTCAAGAATCACGAGGACGACATCAAACTGGCAAAGAAAGTTGTCGGTGATAGCCAGAATTATCAAAATGATGTGCTAGATGAGATTTCGTCATTCGCAGCAAAAAGTGGTGTTACCGTCCTATCCTATACATTCAAAAATTCATCAACCGGTACAACTGGCAGCGGGAGCGGTGGCGCTCCTGCTCCATCGGGCACTCCTCAGCAGACACCACCATCAAGCAGTGCAACCGGCGGTGGCATCAGTGGTCTAAAAGAAAATACTTTCACCGTGACGGTTAAAAGTCCAGTTAGTTATCGTAAACTTCTTGAATTTATTTCACGAATCGAGCAAAATGTAACCAGAATGCAGATCACCAGCGTCTCTCTCGTCAAAGATTCGTCAAACTCATCGAGTGTGTCAACGGAAAGCTTCGAGATCGGAGTTTACGTACGATGAAAAAAGGCCCGACACTATCACTGGACATACAAAAAGTTGGCAAAACAGCCAGTACATTCCTTAAACGATACAATACTGTCCTGTTCATCGTCTTTGCAGCTATCTGGGTTGCATTTGCACTCATCATCGTCGTAGTCATCAACAATCAGGCAACAGATACGAGTCCCGGTGATGCCCAGATTGTTGATTCTTCATTTGACGAGCCAACTATGGATCGCCTCAAAAGACTTGACTCAAACAGTAATGCTCCGCTGACCTTTCCAAATGAGCGCACAAATCCATTTGTTGAGTAAGCCATAAACGTTTATACTTAGGGTATGTTACTCTCGGCTCAGCAGCTACTCAATATTCCAGTTATGAGCCTCCAGACTGGTGGACAGCTTGCACGTGTTGCCTCTCTCGTCATTGACCCAAGAAATCTGACAATTATTGCCTTCGAGCTTGACGGCCCGGCCCTAGACATTAGGCCCTCTTTTCTTTGCCTACCTGACGTACGTGAGCTGAGCAATATGGGGCTTATCGTTGATAGCAGCGATGAGTTTGTCGGTCTTGACGATGTAATCAAAGTCAAGGAAGTATATGAGTTCAAATTCACCCTAGATGACAAAACTGTCGTCGATGAGAAAGGCCGACGACTCGGCAAAGTTACCGGTTTTTCAGTCGAGCCAAATAGCTTCCTTGTTAAGCAGCTAAATGTCAAGCGACCGCTACTTAAAAGCTTGACCGATACCGAGCTCCTTATTGATCGTACGCAAGTTGTCGAGGTAAGCGATGACAAGATTACCGTCAAGAATGACGAACGTGAGCCAGCCGCTGCCAAGTCTACTGCACATGCTTATGCCAATCCATTCCGCGGCACAACACCGCAGCCCGAAGCTATCGATCAGGGACCGCGCTAAGCGCCCGTTTGATATCATCATAACTAAAGCCTTGGCGCACCAAATAAGCTATCAGTTTTTGCTCGTCGTTGTAACGAGCATGTTTTTTGGCAATCATCTTCTGTAGTTCGTCTTGATCATTTCGGGTAGACTCTTGCAGAACACGCTCGATAATATCCGCCTCGACACCTTTGACGCGAAGCTCAGCTTGAAGCTTGCGTCTACTTGTCCCTTTGGTCTGATTCCTGTTTTCGACCCACCATCTAGCAAATCTTTCATCATCCAGGTAGTTCTTTTCGACCAGCCGTGCGAATACTCTATCGGCAATTTCTTGACTCACCCCTGTTCGTTCTTTTATCTCGCCCTTATGGCTTTTATATTTTGTTGCGCGTGTTTTCCGCCACAAATAATCCTTCACTTCCCTTTTCGAATGTGGCCGCAGCATCGTGTATTCGAGCGCACGTCCGTAGAGCTTGCCAAACTGACTTTCAGTCTCTAGCTCTGTAAGTTCTTCTTCCGAATATTCCTTGCCGACTTTTATTCCAAGTTCACCGACCTGAAAAATATCGAGTGAAAATCGATATTTTCCATCAACTGAAACGTTTACCCTGTTGGGATTTTTGACTGCTTGAAAGATATCAGTGATTTTCATTCAACGCTCGTTCAATCACTTGCTTTGACGCCCGCATGATCACATCAGTTCTATTCTGATAGGTTTTTGTACCATCAACCCGAAACCCAAAACGTTCATAAAACTTTCGTACTGGCTCATTCCATTCCGCTGCATTGGTCTGCAACGTATAGTTTTCAATCCCTGCTCGAGCCGCATCGGTAAGATATCTCTTGATGAGCATCGTAGCATATCCTTGTTTGCGTTTTTCTGAATCAACTGCTAGTTCACTCATATAAAGTGATAGCGTCGGATACTGGTCGTTTTCCTCGGCCGCTCTCTCATACCCTATTATCATCCCAACTATTTCATCATTTTCGGTTAGCACGTAGGTGTGGTGCCACCTATTCTTCATCTCGCGACCATCTGACCTTCTATCTTGCAGTAGACCATCAGCCGAATACCCAACCTTTGGAATAAGGTTTGCTAGCTCTACTAAACGGCTGCTGTGTTGCCTAGCCTCAGGCTCTGATAATGCATGGACTGAGATATCAGTGTTTTTCAATACTATACCCAGACTCGCTTGCGATTCTTCGCCTCTTTTTCTACAACCGCGTCCCATAAGTTGATATCGAGTTTATTGCAGAGGCTCAGGAGGAGTAGTTGGACATCTGCGACTTCGTGAGAAAGCTCTAGACGCTGCGAATCATTTGCCGTTTTTATGCCATGAAGTGGACGCATTGCCTTCGCTACTTCACCAAGCTCCTCAACGAGCAACATAAACGAATCCTGGGCTGTTTCGTCAGAAAAACCTCGCTCGATGCCTGTTTTCTTTACGTACTTCTGTAGCCTCTCGAGTGTATTAGCCTGTAACAAGTCATCTTCTGACATGGCTATGCCTCTTCTTCGGCAACCTTTTTCTTTACAGCTTCCTCGATCTCATCGAGAACTTTTGGATTTTCCTTCAGATATGTCTTTACAGCTTCACGACCTTGGCCAATCTTCTCATCTTTATAGTCGTACCATGCACCTGATTTGCCAACAATACCGTGTTCGGCAGCAAGGTCGAGAACATCGCCAGTTTTCGAAATACCTTGATTGTACATAATATCAAACTCGGCAATCCTAAATGGCGGTGCTATTTTATTTTTGACGATCTTTACTTTCGTGCGGTTACCGATGATGTCATCACCGACTTTCAGCTGACCGATACGGCGAATATCGATGCGCTGCGATGCATAGAATTTCAATGCGTTACCACCAGTTGTTGTCTCCGGATTACCAAACATCACGCCAATCTTCATGCGGATCTGATTGATAAAGATAACTGTTGCTTTAGACTTATTGATAATACCTGTTAGCTTACGGAGTGCTTGGCTCATCAAACGAGCCTGAAGGCCCATATGACTATCGCCCATGTCACCATCGATTTCTGCCTGTGGCACAAGCGCCGCCACCGAGTCGACCACGATCAGATCAACTGCATTTGAGCGCACCAATGTCTCAGCGATTTCGAGCGCCTGCTCACCATTATCCGGCTGAGAGACTAGGAGATTATCAGTATCGACACCAAGTTTCTTAGCGTAGGCTGGATCAAGTGCATGCTCGGCGTCAATAAATGCTGCCGTACCACCCTGTTTTTGAATTTCAGCAATAGCATGAAGCGTCAGTGTCGTCTTACCACTTGACTCAGGGCCATAAATCTCAATAATACGACCCTTTGGGTAACCACCACCGAGTGCAAGATCGAGACTGAGTGCGCCGGATGGGATCAACTCCACATTTACTTTTTGCTGCTCACCTAGCTTCATGATCGAACCATCACCAAATTGCTTGGTGATTTGGTCCATTGCGAGACCTAACGCCTTGAGCTTTCCTTCATTGTCCGGTTTTACACTCGAAACAGCTGGTTTTTCTGCCTTTTTCGCCATATTTTCCTCACTTCTTATACCTCTATTATACCACTAGAAGACGATCGAAAGAACTTGCCGAAGGCTCAATAGTCTTATTCTGAGGAGTTTGATATACTTATCTCAATGAAACAACGTGGTTTTACTATTATCGAACTCGTCGTCGTACTCGTTGTGCTGGCTATCGTTGGTATCGTTTTTTGGCATCAGAAAAACCATATCCAGTCGGTTTCCCGTGATGATCATCGGCGTGGCGCTATCAATGCAATGTACTACAATCTTGAAGACGTTTTTTATGCCAAAAATCACTACTATCCAAGAACAATCGGACCAGACAATCTGACCGCTATGGACAAAGGCCTATTTAAAGACCCGGGCAGCGTCGCACTTGGAAAAGCCGGCTCAGACTATCATTATGATCCTACTGGCTGCACCGGTGATCAGTGCGAAGGCTATACGCTTCGCGCAGCAATGGAGAACGAATCTGACTTCATAAAGACAAGTCGGCACGGTCAAGATTAGTCGTCTTCGACTGGTCGACCGTTTTTGAATGCTTCAACCGCATTGGTCAGCGCATCAATCTCTTGCTTTGGATGAGATACGTACGTCATACGATAGGTCGTCTCCTCGCCTTCCGTACTTAGACGAATCATCCCGTAGTCAAAAAATGTCTGAAAAATACCATGCTTTGAGTAGCTCGCATCTTCGATATTAGCCAGATTGATAGTTTGTTCCCTTCTAGAGAAAAGACTTTCCTGTATGTTTTGGATGACGCTTTCATTTGTCAGGTAGAATCGATTTTGCAGATATACCCACACCAACATCAATACGCCAAGCCCGATCAGGATCATCACTGAACCAAATACAAGCGCAGCAAGACCAAACCCAGGCAAATTGTATTTGCCTGGATCGACAGGATAGATAGCAAGAACAATGGCAAGCAACAATACCGTGACTCCTCCGCCCATAATTGGACCAATGATTCCGATTGGATGACGCTTGACGTCACGGATGACATATTCGGCCTCGCTCAGATTGACACCAGGATATCGAAGCACGCTCTCATCGTGCTTCCTTTTAACCTCTTCAGGGATCACGACTTTTTCGGGAGACGGATTGCGAACAAGATGGACAACGCGCGGCATCGTATCCGGGATTGTCTCTACTTGCTCAGGCTGAGGAGGTGAAGGCTGAGGATTTTGAACAACAGCAGGCTCTGGTGACATCTGAGGTGCTGCATAGAGTGGACGGCCTTCAGGATCATAGCCAACTGGCGCATGTGGATCCCGCTCTTCAAATTGCGGATTCATAACGTTAATTATACACTAGGGATTATCTCCCGAGATGTTTTTTTGCTTTTTGCGTTACCACTCGTCCTCGCGGCGTCCGCTCAATGAAGCCAATCTGCATGAGGTATGGCTCATAGTATTCTTCGATCGTGCTCGTCTCATCACCCGTCAGCGCAGAGATCGTACTGAGTCCCACTGCCCGATCGCCATAATTGTCGAGTATTAGTAAGAGCATGTTACGATCAGCCGGATCAAGCCCAAGCTCATCAATCTCCATCATATCAAGCGCGTAGGTTGTCATGACCGTATCGATAATACCGTCACCATTGACATCAGCATAATCACGTACTCGTTTGAGCAAGCGATTGGCAATACGTGGGGTCAGGCGAGCGCGAGTAGAGAGGAGCTTGGCAGATTCCGGCTTGATGTGTGAGTCGAGTATCTTTGCAGCTCGAGAGATAATCTGCTCAATCTCTTCTGGTGTGTAAAATTCCAGACGGTGAATATGCCCAAATCGATCACGCAGCGGCGCCGCCAAACTTCCCGTCCGTGTCGTTGCACCAATGACCGTAAACTTTGGCAGATCGAGCCGCACGCTGCGTGCCGCCGGACCTTTGCCGATGACGATGTCGAGCTTGAAATCTTCCATGGCGCTATAGAGTACCTCTTCGACCGCCCGTGAAAGACGATGAATTTCATCGATAAAGAGGATGTCACCATCAGCAAGATTTGTCAGAATACTCGCCAGATCACCGGCCCGCTCAATTGCCGGACCAGCCGTGACACGAAGTCCTGCACCCATTTCATTGGCAATCACGCTCGCCATTGTCGTCTTTCCGAGCCCTGGTGGGCCATAGAGTAGCACGTGATCAATCGGCTCACTACGTTTTTTTGCCGCCTCGATCGCAAGTTTGAGATTCTTTTTCAACCGTTCCTGGCCGATATACTCATCGAAGTTCTGCGGACGTAGTGTTACTTCAATGACTTGCTCTTCACTGTCTTCATCATGAGCGACCGTATCAGTAATTCGTTGAATTGTCATCAGAGTTCATCCTCATCAAGGAGTGGATAAATATCAAAAGCAACCTCCTCGTAGGGATGATTTTGCTTCATAATCTCAATGATTCTCTTTGCATCTTTTCGCTCACAGACAATTTCGATACGCTCTTCATCAACAGCTTCAAGAGCACCGATAGTGCCAATATGTGGCTTCGCGCTCGCCGACGGAAGAAAGCGACCCTTGCCAACAACCGAAAAGCTACAGTAGCTATATTCGCCTATGGTACCTGCACCCGAATCACCAAGCACCTGACGCAACATATCGGCATCTTCAATTGGGACAAATGTCGCAAGCTTTACTCTCGTACTCATTGCTTCAAGGCCTCCGTCACACGTTTTGCCGTCGGTAATTTCGGATCGATGCCTTCAAGCGCTTTCATACCGTCGGCCAGTGTGTAGCCGAGCGCCATGAGCGCCTCAAGCGCTTCATCATTTGTGTTCAGTTCGGTCTGCACGGCTGCTTTCTCGTAGCGTGTTGGCAGACCGACTTTGTCCGCTAGATCGACGACCACGCGCTCGGCGGTTTTTTTACCGACACCAGAAGCTTTGGTAACATATGTGCTATCGCTATTTGCGATGGCATTGCGAACTTGTTCCGCAGTGCCCAAGCTCAATATTGCCAGCGCTGCTTTTGGCCCCACGCCCTGCACGGTGATGAGGAGTTCAAATAATTTCTTGGCAGCCAAGCTTGAAAAGCCAAACAGCTCCTCGGCCTGCTCGCGCACATGATGATGCGTATAAAACTTTACTTCCTCACCCAGCGTGACATTCTCAAAATCGCCAAGCGGCACCGCAATCTCATAGCCGATGCCAGCGACATCGATGATGATGCTCCCGGCAAATTTTTCGGCTACCACTCCAGAAACGTGTGCGATCATACTCATAATTATACTACGCTTGAATAAACTAGTTATTTCTTCTGGAATTACCAGAGCCGTTGCCGTTGCCACTTGAGCCAGAATTACCATTTGAGCCACTCCCTCCTGGTGACTGAGCTGTCGAGCAGCCAACGTCATCAACCGTTGCGCCCGGTGGCGTATCTTGACATTGATCTATGGCATCTGGCACACCGTCATTGTCCGAGTCAGCAGCATCGCACTTTGGATCATTCGCCGCATATTGCGTCAAGCCAGGAATGGTACACATCTCCTCCTTGCAGTTTGGATCGTCTGCATCAAGAGCCGTCTTGCCAGCGATTGTACATTTTTCGACTTTTTGAGTCGGCTGCTTTTGCTGCGATGGCGCCTCTGTCTGGCACCTTTCTGGTACCTTTGAGCTCAGGAAATAATCTGTCATCGAGCCCATGGCCGTACAGACCGTTGCTTTGGTGACACCCGATGGTTGAGTGAATTTCGGCTTTGCGGTACCGATAGCCTGACCCATAAACTGGCGCCAGATCGGCCCAGCCATCTCGCCGCCGCTACTTGCCATAGCAGTATTATCATTGTTGCCGACCCATACTCCTGTCGCGATGTCTGGCGTATAGCCTATGGTCCAAGCATCGTGAGAATTCTCCGTGGTACCAGTCTTTACAGCAACGGTCTTCGTCAATCCATCGGTGCCGACTACGTTGAGCAGTGAGCCAAACATACGAGCACGTGTCGCATTGTCCGACAGAATATTCGAGATGAGGTACGCACCCTGCTCAGAAATAACCTGCTTTGAATCTTTCGACATTGTGTAGATCGGCTTGTCATATTTGTCTTCGATCGATTGGATACTCGACAATGCATACTGCCTGCCGCCATTTCCAAATGAAGCATAAGCATTGGTCATTTCATCGAGCGGTGCCTCTTGCGCACCAAGTGCCAGTGCCAGACCGTAGCTATCCGCACTTTTCATCGTGGTAATTCCTACGCGCTTGGCTGCCTCAACTGCGTCTGGAATGGTCAGCTTTTGCATCACCTCGACGGCCGGAATATTGAGAGACCAATTGAGCGCTTGACGCGTAGTTACATTGCCGCGGAAGCTTCTGTCATAGTTGTTGACAGTCGTGTAGTCTGGGAATTTATTTCGTGCAGCAGCGGTATCCTGCAGTACCGTAGCCGGTGTGACGACTCCTTCAGCCAAAGCAGCACTGTAGTAGATCGGCTTGAAACTACTACCCGGCTGGCGCGGAGTTGTCGTCATGTTGACTTGGCCCCATTTTTTATTGTTGTAATTTGCACTACCAACCAGCGCACGAATGCCTCCTGATTGTGGATCGATTGAGATAAGGCTCGCGTTGCTACCGCCATAGAGCCGTACGTTTGCTATGTTGTCTGCCACCGCTTGATTGGCCTTTTTCTGAAGACTGAGGTCCAACGTGGTTTTTACTTGATAGCCAGAACGCAACACCTTCTCCTGTCCGTACTTTTGATACAATTCATCAAGCACCATTTCGGTAAAATGTGGCGCGGCATTATCAATGGCATTCTTTGGTTTGGCATAGTGCAGCTCCTCAGTCAGTGCAGCATCTTTTTCGGCATTGGTAATGAAACCGCTCTTGACCATTTGATTTAGCACATAGGTCTGGCGTTCTTTGGCGTAGGTAGCATTTCCAGAGATCGGTGAATACGCGCTCGGTGCTGGCAACACACCGATTATCATAGCGCTTTGTGCCAGGGTCAGTTTGTCTGGCATCGTATTGAAGTAGGCTTTTGCAGCGTCCTCTATACCAAAGGCATTCTCTCCGAAATATACTGAGTTGAGGTACATTTCGAGAATCTGATCTTTGGAGTATTTATTTTCAAGTGCTACCGCAATCGAAAAAGCCTGATATTGGCGCAAAAAACTGCGCTGGCTCGACAGGACCGTGATCTTTGCGAGCTGCTGTGTAATAGTCGACCCGCCGAAACTGCCGCCGCCATGGATCACATAGCCATACACCGCCCGCGCGGTAGAAAGCATCGAGAAGCCGCTATGCTTATAGAAATCTTTGTCCTCGCTAGCAACCAGAGCATGTTTTACATACGGCGATATCTTGTCGATCGGCACCATTTCCCGATGACCCGATCTGGCACCTGGCGTTTGGTAAAAAACTTTGCCTTTGTGATCCATCAGCACGACACCGGTATTGTTGCGATTGAGCAAGCGATCAACATTTGAGATATCTCGCGCAAAATAAAGATACGTCGCAATTGGGACGATTACTGCAAATAGTACGACTGGGGTCAGAGGATAGGCAATCTTTTTCCAGATTGGTAATTGCTTGTACCAGCGCCAGCGCCGCTTCAAAAAGCGCTTTGTCGCGTTAATCGGTCCGCGTTTTTTGGTATATTTACCTTGTCGATACATAGCTCTTATTATAACAGGGCAAATGAATCGCTCTAAATATATCAAACTAGCTCGTTTGGCGACTCATCAACGCATGAGTAATCGCTGCTGCTAATGCATCTGCTGCGTCATCTGGCTTTGGGATTTGTGCGAGGTTTAGCTGCAATCTCACCATTTCTTGGACCTGTTTTTTGTCGGCTTTGCCGTATCCGGTGAGTGTTTGTTTGATCTGAAGCGGCGTGTATTCAGCGATTTTCAGGCTAGCTTTTCGACCAACCAACATAGCCACGCCACGCGCATGGGAGACACCTATTGCCGTAGTGACATTTCGGGCAAAAAAAAGCTTTTCAATACTCATAGCGTCCGGTTTCGTATCAGCAATGATTTCCGTCAGACCATCAAAGATTTCTTCGAGCCGTTCTTCGAGCGGTGTATGCGCCGGCGTTGTGATGACACCACCTGTCACCATCGAAAATTTGGCCCCATTGACGTCAACCACGCCGAAGCCCAAAATACCCGTTCCTGGATCAATGCCGATAATTCTCATGATTTTCTCTGCACTACGCGTAGTATAGCATCAAAAAACTTGCGAATCTCTGAACGCCATTCCCACACGCCGTACATGACGAGCAGCCCTCCAACACTTGCAAATGCAACCCAGCCGAGCGTTGCTCCGGATGTATTCGCCGTGTCTTTTGTAACAGCAAAATCAGCTACCGGCATGGTCGAGGTAACCTTGCGGCAACGATTCGTCTCGGAGTTTCGCTCTTGATTGGCCGCACATGGCTTCAACGCGCTAGCCGCCGTAGCAATTGCCTTGCAACGATTCGTCTCCGGGTTGCGATACTGATTTTCCTTGCATGGCGTGAGCAACGAGGTGGCGGTCGGCAGCAATCGGCAACGGTTTGTCTCTGGATTGCGGTATTGATTTGCGGCACACCGTGTTGGATCAGCCTTGACGATGATTTTGTTACAACGACCAGTTTCGATATTACGAATATAGCCCGCTTGGCATGGTGGATACTCCTCATACTCATTTGTGGCTCCTGGTGTCACAGCAAATGTCTGCAGCCAACGTCCGCCGACCAATGCCAATGACGTATTGCTATCGAGATTTTCATAACTCCGCGAATCGACTTCGACCGATGAGTCAGAGCTCAAGATATACACCGTCCCGCTCATGGTCTTGGTCAGTGATAGCGGCGTATCACTGATGGCAACCGTTCGAATCGCACCAGCGGCCAATGTCGTGTTGTCTGGAAAACTATAGGTCACTGTCTGGCTGCGATTTGTCTGCAATTGACAACCAGAAATATCAATTGCTTCCGTTGAAGCATTGTACACTTCGATAAACTGCGGACTATGATTGGCGGCAATTTCTGAAAGTCTGAGCTCACTGCACTGATTAACCGTCCCGCTCCCAGAAAACTGATTTGGCGTATCATATGGCGTCGGAAAGCGTGTCCATTGCCACTGACCAGACATCTCGTTGTATGACCATGCCATGCCCTCGCGCGAACCGGCACTCGGGTAGCCCACAAACGTGCTGTCATACATTGCCTCGCCATAAGCATCTTCCAGCCAAGCCCATGCACCGCTATCGACTAGCCCTAAACTAAATGCAGCATAGGAGCGGGGTGGCAAAAGCGCCTGGGGCAAATCTGTCGTATTGGTAGACGTGGCCGACTGGCCATATGTACCGCTGCGCAAGCGAAATGCGCCGAGATTGATTGCCGCGTTGGTTGGATTGTAAAGCTTCACATAATCCCTGCAGAGTTGACTATCACTCGACGGCGCGCAGGCAGACGCACGAGGATAGATTTCAACAATTTGCAATGGTGTCGCGACCGGCCGCTCATACAGCGGATCGACCTGCAAATGAAAAAACTTGTCGGGCACAATAGCACTAAATGTCGAAAGATAGGCTCCAGTTGACCCAGAAATATTGCGGCTAAAGAAATAGGTCGGCGGGCTGGTTGCGACAGATGGTGTCGCGGTAGTCGTTGAGATGCCAACCGTTGTGTCATTAAGATTACTACCAGATGGAGCTGCAAGTGTAATACTAGCTAGTTTTGGATCGGCTGGCAGACTCACCTCATTTACAAAAGTGAGTGTCGCACCCGAAACTGCCTGACTATCAGCGATGATGATCTTACCACCTGGCGCCACCCGGCCGCTCAATGTACCCTGAAAGCTCCAACTACCCCCGCTCCACACTGTCGTCAACCGCCAGCCATCGAGTGATGCGGGCAATTTGGATGTATTTTCAATCTGTACATAACGTAGATTTTTGCCTTGAAAAGAGTATCCGATAATAGTATATGGCCCGTCAACTTTTGGCGGTTGGCTAGGGCCAACTGGTACAGCATCAAGCGCACCGACTGGTAGTACACCACCTACCCCGAACAGCAAGGAGACTCCGACAACCCACCATGCCAAGCGTTTCATGCCATTATTGTACCTCAGTTTCTCAGAAAAATCTAAAACTCTGCATTGGTGTGCACATTGACAACATCATCTAGATCGTCAAGCGCATCCATAACTTTGATGATCTTGTCACGCGTTTCATCGTCGTCGATCTCGATCGGAGTATTAGCGATGTATTGTAACTCAGCGTCTTTGACGTCAAGACCACTATCAGCTAGCCTCTTCCGTACTTTCATCAGCTCTTTTTGATCGGTATAAACGATCGTCTCACCGTCTTCTTCTACGGCATCCTCAGCGCCGGCATCGAGTACAATCAGCAGGGTCTCCTCACCAGTTTCTGCAATGCGAATGATGCCCTTGCGGGAAAACTGAAACATCACGCTGCCAGCGTCAGCGATGCGGCCGCCATTTTTGATCAATGCGGTTTTGACTTCCGGTAGGGTGCGGTTGCGATTGTCAGTTGCTGTCTCGATAATGATCCCTACGCCACCCGGACCGTAGCCTTCATAAGTAACTTCTTCGAGCTGTGCTGCAGATTTGTCGGCGACCCGATCAATTGATCGCTGGATATTATCTTTGGGCATATTGGCCTGACGAGCTTTTTCGATCGCCATAGCAAGACTTGGATTCATCGAGGGGTCAATGCCGCCACGCGCCGCGATCGCGATTTGATTGCCAAGTTTTGTGAAGATAGCACCGCGCTTGGCATCCTTGGCCCCTTTTTCACGCTTGATTGTCGACCATTTGCTGTGTCCTGACATAGAAAATCTCCGTATTACATTCGGTATCAACTTTATCTATTATAACAGAGGTGGTAAGAAATAGAAACGGTCAGCATCTAGGAATCTTTGTTTTTGCAAGGGCTACTCCACGAGGTTTGCATCACGAAGATTGAATTTGGTACGCCACCACATGTAGACCATGAAACCAATAAGTAGTGCGTACAGGCCTCCGACCTGCCAAGGTCCGACTGTCAGCTCGGTTTTTGCCCACGATAACCCAGCAAAAAATTCAGTAGTCTGCACCATGTACATCAAGAGCAAGTACGCTGGGAATCCAAATACTGCCGCCCCAGCTGCAAAGATAAGCGTACCGACCCCAGCTATGAATGTCAGTAGCATCGCCAGCGGGACAAGTGGCAATATCAATAGATTTGCAATGATTGCCACATTGGAGATATAGCCAAAGGTCGAGATAAGGATCGGCGCTGCCATTAGTGTTGCCGCAATTGTCTCACCCAATATCTGCCGCACGAGACTAGGCTTTTTGTCGCCAAAATAAAAGGCCTGAAGTAGCGGCGCAAGAATCATCACACCCGCAAAGGCTGCAAACGATAGCTGCCAGCCAATATCTCCCCATGCATATGAGGGATTGATAAGTACAGTCATAGCCACAGCAATGGAGAGTAGTACAATTGGATGAAATTTCCGCCCATAATACCAAGCTGCCAAGCTCAACCCCGTGACCAGCCCGGCTCTGGACATACTCGGACTCAGGCCTGTCACCGCCACAAAGCTGACTACCAGACCAGCAGTCGTCACAGTCGCAAGATACTTGGAGACTTTCTCAAATAATCGTCTCGCCAGCCGCACCAGGATCGTTAGATTGTATCCGCTCGCTACAACAATATGTGTCAATCCGGCGATCTTTAGAGCAGTATCGAGTGCCTCTGGCAGATTGCGCCGTTGTCCGACCAGAAACCCAACTCCAAGCGCACTTTCTGGCTCCGGAATCGCCCGGCGCACCAACCCAGAGAACCAATCCCGCACGTGTAATGCCACGTCCCCTGGCTCAGGACGCACCACCTGTTTGAGCGACGCTCGATACATCGTACCGCTAAATGTACCAAAACCTTCCGATAGTTTGCCGCTCACCGTCACTCGATCGCTGCGCTCAATCGGAGCATTTTTAGCAAGGACAACCCATAGCTGCCCCGGCAGATGATGATCGCCAAACGTAATATCTTTGAGTCTCAGCCTCGTGTTGCCCTGCTTGTCCGTATCACTATCGTCAGCCACTGTACCGCTGAGAATAACAGTCTTTCCGAGCAATTGCTGATATACCGTCAGCTCATACCCCGCTCCACTGCCGCGCCACAGCCCGATAAGCAATCCCCCGACAATCACCAGGATTATCATCCATCGATACCCCCAGAAAAAACAACTCAGACAGAGTAATAGTCCGGTGAGTAGCCACGCAACGCCGCCAAAACTTCCCAGAGCAATATACTTCGCGGCCCATACACCGATAAATATTGCGGCGCCCATGACCGCAATCATCCATGAAACATGTATCCGCCGCATAAGCATATATTTCATGCCATCAGTATACAAAATACGGATCATAATCATTTATATTTTGCAAGAAAATGTCGTTGCTATATTCACTATATTGATGTATAACTAGTGGTATATAAAGGAGGACGTAACATGTTACTATTAGCAACGCTTCTCATCGCCGTCGGCATTGTCGTGGCGTTATTGGGGGCAAAATTGTTTAAGCTACTGCTGCCGTTGATCGGTCTGGTGACCGGTGCCATGGTGGGCTTCATCGGTGTGCAGTCAGTATTTGGCGCTGGTGTCGTCTCGACAGCCATCGCTATTGTGACCGCAGTGATTGTCGGATTGCTCTTTGCAGTTCTGTCATTCGCATTCTTTGATCTAGCAGTTATAGTGTATGTCGCTATGCTCGGTGCAGCGGCATTCTCATACGTGGGTGTGGCGCTCGGACTCAATCAGGATGGCTTCCTGGTATTTATGCTCGCCCTTGCGGGACTACTTATCACGGCAACCTGGGCCAGTCGTCGAGGAGTCAGTCTGCATGTGGTCATGCTACTGGCATCATTTATCGGAGTCGCCTACGTACTGGTAGGGGTCATGCTGGTGGCTGGCAACGTCACGCTTGATCAGCTAAATGATAAGGGCGTCGGTGCAACGCTCATCAGTGTCGTCGACCAATCATTCCTATGGTTCTTGGTCTGGGTAGGCACATCGCTGGTTGCATGGCAGCTACAACAACGTCTTTTTGTCAGCAGTCTGCTAGAGACTCAGTTTGAATATAACGATAAAGGAAGGAAATAAGGTAACCCAAAATGGCAAAGAACGAAAGCAAACGACTCGTACGTATCAAAGCAAGTAGCTGGGCTGTTTTCCAGGGATCATTCGCTGGAGTGATCGGCCTTGGTGTAGCGATTCTATACAGCCTGAGAGGCACTGTACACGTTGCAAATGCAACAAACAGCGTACTTTCTGGCATGGCATTTGGCCTCGCAGCTGGGATCATTAGCATCATTGTACTCCCAGTAGTATACTTTGCGCTGGGGTGGCTCGTTGGCATCGTGCAGGCATGGGTATTCAATACCATCTTGGGAGTTGCTGGCGGCGTAGCATTTGAGCTGACCGACGACAAATAAGCTAGAAAACTATCGCATAATTACCTGAATAGTTTGAAATACCACAATACCGCTACCGACGGCGATAAATAATACGCCTATATAGTAGCGGTATTGTATTTGCGTGGCGATTCGCTTGGTAGAACGGGCGAGTGATATCACGCTCGCGGGCAGTCGGGCCACAAGATACGCTATTGTCACAAATGGGATGGCCGCCACTACCAGAAAGAAACCAGTCAGCACAGACTGGACCAGCAAGCCATGGCCAGTCTCTGCTATCAGATTGGCGCCTAGGAATGCAGCGCTAAGGCCGCTAACACTGAAGAATGTACGAGCAAATCCAAATCCTATCAACGCACTGGACGACTTCGTAGATATAGTATCTGTTTTGGGTACTGCCTTGTCTTGCTGGCGCATAAAACGTACACCGCCATATATACAAGCAAAGCCGACAAGCATTGCTACGCTCGTACTGACGATCAATGCTCCGATCGTCGAACCGATGATATGCACCAAGGTATCAAGACTGAGAAATTGAAAAATGACCAGCATGGTAATAATCGCGGCAATTGCACCGACGACCGGAGCGTACGCATTGCGCAAAAGCCGGTGTGACTTGTAGGCAGTTCGTAGCTGAGCAGCGTACAGAATAGGACTAAAGCTAGCCGCCAGTGCGAGCGCCCCAAGAGCGACAAGCGTCTCAATAGCACCCCAAAATGAGTCAAAAAAGACATCCATAGTACTCATTGTAGCTGAATACTACAGGCGGCAATAGCAAAACAGTGCTATACTGCACCTATGAAATCTCATCCGCTCACACGCAAACATTGGCACATGGTAGCTTTAGGTGCGGTCGCGCTTGGGCTACTATTTACGTTTCCATTTTTGAGTATTGTTACCTTTGCGGCACTGATCGCATTTTTATTTCATGGCCTGTACGACCGTTTGCACAAAAAAATGCAGTCATGGATAGCAGCAACGCTAACTATTATCATTTCTATTTTTGTGATTATCATACCTATTGCCTTTACTATTACCTTGGCGGGCGTCCAAATCGCGCAGCTGGCTACCAGCCTGACAGGCGTCGTATCAGAAGGCACCGTCGCCAACAATCTGAAAGATATCGTACATTCGACCAATGCAGCGCTGTCGCCCATTGTCGGCAACGGTAGTGCCTTCTCTGCCGATAGTGTGCGCGGCTTTCTGGGTAGTACGCTCCCTGGTGTCTTGCGCGGTATGGCCGGATTTGTCGGCGGGATGATCGGCAATATTCCTGTCATGGTTGTCTTTACGATAATGTATCTGATATTTTTGTATGAGTTTTTGGTGAACGGCCGGAAGATTGTCAGACTTATCACTGCACTCAGTCCTTTTCAGCCTGACATAACACGCCTTTACCTCAAGCGTGTCGGTCTGATGGCCAATGCCATGGCAAAAGGCCAACTCTATATATCGTTTATTATTTCGGTGCTTTCATCTCTGGTCTTGTCGGTGTTTTTGGGCTTGGGAGATTACTTCTTCCTGATGACCGTAATTTTTACTTTACTAAATCTAGTACCGCTTGGCTGTGGAATACTCGTGATTCCTATCACGGTGGTAGCTATGTTTAGTGGCCTCTTGTGGCAAGGTATTGTCGCATTCGGACTGTATATGATCATCAGCAACCTCGACGCTGCCATTCGTCCGCGCATCATCCCACGCTCAATCACACTATCACCCGGCCTCACTATGCTGGCAGCCTTTGGCGGTATATCAATGTTTGGCGTCTTGGGCGTAGTATACGGCCCTATCCTGATGATCATCCTTGTCACTGCAGTGCAGCTATATCTGGATGACTACAAAGCAACCCCTGCACCGAAAAGCACATGAACAACTATCATTAGCATAGGCGCGTGCTCAAGGCCAGGCCTTGAGCAAATAGCAGACATTGACATTTCACCTCTATTTCGCTATATTCTTCAAGAGAGTTCGGGTCCATAGCTCAGCTGGTTAGAGCACCTGCCTTTTAAGCAGGGTGTCGTGGGTTCAAGCCCCACTGGACCCTCCATAGACGATAAATCAGCCTCTTCAGGGGCTGTTTTTGTGTTTTATAGAGCTCGATGGGGGCCTAAATCCAGCCTGATGTTGTACGGATTTTGATAATTTCCTCATAATAAATGTAGTATCATGCTACACATTCATTATGCTCGAAGTTGCTTATGATTGGAATACCTCTCCCAGAGGGTATCAGTTAGTGCTTTGCTGACCTGCGATGTCCGCGTGTACGTGTCGTCAGAATATCAAATAATGCTGCGATCAGCCCAGCCGTAACGATATAAACGCGATTATCAACAAAGAATTGATAGATTTCCTGGCTCTGGCCCGTCAACACAAGCGCTGAGCCTAAGGGTTCTATAAGCAGCGCAACCGCCAATGCAGCAAAACAGAATGCGCCCGCAAGCCGCATAGGTAGTCCTTTGTAGCTCGGCCCACTGAAAAGCAGCAACACCGCTGGGAGAAGTACGAGACTGACAGAGACAAGAGTAAAGAGCGGCGGCTGGCTCACCGCCACGCCTGCTTTCTCGATGACTGGTGTTAGGCTATCTGCCCATAATGAGCTCAACATTGCTCCAGCAGCGAGCGCCAGCCCCAACACGCCGAATCGCCGCTTGGTCAGAAAAGCTAGTGCAAACAGCACGATCAACGTAATGCCAAACACAAGCGCAACATTCATAGACCTAGTATAACATCAGGAGTTGGAGGGTACTTTCGTTGTCGAGGTGATGAGATCACTTGTTGGCAGATGCGGTATGCCGTATACTTTAGACACCATGCAGCCTCATCAACCGATTCCTCCCGAGCATCAAGCAACCGCCCAGATGATTCAGCATCTGCAGAAATATTCTAAGGTACTTTATATTGCAATTGCCGCAACTATTGGACTCATTGTCCTGCTGTACATAACCACCTTCGCGATAGCACAAATGGCAAAGAATGATCCTGGTCCGTCAGCAGGCTCAGCAGCTATTGTCCCGGCCATCCTATTCGGCTCTCTAATACCACTCTTATTCGTGGTCTTATTGGGTGCAAGCCTAGGGATGTTCTTTCAAGGTCTCCAATTGATACGCCGCGTACGAGCTGACGGCCCCTTTGCATCATATCGAGCGTTGGTCATTCGTTCTATCGTAGTTGCGGTAGTTATGCTTGTGCTGCTATTTTTGGTGGTCCGGATGTTTTATCTTCGCTAGTCGAATTGCCGCTTACGCACCGATTTTGTCCTTGCGTGGACGACGCTTGGCGTTTTGCTCGATATACTCAATGATCTTCTCTGCGACATTTCGTTTCGTGATAAGTTCTGGCGTCTTGATGCTCGCCGAAGAATTCACTTCGAGCACCAGTGGACCACGGTCAGATCGCATCATATCGACACCACAAATTGGCAGGCCCATGGCCTTGGCTGCTTTGATGGCCGTTTTACGTTCTTCGTCGGTCAATTTCACCGCTATACCTTCGCCGCCTTGATGTGTATTACTACGAAAATCACCATCGAGGCTCTGCCGTTTCACACTGGCAACGACCCTGCCACCGACTACCAATGCCCGAATATCTGTACCAGCTGATTCTTGGATAAATTCCTGCACCAAAAAGTTCACGCCTTCGACATAAAAGGCTTGCATTACCGCTTTTGCGGCCTTTGGCGTTTCGGCCAGTACGACGCCATTGCCGTGCGTGCCGCGAGCGACTTTAATGATAAGCGGCGTACCGCCAGCCAGCTCAACGATATCTTCGAAGCTTGCTGATTCGCGGGCAAATACAGTCTTCGGTATGCCTACCCCGGCTTTGGCGAGCACCTGATATGCGCGCAACTTATCGCGCGAGCGGTTGATAGCCAAGCTACCAGCTGTCGTAAAAGCACCTTGCGCTTCAAATTGTCGCACGATCGCTGATCCGTACTTTGTATAGCTTTGAGCGATCCGTGGAATGATAGCATCAAACCTCTCAAGAGTCTGACCTTTATAGCGGACAGTATTATTGTTTGACTCAACGGCCGTATAAGCGTCCTTGTACTTGATGACCTTTACCTCATGGCCTCGCTTTTTTGCCTCTTCTTTTAGGCGCATGGTTGTATAATTCCCAGGACCATTTGATAAAATAGCAATTTTCATTATCGACCGTCCTCTTCATCATTTGGAAACTCTATACCATACTCCTTCTTGAGCTGTACACGATCAATCGCCGACTCATTTGTATCAACGAGAAAGCGGCGATTGAGCATAGTGCGCCCCAGTAGAATCGGATAAATCTTTTTTGAGCGATCTGCCAAAGTAAATTTGGCTTTGAATATCTTTGGCCCTAGTTTGACGCGAAAACGGATATCGTACCGCTCTTCTTCTTGACCGAACGAATTCGCCACAACTACTTTCTGGAAATCACGTGTTGAAAGATGCTGAGCCATCTCCCCACAGACTGGATGATCGCCAAATAGAGTGAACGACACTACCCCGTCTTTTTCTGTAATATTAGAGGCATGCACGGCAGAACGATACGCGCCTGTATCGACTTTTGCTGGAACGCCATGAATCTCCATATCGACAAAGTCAAGCCGCTCAGAGCGACCAATAACCAGCTTGTGAAAGTCATTGCGTGTTGCCATAGTTTTTACTATACAGGGTCTTTTCGATAATTGTCGATAAATGCTTAACTTGATTATTATAGCATGAACTGCTACAATAATCAATACCATGGCACATGTTCTCATTGTTGGCAAATCGTTTTCTGGACTCAAGTCCTTTCTGCTTGAGCACGGTCATACATATACAATCCTCCAAGATCAACTGGCCACCAAACACCCTGCGAAAAAACTCCGCAATCGCGTCGTCACCTCCTTTGGTGATGAGTCTTATCTGGAGGCGGCTCAAATAATACATACCCGCACACCGGTTGATGCATGTATTACCATCTATGAAAACTACATTGTCCCTAATGCCATCATCGCCAAGAGCCTCAGCCTGCCCGGCCTATCTCCTGACGCTGCTCGTGCCTGCACCGACAAAGAGATTATGAGAACAAGATTCGCTCAGTCATCCGAAAAGGTGAGTCCAGACTTTCATGTTGTCGAGTCCAAGGAAAGCCTTATTGATTTTGCGAATGCCCACAACTTCCCACTTATCCTCAAGCCCGCTAATTTAGCCAAGAGTCTCCTCGTAACAAAAAATGACTCTCTCGAAGAACTCCTTGCAAATTACCAAAAAGCTCTGGGACTTGCCAACGATACGTACAGTAAATACGCACCAAACCAAGTACCAAAATTCATTGTCGAGGAATTTCTAGAGGGAAGTATCCACTCTGTCGATGCATTTGTTGATGCAAATGGTATGCCCCACGTACTGGATAATGTCGTCGATTATCAAACCGGATATGATGTTGGCTTCGACGATAATTTCCATTATTCCCGTCTGCTGCCATCCCAGCTACCCCCTACAGACATAGACGCAATCCGTCATACCGCGGCACTTGGCTGTCGTCTACTCGGTATGGCAAGCAGCCCGGCACACGTAGAGATTATTCTCACGAAGGATGGTCCACGCATTGTTGAGATCGGTGCTCGCAATGGGGGCTATCGCGAACGGATGCATCGTCTCGCTAATAATATCGATATCCCCGCAAACGCTCTGGCACTATCGCTCAATCAGCCGCTTGATATTACTCCCAAAAAGAATGATAGCGTCGGTGTGTTCGAACTTTTTCCTAAAAAGAATGGCATCTTTAAGGCAATCGCAAATGAAGATCACTTGCGGTCTCTTGCCTCACTCAATTATCTGAGTATTAAAGCCAAACCAGGCCAATTCGTTGGTAAGGCTGGTGATGGCTACAAAATGTGCGCAGTTGTCATTCTGCACAATAGTGACCCTGATACGTTCCACCGCGACCTTGAGTATTTGAACACAAGCGTTCAGGTCGCAATAGACTAGAAAAGCTCCCTGCCTGCGGGGGTATTTAGCCTATATATCCTCGGGTTTCATTCGCTTTTTTAGCTCGTCTAAGACATAAGACGTCCAGTCGATTGCACCACTACTAGGGACCTCAAGCAGCCCAAATCTGTGCAACTTTGCCTGGTCGACCAAATCTAGACCAGTCACTGCCAAAGCCCTACGTTGCACATCACGGGCAGCCTGTTGTAGCTCTTGGGTCAGGATTGACTCTTCGGCATACACCATTGGCTGTGAATTAATCCCCCCTCTTACAAGCCGCAATACGCGATCAGCTGCCTCACGAGCTGCTGACATTTTGTCTGAATCTGGCATAGCTCGTAGTTTTGCGTCATAAAAAGCCTTGGCGGCATCTGCTATCGACCCTCCGGCCTCAAGCGCACGGAGCGCACTTGCATACGTATCCGCATACGGTTTGCTATAGCCAAATAGATACTCTTCGGCTTGACGCTGTCGTAGATTTGCGCCTGCCTCGCGAAGCCCCGAAACTCGCTTTCCTTTGATCTGAGCTACTTTTACCATCTGTCCGATCGCTGTATCAGCGATCGCCTGATTGATATGTTCAAGCTCATGAAATCCACCTACAATCACCACATCGTACAGAGACCGTGGCTCAGACGACACTTTATATACTCCACTTGTTGAGTCAACCTCAAATGTTGCTTTACCTGGATTAATAACCACCTGAAACAGTCCGTCGGCTGCTCGAGTAGTACGGTCAGGGGCCCATGTTGATTCATCTTCGCCACTGAGGAGTCCTGCCTTATTGAGTATGTCACGAAATATCTGCTTCATCTCATCAGGTGTAAGTATTGTCTCTTTCATGGATTGCATTTGTTCATACGTAAATATTCCCCCTCGAGGTACCTCAGCAGCAGTAGTGGCTATCTCCATACTTACACCAGTAGCCTCTCCTGATGTGTTATATCCAATACCATTGCGAAGAAAGTCAAGTCGTCGAAACAATCTCTGTCTGGCGGTATCGTCTTCCAGTGCTCGCAGCATCACCCTTGGAACCAACTCTTCAGCTTGGCGTATCATATGCTCATCGCCAACAAGCTCAGCCTGTCTGCGTATGTACTCCACTATCGGTACTGCTTGGGCTAGTTGGTCGTTGATTTTTGCCAGAAACACATCATTATAGGCAAGTTTGGCATCATCCAGGTTTGTTCCGCGTGGAGCATTGTTACGCCATTCACGCAAAATCATACGAGCTGACGTAAGCCCTTTCATCTGCCGGATAAAATTCTCCACGTCAATAACAAGTGACTGCGCATCAGTAACTGACTCATCTATGAGACCGTCATTAACTAACGCTTCGGCTACCTGCCCTTTGTAGGCTTCCGTGCTCTGCTTCGACAATTCCATAAGCTGACCCTTACTCAAGCCTGCCGTCAGAATCCAACGATATACGTCGTCATGTGAATGAAACTGAGAAAACTCAACGCCATCAATTTGTACATTTCCCTTGATGATACTTTCGGCAAAAAATAACGGTGCCACAGATGACTCGGCCATTGGCACCTTTAGGGCATCTTCGAGCGTCATGCCGATCCCTACCTGCCGTTTGAGCATCTCCATCTCAAACTGACGCGCCTCAGCTTTCTCTGCATCATCAAGAGGGTGCTCCGGAGGACTCGCAAGTACTTCGCCCAATTTAGCCGCGTCAATACCACTGCGCTCAAGATAGAATCCGCTATAACCAGCTTGTTTTTCGTGAGACGTGTTTGTTTGTCTTTTCACTGTTATAATACTATATCACAATGATCTATAAAAAGCAACAATATAATTATTAGAATATGCCTCGCTTTTTCATGCCCTGGAACTGTTCCAGCAGTTCTTTTTGCTTCTTGTTAAGCTTGGTCGGTGTATCAACGATTATTTGTACAATGTGTGCTCCACGTGTCCTGCCGCGAAGATGCGGCACGCCATGGCCAGATAGCTTGAAATCTGTACCGCTTTGTGTGCCGGCTGGGATTTTCATACGAACCGTACCATCAACCGTATCAACATCGATTTCCGTACCAAGCGAGGCATCAACCATTGGAATATGCTCCTCGCTAAGGATGAGGTCTCCTTCGCGAGTAAACTTCTTGTGGGCTTTGACGCGAATGTGCACATAGAGATCACCGCGTGGACCATTTGCCATAGCCTCGCCTCGTTCGCGCAGACGGATCGTTGCTCCATCATCGATACCGGCTGGAATTTTGACGGTGATTTTTTGATCACGTCGCTCTGTACCGCGGCCGTGGCACACCGTGCAGACTTTTTCCGGCACCTTACCGCGGCCGTGGCACTCCTCGCACACTACCGCCTGCTGTATCTGACCAAACATTGTATTCATGATGCGCGTCTGCTGGCCCGCACCCTTACAAACCGGACAGGTTTTCATACTGGAACCAGGCTCAACTGTCGTGCCCTTGCAGTGATGACATTCGTCCTCCATCATGAGGTCAAGTTTTTTCTCGACACCAAAAACTGCCTCTTCAAAACTTAATGTGACTTGTGTCTCGACATCGCGACCACGCGTGGGCTCCCGGCTCTGCTGAGGTCCACCACCAAAAAATTGACCAAAGATATCACCCAAACCACCGTCACCAAAATTGAACTCAAACCCTTGACCATTTGAAAATCCGCTAAAGCCCTCAAATGGATTACCACCAGCCGAAGCACCACCCTCACTACCGACTCCAGCATGGCCAAATTGATCATAGCGTTGCCGTTTTTGCTTGTCCTTGAGGACTTCGTAGGCTTCAGAAGCTTCCTTGAACTTCACCTCATCACCGCCCTCTTTGTCGGGATGATACTTAACAGCCGCCTTGCGAAAGGCCTTCTTTATCTCATCATCGCTGGCGCCTTTTGAAACGCCCAATACTTCATAGTAATCTCTTTTTGACATCTGTTCTTAGTATAGAAAACTAGCACTCGAAATGCAAGAGTGCTAGCTATAGTACGACAACACCGCAAGTACGATAGAATTGAAACTATAAACCTAATAATCTAGAAATTTTCGCGGACGTGACCAAAACTGAACTCTTCAGTGGCGTCGGTCTTCTTGTGCGGGTTAAAGATATTAGCTGGATCATAGAGCTGCTTGATGTCTTTCATATACCCGAATACTTCCGGGCCGTACATGCGCTCGAGCCAAAATCCGCGGACCATACCGTCATTATGCTCGCCAGAGATCGAACCGCCGTGTTTGAGGACGAGCTCATTGACTTCAGCTTGAGCAGGGAGGAGCTTTGCCTTCTCTTTTGGATCGTCAAACTTCATAAGTGGGATGACATGGAAGTTTCCATCGCCAAGATGCCCGGCGATCGTAGCAAACAAATTGTATTTTTTGATGATAACGCGAAGCTCAGGTAAAAAGGCTGTCAGATTTTCTGGAGGGACAACAAAATCGTCGATAAATGGTGCCGTATGCTTGTCTTTTACCTTACTTCTGAGCAAGTTGAAGCTCTCTCGACGCATCAGCCAAAACTTACGTGACTTCTCGACTGTCGGGTCTTCTTCCATATAGGTAATGTTGTGGAACTTCTTGAGACTGAGATGAGCATTGTGAACTTTGGCATTGACCTCTTCTTGAGTATTCCCAGTAAATTCAACTAGGAGAATCATCTTTGGAACGCCAAGCCCCAACGCTAAGCCGTCTGGAATCAAGCCGATGCACATCTTCATCCACTCCCAGAGACCGAGCCGCGGTAGGAATTGGAAAATGAACTTGAACGAAAGCCACAGCGTAGCGTCATCAAAACATTCAAATGTTGCTGGCTTTTTCTCAAGAATTGCCGGGATCACCTCTCCGAGATTGTCGATATCGCGCATAAAACACACGAGTGTACCAGCATGGGTCGGTTTGGGAACTAGCTTAAATTTGATATCCGTCACGATGCCAAGCGTACCCTGCGAGCCGACAAATAGCTTCGTCAGATCAAAAATACCAGTCTCACGATCCCAGACACTCCACAGATGATACCCTGTCGAGTCTTTTGTCACGCGCGGCCGAGCAGCTTGGATTTCATCATAATGCTTCTCGAGCAGCTCAAAGGTCTTTTTGTAAAGCTCGCCTTCGAAATCACCCTGGCTCATCTTTTGTACCAATGCGTCTTTTTTGAGTGGCGTGACTGTATATTCGTTGCCGTCAGCAAGGACGACTTTAAGCTCCTCGACATATTGATCAGTCTTGCCAAACTGGAGTGATTTCTCGCCACCAGAATTATTTGCTACCATCCCACCGACACTGGCCAAGTCTCGACTGGCAGGATAGCTGGGCAGGATAGCCCCGTGCTTGAGCGTTTCAACATCAAAATCTTTGTACATCATGCCCGGCTGTACGTGCGCCGCAGTAGCGCTCACATCGAGTAGCTGGTTCATATGTGTGGAGATATCGATCACAATTGACTGACCGATCGCACCACCGCCCATATCGGTGCCGCGACTGCGCGGTGTGATAGAGAGATCGGGATTGTCTTTTTTGTTATCAGTAACAAATTTGACGAGTGACTTGATGTCATCGGCGTCTTTTGGAAATCCTATGATCTCCGGCTTTAACTCAAACAAACTCGCATCGTGGCTATAAAACTGACGTGATTCTTCATCTGTTTTTAGCTCACCTCTAAATACTTTTTCAAGTTCTTTTTGTAGATCCATAGTACCTACCATCGTAGCGCGGAGTCACCTAAAGCACAAGCAGATTTATATAAATGCTGTATACTCTATAATAAATGATCACTCCGAGTCAATTCATGATGCGTATAGGCGGTCGCGTGTTTGGCACACTGCGAGCTGAGTGGCGTGAGCTTTACGGCCGGTACTTTGGCAAGATTGAACGCTTTGATGGCAATGCTGAGGAAATCTGTACCCAAATCGTTGCAAAGCTATGGACCGGGGATTTTTACAAGACCAGCTTGGGCCATTTTGACTTCTTTTGGATGCGCGACTTTGGCACTGTGGCGGAATCCCTCGTTCGTACTGGTCAAAGAGAACGTGTGCTCCATACGCTCAAATGGGTGCTCGCGCAGTATCGACGATCGGCCACGATTACCACTTGTGTCGACAAATATGGCGGGTGCTTCAATGCACCGATGCACGCTGTCGATACTATGCCCTGGCTGCTGCATTGCCTGGTAGTGTCTAGATACAAATTGAACAAAGCCGAACGAAAATTCATAGAGAAGCAGCTCCAAAAATACTGCAGAAAATACCTCGATACGACCGGACATGTGCGACCCATCAAATTCGCCGAGCAGCGTGACGCGGTCATATACGACCGAAGTGCCTACGCAGTGACACTAGTTGGGCGAATGGCCTGGTGCGTCGAACAGCTAGGCCTCAACGGCTTTCCATTCAAAATCCAAAAATACCAGGAAGAACTCATCACGCGCTACTGGAATGGGCAGTACTTCAATGCGGACCGGACAACCGATGCTTTCAGTGCAGAATGCGCACTCTTTCCTTTCTTTCTAGGATTGATCGAGGATGAAGCACTGGCTGGCGCGACATTTGACTATATCACCGACAATGAGTACGATCAGCCTTTCCCGATGATCTACACCAAGCAATCCAGCGTATTTAAATACCACTGGTGGATGACTGCTCCGTTTACACCCGAGTATGAAGGCAATTCATTGTGGAGCTGGCATGGGCTGTTTTATCTGCATTCACTGCGGCGCTTCAGTCGGCCAGAATTTGAACATCAACGTGAACGATTTGCCAAAGGTATGATCGAGCAGCATAAAACATTTCCTGAAATGCTCAACCGTGATGGCAGCTGGTACTATGCGCCAATTTATCGCGGTGATCCCGGCATGGTGTGGGCTGCCCTGTATATCGACCTAGCCCAGCTTGAACCCGTATATTGATCCTGATCTCGGGGCAGGACCAGCAATATGTACATAGAGGCCTCGTAGAATCAGTCAAGCAATGTATAGTATTTATTTGACTAATTTGTACTTATTTGCTATAATATATGTAATCCCTCATTACGGAGAATTCCTTGTGTATGCAAGGTGGTCGATCGGAAGACTGATCGAATGACAACTGTTTGCCGAGGTTGGGATAGTCCCGATCGGCTTTCGTAGAAAGGATGGACGCCATGTCCTCCACCGCACTTTTCGTTCACGTTCCGGTCGACAAGATCGAGATCATGTCCGCACGAGTGACCAGCGGCAAGCTGTTCTACTTCATGCGTCTGCCCGAGCCCATAATGCCACTTGCCGTCATGGCAATTCTCCGCACCAAGGCATCCGAGGAGCTCTTCCGACGCAAGCTGGTGCTGACCCGCATCAACGGCGACTGGATCCGCGGACACTACAAGCAGCTAAGCCACTTCACCTTCGAAGGCACCTTCGCCGGCCAAGATGTCCGTGGCCAGTTCTACGTACTGGAGGGCGGCCAGGTGACGGGAGAGTTCGTGGCCGTCTAACGTGAACAACAAAGCCCCGCACCGATTCAGTTCGGTGCGGGGCTCGCCATATTTTAGGACTTTAGGCCGCGAGACTACTTCTCGTCTTTTTTATCGTCGACAACTTCACCTTCGACTGGTTCGTCTTTGTCGGACTTTTTGTCGCCGTCTTCGGAAGCAGGTGCTTCTTCCTTGCTGGCAGCTTCGTAGAGCTTAGCTCCGATCGGCATGACCGCGTCGTTGAGGGCTTTTACCGCTGCTTCGAGCGCGTCTTTGTCGGCTTTGTCGTCCTTTTGGACTTTTTCGGCGTCTTCGACAGCTTTTTCGATCACTTTTTTGTCATCATCAGAAATCTTGTCTTTATGCTCATCCGGCAGTTTCTTTGCCTGATAGATCGCATTTTCGAGTTGGTTGCGGACATCGACTGCTTCACGCTTTTTCTTATCCTCGTCAGCATGCATTTCGGCCTCTTTTTGCGCCTTTTCGATATCTTCTTTGCTCATATTGCCAGAATCCTGGATCGTGATTGACTGTTCTTTACCAGTCCCCTTGTCCTTGGCGAAAACATTGAGGATGCCATTGGCATCGATATTGAAGGTAACTTCAATCTGCGGTACACCACGAGGTGCTGGTGCGATACCATCAAGCACGAATGTACCGAGCGACTTGTTGTCATTTGCCATTTCACGTTCACCTTGGAGGACGTGGATCTCCACTTGCGGCTGATTGTCTGCATAGGTCGAAAATACCTGGCTCTTGCTGGTCGGAACAGTCGTATTGCGATCAATCATCGGTGTGCGCACACCGCCAGCTGTCTCAATACCGAGCGTCAGAGGCGTCACATCAAGCAGCAATACATCCTTTACATCACCCTGCAATACGCCGCCCTGGATTGCCGCACCCACAGCCACGACTTCGTCTGGATTGACGCCCTTGAGCGGGTCTTTGCCAAAGATTGATTTTACTTTCTCGACTACGCTCGGCATACGAGTCATACCGCCAACGAGCACGATTTCATCGATATCACCAGGCTTCACATCGGCATCGTGCAGCGCCTTTTCGACAGGCTCGGCCAAGCGGTCGATCAGATCTTTGACAAGCTCCTCAAGCTTTGATTTGGTGAGCTTGTACTCGAAGTGCTTTGGACCATCGGCATCAGCGGTGATAAATGGCAGATTGACTTCGTATTCAGAAGTGCTCGAGAGCTCTTTCTTGGCTTTTTCGGCTTCGTCCTTGAGACGCTGCATGGCTGCTTTGTCGTTCTTGAGATCGACACCTGCTTCTTTCTGGAAAACGTCGAGGAAGTGATTGACAATACGATTGTCAAAGTCTTCGCCGCCGAGGTGCGTATCACCATTGGTCGAGCGAACTTCAAAGACACCATCGCCGAGTTCGAGGATAGAAACGTCAAATGTACCGCCACCAAGGTCAAAGACGGCAATTTTTTCGTCTTTTTTGTTCTCAAGACCATAGGCTAATGCCGCAGCTGTCGGCTCGTTGATAATGCGCTTGACCTCGAGTCCCGCGATCTTGCCGGCATCTTTGGTCGCCTGGCGCTGTGAGTCGTCAAAGTAAGCAGGGACCGTAATGACCGCTTCGGTGACAGGCTCGCCAAGAAATGCCTCAGCGTCTGCCTTGATCTTTGAGAGGATCATTGCTGAGACTTCTTCTGGCGTATAATCTTTGTCGCCCATCACAACTGCCACGCCGCCATTTTTCTCAACTATCTTGTATGGCATAATATCTTCGTCTTTTTTGACTTCTGCATCAGATGGTTTACGTCCGATCAAGCGCTTTACGCCATAGATAGTATCTTTGGCATTGGTCACACGCTGGCGCTGAGCCACTTGACCGACGAGACGCTCGCCTTTTTTGTTGATTGCTACGACACTTGGCGTAGTACGATTGCCTTCAGCATTGGCAATGACCTCTGGCTTACCCGCAATCATATATGCAAAAGCTGAGTTGGTTGTACCAAGGTCGATTCCGATGATTTTACCCATAAATTTCCTCCTATTTGTTCATTAGAATGTTTGAAATATCTTGATTTCATCTTGGCACTCCTCGCAGGACAGTGCCAAAACTATCTCTAGTGTACACAAGTTAGCACTCTCATGTCAAGAGTGCTAACTACTATTTCGCAAAATAGTGATGCTGCCAATTATAAGCAGCAGTTCAAGAAACTACAGAACTACAGGTCTTTATATACAAAGTACGATCAGCACATATTTATCTTTGTCATACCTTTGCTAACATTTATCGAAAGCTTTTAAGATTCGATTATTTTGACAAAATAATTCATACCATACAGGGTACTTAGAGCGGGGTAACATGTCCCGTTTGCTTCAGTGCCATTATGTGTGCCTGTCTCAAGATTGGTAAAGATATACGTTACGGTCTGCCCGCTCTGCGTACAGGTGTACTTCATATACGCCCGGCAAGACGTGCCTTCACAAGAGATAGAATCATCTCGTATCACACTGGAGGTCACACCGGCATCAATTAAGCACTGCATCATCGACTTGGGATAGCTGAGTGGCGCACCGTCTTGGTAATTGAACCAGCCCTGCCCATTGCCAGAAGCCCCACACCCGCTCCCATCCCACATTGGACTACTCGTATTTGATGCGTATATCTGCAGAAGTTTGGCAATCTGGGCAACATCTTGCTGACGCTTGGTATCTCGTGCTCTCTGCTGGATACCGTTGTATGCAACCACAGAGATAGCTGCAAGCACGGCAACGACTACTATAACGATCAGGAGTTCAACAATTGTGAATCCACTTGTGGTTTTCTTCATGGAGAATAGTATAGAGTGCACCCCCCCCCCTGGTGTCAAGCGGCTTGTCTATTTACGGGTAACTTTTACCATTGCATGGCGAATTGGAGTGTCATTTAGCAGATAGCCAGCCTGTAGCTCTTCAGCGATAATTTCGTTTTCGCCTTCTGCGTCTTCATCAAACTGGATCGCTTCGTGCAGCTCTGGATCAAATAGCGTACCGGGCACAGACTCTATACGCTTGACGCTGAGACTCTCAAGTGACTTATCGAGCTGCTTAGTGAGATTGATGATACCTTGGACCCACACATGGTCTTTGATGTCCTGTGGTGCGTGGCCAATTGCACGCTCGATATTGTCGATAGTAGGCAAGAGCTTCAAAACCGTACCGGCCTGACCAGACTCGCGAGCCTGAGCTTTCTCCATCTCGACACGCTTGCGATAATTCTCAAAATCAGCACGGGTACGCTGCAAGTCTTGCGTCAGCTCACCGATCTGCTGTTCTAATTCTTGCTGTTTTTTACTTTTTGCCATGCCTCTTCTCCTTCTTGTCGCTCTCCCACGCCATTTCAGTGATCCATGTAATGATAGCACCGATGATCGACGTAATGACAATCTTTATAAACGTATTTCGTGTTTTACTTTTTGCCATGCTTTGTCTTTCGTAATGTCAGTATATTTCCTTTGCCCCACGGCAGCTGCATCCCTTCGGCCAAGCTCCAATAAAATACCAAGGCACCCGCTACGATGATAAATAGGATAATCGCAACGGCGATTAGCCATGTCGGCCAGTTGCTCATAATATGTCCAAGCCAATCTGCCACTAGAGTATCTCCTCGAGCATCTTACCTGTTTGATTGACAAGCCGCATAACACGTGCGTAGCTCTGACGCGTCGGACCGAGCACACCGATGTAGCTACTATCACTAAATGGTGAACGGAACTTACTAATGATCAACGTCGCGCCTGATGTTTTGCCGATCGGATTCTCAGTACCGATGAAGACATTGAGTGGTTCGTTTGGCGCGGCTTCGCGCAGCCATGGCTCAAGATTGTCGAGTAGGCGGGCAACACTCTGCGCATTTGCACCGCCTAAGAATTCCGGATGAGAGAAAAGATTTCCCATACCGCTTAGATAGAGCTCGTCCCCGATTGTTGCCAAGCCAAGATTTTGCGTCAGATCAACTAAGCTATCAACAGCGCTACGAATTGCACGGTCAGCACGCTGGCCGGCACCTGAAACACGGGCTTCAATAGCCCTGGTAGAACGATCAAGCTGCGGCAATTCGTCAGTTTGCTGCTGAGTGAGCAGATTGACATAGAAGCGATAGCCTTTGTCAGTCGGAATACGTCCAGCGCTAGTGTGCGGCTGTGCGATCAGCCCAAGCTCTTCAAGCTTTGCCATTTCTGAACGAACGGTTGCCGATGAGACATTAAAAAGCTTTGCCAATGTGACACTACCGACTGGCGAAGCTACTTCGGCATATTGTTCGATAATACTAGTAAGGATTGCCACCTGGCGCTCAGTCATATGGTAATTATACCGTAGACTGGCACTCGGCGTCAATGAGTGCTAATCTGCCAACCACTGAGTATAGGCATCTACGATTTGAGAAGCGATCACCTCTGGGGCATTAGTCGCTGTATCAATGATGATATCATAGTTGGACCTGTCAGACGGGTCGATCTTGTAGAGCATATCGTACCGTCTATTCTCGCTCGCAAATCGGGTTGCTAAAAGATTGGCGTATTCAGAAGGATCCTCTGGAATATGCTCCGCTTTGATACGCCCAGCATCCATCGAAGCCAATATCCGCTTGGCAGCCGTTTCAAAATCAAGGTCAAGGTATATTTTGTAGGACTGAGGAATCCAATGCCACGCGGTCCTGGAATCAATCACTTTCTCACTATCCTGCTTGCCAATGTTCCGAAGGCGCTGGTCCACGAGATGATCGATCGTAGCATCCTTTTCAGCGGCAACATTTGCCGTCAAAACATCATGGTCATACTCTCTTGCAATTGCACGGAACAGATCACCAGATGAAAAATGCTTATAACCGAGCATCTTGGCTACTAGTTTTGCTGTGGTTGATTTTCCACTACCTGGCCGGCCGGCAATAGTGATAATTTTCTTTTTCTGCATATGCAATATTGTATCATGGCCTCCCTACTGAAGTGTCGATCAGCGTCCAATGTTATACTAAAAAGTAATGAGTTCTTTCGCTGCCAAACTCAATAGGCGTCTATACGCTGTCATTGCTTCACGAACATTTTTGTATTGGGCACTTGGAGTATTTGGCTTACTGTCCGCATGGGTGGCCTTTGCCAGTCTCTACCCAATGGCTTTTGACGAAGATACGCATGTCGGACTGATCAAAGCCTACTCGCAAGTATGGTTTCCTGCTCTGCCAAATAATCCTGCGCTGGCTAGGTTTGGCGCGGTTCCGGCCGATCCTTCGTATTTGTTTCACTATCTGATGAGTTTTCCGTGGCGATTATTCCAAAACGTTCTGCACCTGCCCGAAACAGCCAGCATCATTTTGCTCCGACTACTTGGTATCGGCATGTTCATCGCCAGTCTCGCACTATTTGCGCACGGACTCAAACAACTAAAAGTATCGGCATTTGCGCGCCACACCATTATAGCACTCACGTGTTTGCTACCAATTTCTCCGCTAATAGCCGGGCAGGTCAATTATGACAACCTCTTCATGCTCCTGATCGCAGCGTCATTCTTGCTGACAATAAACCTGGTGAAAGCACTACGAAAAAAGCAAATCTCCCTAGGCCAGATCGCGTGGTTCGCGGCCATATTATTGCTTGGAACGGCCACAAAGTACGCATTTTTACCAATTGCCGTAGGGCTTGTGGTCGTCATAGGAATCGTTTTCTTACGGACCAAGAGCAAGGTCATTATCGATAAAGACAAATTGCTTCTGACCGTTTCGCTAATCGTGCTTACTGTTGCAGCACTGCTCAATGCTCGGTACATCATCAATGTCGTCGAGTACCACGCTATTTCGCCAAAATGCGACCAGGTGTTTTCACAAAATGATTGTATGAACTATGGCGTCTATGCCCGTGACGTGACAAATCGCACGACCATGGATGACAACTTTTCTCCGCTCAACATCGTTTCATACATGACCACTCACTGGATACCCGGTATGTTTTACCGGCTGTTCTTTACATTAGCCGGACCGACTCTCAACTATCAGACACAAGATCCGGCGATAGTTCCGCCTATCGTGTATGGAGCTGTGTTTATCACCTCAGCGATTGCCTTTATTGGAACGCTGCCCGTACTACTCCGCAAGCGATCGCCCGTATTTATAGCGACCTTGGCGGCATCGCTACTCTATGTCCTTGCACTCGTCATTCAAGTATACGGAGACTATCGGTCAACCGGACAGGCAGTAGCGTTGAATGGACGCTATCTTGTACCAATATTTCCTCTACTTGGATGGATGGCTATCGAAGCGCTTGGTGAAATACGATTCCGACCAAAAACATATGCACCAACGATAGTCACGGTTTGCCTATTCATTATTGCACTATGCGGCGGCGGTATCGGCACCTACCTTGCAGCTGGCAACACAGAATGGTTTTGGCCCGGATTTGGTCAGTCAACATTCCATATTTTGCATCAAATCGCTATTTGGTTTGTGCCGCTCTCACCTTAGACTAGTCGCGCTTTAGCATCACTGTAAATGCTTCAGAGGGAATATCAACCTTGCCAAAACGCTTCATGCGTTTTTTGCCTTTGGCTTGCTTGGCGAGAAGTTTTTTCTTGCGCGAAACATCACCGCCATACAGATAACCAGTGACGTCTTTTCGATATGCCGAAATGTCTTCACGAGCGATAAATTTGCCACCTATTGCCGCCTGCAAGCTCACCTGAAAGCTTTGGCGCGGTACTACTTCTTTCAGTCTCTTGACGATATCACGACCCAACGATTGAGACTCAGAGCGATGACACATCACAGAAAGTGCATCGACCATTTCACCTGAAACATAAAAATCAACACGGACAAGATCTTCGGCCCGGTATCCAGCCAATTCATAGTTGAATGAGCCGTAGCCGGACGTAACAGACTTGAGCTGGTCATAAAAATCTGTCAGAAGATTTGCCAGTGGAGCCTCAAATGAAATCAATGCGCGTTCATCAATATACGATAGATTCTTTTGCCGGCCGCGCTTTGCAACAATGAGCTGGATGACGCTACCGATGAATTGTTCTGGAACAACAATCTCACCATTAATCCATGGCTCGCGTATCTCGGCAATCTTGGTGACATCCGGCATTTCAGCAGCTGATTTGATATCGATCTCTTCACTCGTAGTGGTGGTAATCTGATAATCCGTTGATGGATTTGTCACCACCAGATCGAGGTCATACTCGCGCTCCAGGCGCTCGCGGACGATATCCATATGTAGCAAGCCGAGGAATCCAATGCGTACACCAAATCCTAAAACTGGTGAATTTTCTGGCTCAAATTGCAATGCCGAGTCGCTGAGGCTTAGTTTTTCGATGGCATCTTTCAGATCATTGTAATCTTCATTTGATACTGGGAAGAAGCCGGCATAGACAAACGGCTTGACATGCTTGTACCCTGCTAGCGGCTCCTCGGCATGAGCCCTGGCGACGGTGATCGTATCACCCACCCGAGCATCACGAGTGGTCTTGAGATTGGTAACGATGTAGCCGATCTCACCGGTCGCAATTTCACTTTCGGCTGCCATGGCTGGTGAAAGCGCACCAACTTCCAGCGCTATGCCATCCTTTCTTGTGGCCAACATTTCTATCGTGTCGCTTTTTTTTATCGCACCGTCGACGACACGGATGTAGAGAATTACCCCGCGATAATCATCATAATAACTATCAAATATCAATGCTCGGGTTGGACTGCCAGCATCACCGCGCGGGGCAGGGATGCGCTCGACAATTGCGCCCAGCACCTGATCGACGTTCTGACCTGTCTTAGCGCTGATCTTGATGATATCTTCGTCTTTACAGCCTAGAAGATTGATGACTTCTTTTGAAACTCTCGGCACATCTGCGGCTGGTAAGTCGACCTTATTGAGCACTGGTATGATTTCAAGACCAGACTCCATAGCGAGATACACATTAGCTAGCGTCTGCGCCTGGATCCCCTGACTAGCATCAACTACCAGTACAGCACCCTCGCATGCTTCGAGCGAACGCGATACCTCATAGCTAAAATCGACATGACCAGGAGTGTCAATTAGATTCAAATCGTAGGAGGGACTCGCTGCTTCGCCATCTGTAGGTGGCGTGTACTTCATGCGTACAGGTGCAAGCTTGATAGTGATACCCTTTTCGCGCTCCAGCTCCATACTATCAAGTAATTGGCTTTTCATATCACGCTTCTGAACCGTACCGGTCAGTTCCATCATTCGATCGGCCAATGTACTCTTGCCATGATCAATATGAGCGATGATACAAAAATTTCGAATAGGGCGAGTGCTCACGGCTACTTCCTGCCCCGCACAAACACGCGACTAAAGAGCAGTCGCTTGACCATAGCAATCACTGGCGTTGCTTCATCGAGCTGCAATAGCTTGCTAAAGAAGACGTACGTAGCAAGACTCACAAAAGCAATGACACAAAATTTTGGAAAGGTCGTAATGATACTCTGGTCAGTTGCCTGAAGTGGTAATAGTAGCACCATAATATAGCTCACTATTGCCATAAACCCGGTCGCACTCCCCATACGGCCGACAGCACCCCAAAACTGCAATCCAAACAAGCCTGGCGTGCGTCTTGCCATGATGGTAAAGAGCAGGACTACTTCAACCATTGCCACAATTGATTGCGCCCATGCGAGCCCATACGCCCCCATCGCGAGAGAGCGAGTAAACCATACAGCGAGAGCAATATTGAGACCAATCGAAAAGAACGATACATAAAGTGGTGTTCTCGTGTCCTGATGGGCATAAAAACTCCGCGCTGCGATATAGTAAATCGATCGGAAAAGTATCGCAATAGTCAACGCACCTAGCAAGCCAGCCATAAGATAGTTTACCGTTCCCGTTGGTGCAATGAAACTCACCACATAGCCGCGCGTAAAGAATGTCACTATTGCAACTGGTAGGGCCAGCCAGATGATCACTCGTAGCACTGAACGTAGCTCACTGCGATAAAGGTCCGGCCTCCCCTGACTGAGCCGTTCGGTCATCTTTGGAAACGCTGCTGTCGAGATGGCCACGCCAATAAGATTGATTGGCATCATACTTAGTGATGAAGCTTGCTGATACGCACGGACTGTTCCGCTAGCCATTCTTGATGCAAGATTCATTTCGACAATACCGTTGAAATAATCCATACCTTGATCGAGCGAGCGCGGCGGCAAGAGTTGGAGAACTCTGCGAAATCCTTTATTTCGCCAGTAAATCTTGAATCGATAATCAAACCCGAGTCCGATCAGTCCGATTGAGCTCACGATCAACTGCATGAGTGAGCCGAGCACGACACCGAGCGCTACTCCCATGATACCGCCGTCAAAAACGTGCCATCCAAAGATCGTAATCCCATTTGTAAAAAAGAGTGCACCGATAATGATACCGACATTGTAAATCATTGGAGCAAGTGTATAGAATGTAAAACGTCCTACGGCCTGCTGTACGCTCGCAATTACCGCCGAAATTGCGAAGAGAAAAGGATTGATCGCAATCACTCGCATCATACTTACGGCAAGTACGTAGCCTCGCTCGTCAAGCCCGGGCCCAACCACATGTTTGACTAGAGGATCGGCAAAAATAATAATCAGCACCGACGCGACCAAAGTAGCCACCGCCATGAGATTAATTAAACTTGTCGAAAGTTCCCAAGCCGATTTTTTGTTGCCGTTGAGCAAGCGCTGATTGAACACCGGAATAAATGTCACACTGAGCGCGCCTGACACCAGTACAAAGAACATAAAGTCAGGAATCGTAAAAGCTACCGTATATGCATCAATACCAACTGAATACCCCGGACTGGTATGCGTCGGCAAATAGAGTCCGTTCAGAATACGATCGCGGTAAATGCCGAGAAGACTTGAGATAAACGTCGACCCAGCCAACAGTGCTGCCGCAAGTTGAACAGTTAGTTTTTGGTTAGCTTTTGCGACGACGCTTTGTACTCGCCCCATAGTCGCCTACGCCGCGTGAAGCATGACCTCTTTTGGTAGCTTCGCGTCTTTTAGAATTTTGTTGACTTCGTTTTCTTCGAGCGTTTCTTCTTTAAGTAGAGCTGCTGCTAGTGCGTCAAGACTTGGACGGTTGCTTTCCAAGACAACTTGGGCACGACGAGCGGCTTCCTTGATGAGTTTTTCAACTTCTTCGTCGATTTCCTTAGCCGTATCATCACTATATGGACGATCGTGCGTAATCTTGTCAAACACCATACCGCCGTTGTCTTCATGGAAAACCTGGTCGCGCAATTTGGTACCCATACCCTGCTCAATGATCATATCTCGAGCAATTTCGGTTGCCTTGCGAAGATCCGACCCAGCGCCCGTTGTGATGCCATCGGCACCATAGATAAGTTTTTCAGCAACACGACCGCCCATAGCACGAGCTAGAATATCTTTGAATTCATATACATTGGTATAACTTTTGTCTTCTGGCGGCAAGAACCACGTCACGCCACCCGTACCTCCGCGTGGAATAATCGTCACTTTGTGCACTGGATCAGAGTCTGGCAACACATGGCCGACGACTGCGTGTCCCGCTTCGTGATAGGCGGTCAGCTGCTTCTCCTTGTCACTCATAACCTTGGCTTTTCGCTCTGGACCGATTGCTACTTTCTCAAATGCTTCGGTCACATCAACACCAGCAATCGTTTTTGAATTGCGGCGTGCAGCAATAATGGCAGCCTCATTGGCAATATTTGCAAGGTCCGCCCCTGATGAGCCTGCAGTCTTTGCGGCAAGCTTGTCGAGATCAACTGTGTCGTCAGTAGGCTTGTTTTTGAAATGAACCTTTAGAATCGCTTCGCGATCCTTGCGCTCCGGCAACATGATATTTGTCCGACGGTCAAACCGACCCGGACGAAGGAGGGCAGGGTCGAGTACGTCTGCACGGTTGGTCGCCGCCAGTACGATCACATTTGTCCCTGTCTCAAAGCCGTCCATCTCTACCAAGATTTGATTGAGCGTCTGCTCACGCTCGTCATGACCGCCGCCCATACCAGAGCCGCGCTTGCGACCAACGGCATCAATCTCATCAATAAAGATGATTGCTGGTGCATTTTTCTTGGCTTTTGCAAAGAGATCACGTACGCGGGATGCACCGACACCGACAAACATTTCAACAAACTCCGATCCAGATATCGAAAAGAACGGTACGTTCGCTTCACCCGCGACAGCTCGCGCCAGCATTGTTTTACCCGTTCCTGGATTACCAACCAGCAAGACGCCTTTTGGAATCTTGGCACCAAGCTGCTGATATTTCTTTGGATGCTTGAGAAAATCGACAACTTCTTCCAGATCCTGCTTGGCCGAATCATTACCAGCTATGTCTTTAAATACGACCTTCTCTTTATCCAGACCGTAAAGCTTGGCCTTTGACTTGCCAAACCCAAGTGCTTGGTTGTTCTGACCTTGCGCTTGACGCATCATAAACATAAAGAGCGCGCCGATCAGCAGCACCGGTACAATGATAATCGCAATATTCCAAAGAGTTGAGCTAGTCTGACTCGGTGCACTATCACTCAAAATACTCTTGCCCTTGTCATTCAATGTATCTTTAGACAAAAGAGCACTGACACCTCCCTGGATATATGACTTCTTGGTCGGCTTATCCTGGCCCTTGACGGTAATCGTCAGATCATCGCCACGACCCTGGACCTTACTCAGCTCCCCATCATTCGCTTGCTTGATGACCTCTGAAATTGGCATACTTTCCAATTTTGCCGCTGGCGATCCAAATGCAAAAGCGGCCGCGACGATCGCCACCATAATAATCCAAAAAATAGTCAATCGAATGGCATTACTCATCGATTTCTTTGGTGGTTTCGGGGTGCTTGGCATAACTAGACAGTTTCTCCTCTCATGGGTATCTCTCGCTATAGTGAAAGTATCGATTAACTTTCTCTATTGTATCAGTTCCACGAGGTGTTTCATAGTAAATTCCCTGATAGAAAACTCCACTTGCAGACCGCCTCCCGGCTCAAGTTTTGTGTGAGCTCCCGCAGCCTTGATGGCCAGAAGCAGTCTAGCAAGTTGCGGTCGCGTCAACCGCCCTCCCGTTTCGACTTCTAGCAGCTCCATCGCGACGATTTCCGGGATCATCATAAAAAAATACCGCGAGCGTCGCATGTCGGCTGGTAGCGTCATCACCTCCTGCTTTATCTTGGGACCCAATAAACACTGCTCTTGCCGCAGGCTTACCAGAGCTTTTCTTGCTTCATCCGAAAGCATTCTGTGCAGTTGCCGGCGTACGCGATTGCGCAAATAATTGTCGCTTTGATTCGTCTCATCTTCAACCCATTCCAGCCTGTGCGAGAGCGCGTACTCACGAAGTTCGTGCTTTGTCTTTGTAAGCAACGGGCGGACGATCTCTTCAGACGAAAACACGGCCAAACCACGCCAGCCAGTACCGCGTGTGAGATTGATAGCGATCGTCTCGATCACGTCGTCTTGGTGATGGGCTGTCACGATCTTGGCGTCGTATTTTTTTGCGATATCGCGCAAGAATGCATATCGTCGTTCGCGAGCAGTTGCTTCTGAAGCGTCTTTACCCAAAGTCTCACGACGAACCTCAAATGGCAGATGGTATTTTTGCGCCAAAGCCCAAACAAATCTGGCATCAGCATCAGACTCAGGCCGGATGCCGTGATCAAAATGGGCAACTACAAGATTGTGCTTTTCTTCGCGAGAGAGCATGTCGAGCAGTACCACCGAGTCGATACCGCCAGAGACTGCAACAATGTACTTCATCTAAAAATCAAAACGTTTGCCGAGCCATACTGCCAGCCAAATACCCAAAAATCCGCCGATCGTCGTTGTCAGGACATTCGTAAAATCAAATGAATTGTAATCGCCCCACAAAAAGGGGACAACTCCACCAATGATCATGCCACCAACTGCACCAAACATAGCTGTACGTTTGCTTACCATAATACTTACCCAGTATACTACGTGCTCATATTCTCCGTTAGGCTATGGGCCAGGAATAGCTATAAAGCACACTGTTGCACTACCGGAACTACCTGAGTTCTTTGGTGAAGACGTCACCGTAGCAAAAGTGTTTGTAGCAGTCGCTCTTACGACTGAACTGAGGCCACAATCTTGATTGACTCCATCAAGAAAATAAAGAACCAATAATGGATTCGAAACGCCATCGACGGTATAAGCTGCAACATAGATATACACTGGACCGAGCCCCTTCCAGTCGGCTGCCTGCACTGGCGGAGTTGTATTGTTTGGAAGCGATCCCATCTTTACAAGTTCAGTATCATTTAGGGCGACGCTTCGATTTGCCGGTGTACCGCTGTCTATGCCCCAACATTTTGTGTTATTATCAGCGAATCCATTACCTATGCAGCTGCTATTTGTGGTAGAAGGGAATGCACCGTAGGCCGCTATATAGGACGAGATCAACTTAATGGCATAGCTAGCATTGGTTATTCGAGCTGTATTATTTGCCCGTTGCTGAATACCGTTGTACGCAACTATAGATACAGCAGCCAAAACAGCAATAACAACAATCACGA
>CAYOVH010000004.1:0-66673 GCA_964407405.1 uncultured Candidatus Saccharibacteria bacterium | reverse complement strand
CCCCCCTGTTTTGGCAAGGGCTAATCTGGCGAGAGAATACTCTATACTAAGAGAGTCTTTAGATATTTGCCAGTAAACGAATGATCATTTCTTATAATCTCTTCCGGTGTCCCCTCGGCGACCACCTGGCCACCGCCGGCACCGCCCTCAGGACCCATGTCGATTACCCAGTCAGCAGATTTGATGACGTCAAGATTGTGCTCGATGATCACCATACTATTGCCCCCCTCAACCAGTTGCTGCAAGATACCGAGCAGGCGCTTGACGTCCGCGCTGTGCAGACCTGTGGTTGGTTCATCGAGAATATACATCGTCTTACCCGTACTGCGCCGCGACAATTCAGAAGCAAGTTTGATGCGCTGGGCTTCGCCGCCAGAAAATGTCGTGGCCGGCTGACCAAGCTTGATATAGCCCAACCCAACGTCGACAAGTGTATCGAGCTTGCGCGCAATACTCGGAACGTTTTCGAAAAACTTCGCGGCTTGTTCGACTGTCATCTCAAGCACATCAGAAATTGCCTTGTCCTTGTATTTGATCTCCAGTGCTTCACGATTGTAACGCTTGCCTTTGCATTCATCACATGTCACGTAGACGTCGGGCAAAAAATGCATCTCAATCTTGATGACGCCGTCGCCCTGACAGTTTTCACAGCGACCACCTTTGACATTGAAGCTAAACCGACCAGCTTTGTAGCCGCGAATATTTGCCTCTGGCGTACCAGCAAAAAGCTCACGGATCGGCGTGAAGACACCTGTATACGTAGCTGGATTTGACCGTGGTGTACGACCAATTGCCGACTGGTCAATAATGATCGCTTTGTCAAGCTGCTTGATACCCTCAATACTGTCATGTTTGCCTGGAACTTCTTGGGCGCGGTGTAGACGAGCGGAAAGTTCTTTGGCCAAGATATCATTGACAAGGGTCGATTTGCCGCTACCAGACACACCTGAAACGACTGCCATAACGCCAAGCGGAAAATTCACCGTGATATTCTTTAGGTTGTTCTCCCGTGCTCCTTCGATAGTTAGTTGACGACCGGCTTCAAGCTTACGACGTTTTTTTGGCGTATCAATCTTTTCTTTGCCCGAGAGGAATTTCCCAGTCAGGCTCTTGTCATTTTTGGCGACTTCATCCGGAGTGCCTTCGGCAACGACCTGACCCCCGTGCACACCAGCAGCCGGACCGATATCGAGTAGATAATCAGCATGGCGAATCGTATCTTCGTCATGCTCGACAACAAGTACTGTGTTGCCAAGATCACGTAGACGTTTCAATGTCGCAATCAAACGATCGTTGTCGCGCTGATGCAGGCCAATCGATGGCTCATCGAGTACATATAGTACACCTTGCAACCCCGAGCCGATTTGTGTAGCCAGACGAATACGCTGAGCTTCGCCACCAGAGAGTGTATTAGCGGCACGTGAAAGCTCTAAGTACGTCAGGCCAACATTGCTCATGAAACTGAGGCGATCTTTGATTTCCTTCAGTATCTGCCTTGCGATGAATAGTTCGTCATCATCTAGTTGCAGCGTATGAGCGAAAAGCTCGAGCGCCTCATCAACACCCAAATTGCAGATATCCATGATATTGAGATCGTGCACTGTCACCGCTAATACTACCGGCTTGAGACGTGCACCTTTGCATGTCGTACACTGACGCTCGCGCATAAAGCGCTCAATGTCGCGACGCATAAATTCACTATCGGTTTCTTTGTGGCGACGCTCAAGATTTGGAATTACTCCCTCATACGTCGTATCATAATGACGTCCACCAGAGAGTTGCACGCGGTATGTTTCATCGCCCGTGCCGTACAGAATCTTGTCGAGTGCCTCCTCACCAAGTTCGCTCACCGGTACTTGGACGCTAAATCCGTGCCGCTCGGCTACCGCAACGAGCTTTTTCATATACCACGCATCGGAATTGACGCGGTTGTACGGACGGATTGCACCTTCTGAGATAGTCAGTTTTGGATTGAAGACAAGGTCTGGATCCACTTCGAGACGACTGCCCAGCCCGGTACAGACCGGACACGCACCTTGCGGTGCATTAAAACTGAAGAGGCGCGGCTCAAGCTCGGGGATATCTTCGCCAGGATGATCGACACACGCATAGCGCTGGCTGAATGTCCGGACATTTTCGTCATCGACATTAAATAGCTCCACAACGCCATCAGCAAGCCCCAATGCCTGCTCGACCGACTGCGTGACACGCGAGCGCAGACTTTCGCTCATCGCAACACGATCGACAACTATCTCGATATTGTGCTTGTACTTTTTGTCCAGCTCGGGAAATTCATCGAGCGCATAGACAACGCCATCGACACGCGCACGCGCATAGCCCTGGCGGGAATACTGCTCAGGAATATGCGCAAACTCGCCTTTTTTATCTTTCACAATCGGTGCCAAGATGAGCAGCTTGGTACCATCGGGCGTCTTCATGACTTCATCAATGATCGCCTGTGAAGTGCGGCGAGCCACTGCCTTGCCGCATACCGGGCAATGCGGCACACCAATACGGGCAAATAACAGGCGAAGATAATCATAAATCTCGGTGACAGTTGCAACTGTACTACGCGGGTTGCGGCTGGTTGACTTTTGGTCAATCGAGATCGCCGGAGACAGACCTTCGATCTGATCGACATCTGGTTTTTCCATCAGCCCCAAAAACTGCCTAGCATAGCTCGACAGACTCTCAACATACCGTCGCTGGCCCTCGGCATAGATAGTATCAAACGCCAGGGACGACTTGCCTGACCCGGAAAGACCAGTAATGACAACTAGCTTATCCCTGGGAATCTCAACACTAATATTCTTGAGGTTGTGCTCGCGAGCGCCAACCACTTTTAATACATCCGACATGACAATCTATTATACCACTTTTCGCGTCAGTTAGACTACTTGGTATTCGGCTAATAAACTCTGATGCTATACGTCGACTCAGCAGTCTCAGTTTCCAAGTCTTGATCCTTGCCAGGCGTGTCGTATTGTTTACCCTGATGTCACTGGCGAAATACAAGCAAGATACCAATCGGCATCCCCTCCTAATAAGTCAAAAAAATCATGTAGCTTATGATTGCATATTTTTGACTCTTAGGCTATATTCGTACATAAATCTAATTAAGGTGGCCCCATGAAACGAAAGCTCACGCGCTACTGCCTGGCAGCATCGCTATTTATCATCTTACTGTCGCTTGACGTCGATAGTATGCTCGTACGGTTTCTGATAGCTGGCGAAGTCCCAGGAACAACCATAGTGTTGTCGCCAACTGTTATGCTGATAGTCATCAGCATTTTGGCACTGGGGCTACTGATGACACTGACTTCAAAAGAGCAAAACGAAAAATTAAGCCGCCGGATTGAGCTCGCAAAAAAGCACCTCCCAAAGCGTCGCTATTCTTCAGTTTCTTGAACTTCATCGGGCATGATATTCTCTGCCCATAGTTGCAATTCTTCGAGTATGAATCGCTGATCATCATTAGCGACTTTTGCAATTCGAGCCAGTGCAGCACCAAAGGCTGGCAATTGAGTTGTAATACGCTTTGCACGCCAAGTTTCCCACGCCGCCTGCTCATCTTTACTTAGACTCTGGGGGAAATTACGTGCCTTATAGTGCACCAGCAACTCAGGTAAGCGCTCGTCCTGGAATTCCGGGTGAAAATCTGCCAGCTGCTCTATCGAGGCATTGCGCACTGCTTCGATTCGCACCCGATCGCGATCTGATACAAAGCCGTCATACAACTGACTTTCCGGATCATCCCCGGATACAAAATCGCGCCCCCGCTCATAAATAGTGCGGAGCTTCTCGGCAAAGTCTGGTCGTGACAACAATAGTTTCTTGTGCTTTTCGATCGTCTCTTTGTCGAGACTGATTCGCTGCCATGCATCGCTCTCTTCGAGAACGCCGAGCGGAGCTACTGCTGGAGCACGGTTGTACTGCAATACCTTGACGGGTAGCGCCACAAAATCCTCAGCTTTGCGATCTTGCCAGCTGGCAAACGCACGTGTGCGGAGCTCATCTTCTGACAGGTCGAGAAAATCGGTCGGATCATGGCGCAGATCATAGACAAGGACGTTTTTGTTTGGCGCCGGTGCAAGGGGAAATGCGATCGTCGCCTTGTGAAACTCGCCTTCAAAACGGCCGCTGACATGGACAAATGGCCGTTTGTCATCAAGATTGACAAGCTCGGCAACCGCATTTTTGTTTCGCATATTTAGGAGATAGTCAAACAACTTCGGCTGCTTTTGAGCGATTAGTCTCGTAATAGCGATCAGTGCCGTTACGTCAGATAGCGCGTCATGAGCATTTTGGTGATCGATGCCGTTTTCTTTGGTCAACAGCTCAAGCCGGTTAGTGGCCTTGCCCTCTTTGTCTGCTGGCCAATTGATCCCGTCTGGCCTGAGCGCACGCGCCATTCGCACGACGTCAAGCATATCCCAGCGCGAGCGACCCTCGGCGTAAGCCCACTCATACGGGTCGTAGAAATTCCGCCACAATGTGTAGCGAATGAATTCATCGTCAAAACGGATGTTATTAAACCCAAGTGCGATCGTATTGGGCATAAATATCTCGTCATTCAATATCTTGCAAAACTCTGCTTCGGAGTACCCCTCTTCGACCGTTTTTTGCGGCGAGATACCTGTCACCATTAGCGCATCCGGGCTCGGCAGAGTGTCGTCATTGAGTCGCACAAGGAAATTGTAGGGCTCGCCAATTTGCTCAAAATTCTCATCAGTACGAATACCCGCAAACTGCATGACACGATCAGAACGGGGATTCAGCCCGCTTGTTTCAAGATCGTAAAAGAAAAATGTCTTAGCCACTATCTCTAGCATAACAAAAAGCACCCAGCTTGAGTGCATAAAACAAAGTTTGAATATAATATGTCAGATAGCGCCACGGTGGGGTGAAGCACTACGTACTCCACCCCACCAGCATGATTAGCGTAGGTATTGGCTCTTGCATGAGCGCTCACTTCACCAGCTTTCCAGCCAGATCTGCATCTTGCGCTCAAATGTATGCAGTTGTTGTAATTCCGCTTAAACGCAATCACAAGTAACTCACTTGTGATGGTGGGACGCCACATGAGGCGCATGAGTGTATGCAGTTCAACACCTGCTGAGCACTCGTCCCATTCCTCAGGGCACTTATCGTCTGCCTGACGTGAAACTTTGGGACGTCCTACTCCAGCCACAGCTGGATGCACCCCTCACCTCTTGGTGTGTATCACTGGCATACAATGCCCCCTTTCAGTAGTCACTGGAAGATCAGCCGACGATGGGGCCGTAGCCCTTCATACTGGTACGTGTCAACATGACGCCTCCTCTCTCCATCATAGCCGAGCGTGTTCTCGACTGAATACTCACTACATCCATGATATAGAGTGTATTCAGTCGAGAAAGCTATCTGACATATTAAGGTACCGTTTCATGGGGAGACTTGCACCTCAACCAATGGTATATTCACAATTATACACCTTACCTGTATATTTGTCAATACTTCCCCTTAACCTGTATACTCTGTACTATGAATGAACTACCTGTTATCTTGCGTGTGCAAGAACTATACCTGTCGCTGAGTCCGATCTGCGAGAAACTATCTGGCCTAGAGCGCCAAACGCTCGGTCGAAGAGTCGAAGATGCGACTCTGTCGGTACTGGAATACCTGATCATGGCAAAAAATGCCCCAAAAGCGCACAAGACGGCGTATCTGCTCAAAGTCAGTGCTCAGCTGGAACTCCTTCAGTTTCATCTGCGTATCTTGCTGGAGAGAAAACTCGCCAATGAAACGACCATGCACCAGTTACAGGCAAAGGTCAGTGAAATCAGCCGCATGAATGGCGGCTGGCTCAAATCAGTGCAGTAGTTACTTCCCTCGTCGAGACCCCGACGCCATTGTCGTCGTTGCCGTTGCCGTTCGACCTGTCGAGCTTCGCCTTCCCGTCGTTCGAGTTCACGTTGCCGACGTACGAGTCGCCGTCCACGGTTTGTTCTCCAGCCGTTTCATCATCCACCACATTCGCAAACGTGATGAGTCGCGGTCGTTTTACGGCGGACGCACGCGGGGTAAAGTAACTCTACTTTTTCTGTTTGGCAGTAGACCCGACAAGGCTCGGTGCGCTTCTTTCAAAAAGGCGAAAGGGGCACAGCCTGGTCAGCATTGCTGCTAGCCAAACTGTGCCCCATTGTAGGGAAAAAGAAAGGAAAAGGCCAGAGGCCTAAGCCTCCAGAAACCCCGCCGAGACCCCGACGCCAACGTCGCCGCCGCCGTCGCCGTCCGACCCGTCGAGCCTCGCCTCCCCGTCGCCCGAGTCCACGTCGCCGACGCACGAGCCGCCGCCCACGGAACGGCGACCGAGGACCGGCACCCGCATGAAGCCCTGGGCCAGCACGATCTCGCTCGGCTTGACACCACGGAGCAAGTCCATGATGTACCAGACGAGAAAGTCTCGATGGTCGCACGCACGGAGCGAGGCTCCGGACTGACGACCGGCGAAGTCGGCCTGCATCTTCTCGATCAAGTCGAGCTGCGTAACCTCTCCCTCGTCCGCGTACTTGCGGTCGAACGATGCGCTCGTGAAGTGGAGAAGCGGGTCGTAGCCCGACTCCTCCTCTGCGAAAAGCGCGATACGAGCGGTGTAGCCCTCAGCCGAGCCGTTCAGCTCGTCCTCGCTCACGCTCTCCTTCTCGGTGCCGGGTACCCAGAAGTTCTCCCACCGGTAGACCGCGTCGTAGCCGGCCCTCTGGGCCAGTTTGTTCGCCAGGTCGACCAGCCGACCGAACGTGACAGTGGCGGGCAGCTCCACATAGAGCCGTCCGTTGCCGAGCTCGGTCAGACGCTGGTAGTCGCCGGTAAGCGACTCACGCAACGACTGCTCGTCGTTGATGACACCGAGCTGCCTGAACAACTCGATGGTGACGTCAACTGCCTCGTCCACGTTGGAACGCGGCGGTGCAGCAGATGCCTCGATGGGCACGGTAAGTCCGGTGATGGCCACAGCCACCACCTCCTTTCTTTCATCTGAAACCTACATGTACAAAAGAGCTCGGATGGCTCTTCATAGCATGAATTATAGCATAATTTATATAAAAACGCAATACCTACATCCCTACTGCCTCTTCAAGCTGGTCGAGAAGCCACCAATACAGCTCCCGTCTGACGTACTTTGCCAACTTTAGCGAGGCGTAGCTCGAAGCGTTGCCAGGATATACTTTTTGTAGTGCAGCGCGCGATGTGTAGCGATCGACTACGATATATGTATCTGTCACGACATGGCCCAAAAAATGCAAGCCACTGGTAGTCGGCACGATCACATTGTTGCGCGCATGAAGCCGCAACCCCAACTCGCGTGCCAGAAATTCCTGTGCATTTGTGCAAAATTGCCGCGCGTCCTGACGGTTGCTTGCGATCACAATGAAATCGTCGCCATAGCGTAGATAACCAAGAGGCTTTAGCGTATGACGGACAAAGCGGTCGAATTCATTGAGGTAAATATTCGCGAATACCTGACTGGTGAGATTGCCGATTGGGATACCAATGGCGCGACTAGCAAGGTCTATTGATGTAGTGGTGTAGCTCTCAATGATCTGCCTGCAGAGCCATGCAAGCTCGCTGCTAGGCTCAAGCTTTCGCTCCACGGCCCGCTCCAACCGAGCATGATCCACATGATCAAAAAACTTATGGATATCGGCTCGCCACACAAAAGCATATGGATAGCGGGCAAGCAATACTTGAGTCCGTGCTAACGCTCCGTACAGCCCCTTCCCTCTCCGACATGACCAGACGTCAGGATCAAATGATGCATCATAGCAGTCTACCAACCTATCATGCACATATCGATGGATGACCCGGTCTCGCACGCTCGCGACTGCCAGATCGCGACGTTTCTTTTCGCGAACCATCACCTTTTGATACCCGCCATGACGATACGACCGTGTCGCTACCTCATGGGCAAGCTGCGCCAACTCTTGCTCGAGACTGTACGCAAACGTATCGATAGCCGAAGAATGCTTCTTGCCGCGACGAAACGCGCGCCAAGCACCGTACAGCTCCTCGTACGTCACTGATCTCTTTGTTCTAGTAGTGTAAACTCTGCTGCACCAATACGGATGACCGATTCCCCGGTCGCGCCCTGGCGCATTAGTTCATGGGTAATACCCATTTTTCTCATGATGTCACGCAGGCGGTTAACCCCCTGATACTGATCAAAGTTTGTCCGCGCTGCAAATTTTTCGATCTTGCGGCCGGTGATAACAAATGATGCCTCCTCTTTGGATACGAGCCAGGCTTTTTCTGCCGCCTCGCCACTGAGACGAATCACCGGCAGACCGTCATCAACTTCATCCGACTCGCCTTCTGCAGCTCGCGCAGCCTTGACGACGTCAATCTCTTTTGCGAGCGCCCTGAGAACCTCTTGCAGTCCGGCGTGCGTCTGCGACGAAATCGTGTAGATTGAAGACTTTGTCACGCCTTTGAGGGCTTCTTTTTGCATCGCAATCAATTCTTCATCAAAACCTTCGGTTTTTGTCAGTGCAATAATCTCCGGTCGTTCCAGCAGCTCTGGGCTATAGCTCGCCAACTCAAGCCTGATGGTCTTATACGCAGTGGCAATATCATCGCTATACACATCAATCATGTGAAGCAGCACCGATGTTCGCTCAATATGGCGCAGGAAGGCGTCACCCAGACCTTTGCCAGCACTCGCTCCTTCGATGAGTCCCGGAATATCAGCAATGAGGATGCTGCTATTGTCAATATCGGCCACACCGAGATTTGGCGTCAGAGTCGTAAAGGCATAGTCAGCAATATCTGGACGGGCATTTGATACAACTGATAGAAATGTTGACTTGCCGGCGTTAGGGAACCCAACCAGCCCAACATCGGCGAGGAGTTTTAGCTCAAGCTCTGCCTCAAACGTGTCGCCCTGCTCGCCGAGCTCGGCTATCTTTGGTGCTTGGCGCGTCGAGCTTTTGAAATGAGCATTGCCAAACCCGCCAGACCCGCCGCGAGCTATCACCTCTTGCTGACCGTCTCGGGTCAGATCGGCAATCGCCCTGCCATCTCGCTTCACTAACGTCCCCATCGGGACTTTTACGATGAGATCCTCGCCGCTACGACCACGCTTGTTTTGCTTGGCTCCGGACATGCCTGGCTTTGCCTTTAACTCTGGCTTGTAGCGAAAATCTACCAGTGTATTGAGGTCTTTGGTTGCTTCAAAAATGACATTGCCGCCTTTGCCGCCGTCGCCGCCATCAGGTCCACCTTTGTCGATGTATATCTCATGACGAAAACTGACGACTCCATCGCCGCCTTTGCCCGCCTGAATAAACACTTTCGCTGTATCAACAAACATATTTACTCAATTATAACAGATAGACCCGCACAGGCTCGCTAGCCGAGCTCTGGCGAGTGGCAATTTTGTTCTAGGATTTACTCAAAAACAAAAAGGGAGGATCCAATCCTCCCTTGATCCTTAATGAATATACTGATACATCTTGACCTGGCCAGCCGGGATTGTACGACTACTAACCACGTTGAAACCTGCGTAATTCATCTCGCTCAGTGTCAAGCTGCCATTTTTGTTGACTTTCTCAACAATTGCTACGTGTCCATAGAACCCTGAAGTCGTCACGAGTACTGCTCCTGGAACTGGCGTACTATTCACTGTATAGCCGGCAGCACGGGCGTTGACAGCCCAAGTATTGGCATTACCCCAGAAGCTTCCAACAGGGCGGCCGAGCTGCTCACGGCGCTCATAGGCATACCAGGTGCAATTACCAGGTGCGTAGCGATTGCCTGCCGAAGCCCTCGCCATCGTTGCACTAATCAGTGCTTTTTGACCAGCATTTGTCTGAGAGATAGCATTGTTGAGGCTTGCGGTACTGCTTTCTACTTTCTCACCGTTTGGAATGATAAGTTTTTGGCCAGCTTTCGGCTTATCTGTCAACTCGAGATCGTTATAAGCAATAATCTGCTCAGGTGTTGTCTTGAAGCGTTTCGCCAGCTGTTCAACATCATCGTCAGACTGAGCAGTATACATCACACCGTCAATAGGCAAGATCGTCAGTTTTTGACCTTTTCTCAAGGCATCGCTATCGAGATTGTTTGCCCAGCGGATAGTGTCTTCAGAGACGCCAAACTGCTTGGCGACCTCGACAAGTGAATCGCCTTTTTTGACAGTGTACGTCTGGACTGTCCGGCTTCCAGAGATTGACTGGACAATCTGTGGTTTAGAGATCACGGTATCATTTGTTTGAGCAAGGTCGCTCTTGACCGCTAGTGAGACTGCCTGATTGGCAACGGTCGATGCAATTGGTAAATTTGCCTGTTCGGTCAAGCTGGCAGCCACATCGGTTGCAATCACCTCATCAACAGATGGAGCCTGATCATCACCTGGCTGAGCAACCAGAGCCGTACTTGGCACTGAAGCAGCCTGGTTTAGCTGATTGGCTGATTGTGGTTTCTGATATCCGGCGGCTATGACACCGACAAGTACCAAAAAGGCGGCTGTATAACCAGAGACTTTGGCAATCGAAAAAGAAGACTTCTGCTTTCGGGAGTGTTTGTGTTTCGTAAGCACAGGGGCTTTTAGGGCACTAGTTGACGCCATAGCGCCAGATAGTTCTTGAGTACGAATTTCTTTTCTCCTGCCGCTGGGGATTACTCCCTAAGGGGCGTTTACCTTTGACAGTCTTTCTTCTCGCAGGAAAGGAACGCTCATCGACCATATATTAGTTACTATTGTTTCTAAAGGATGTTATTTGGCGTCCGTACGACTGTGAAAGGTAGGCTCATCTTTAGAACTACAGGCTACAATATGATCTGTAAGCTGATGGCTCGAAAGTGTGCTGATGTCCATTGTAGCAACGCTTGCAAAATGTGTCAATAGATTTTTTAATAGCTATATTTTAGAGTGCGCACATCTTTTTGCAGTAGTTTTTGATGTTTGCTTCGTGCTCAGTATTGGTCTTTGCAAAATATGTCTTGCCGTCATCACCGCTCAAAAAATACAAATAGTCACCGCTTGCCGGACGAGCTACCGCCAGTAGCGCATCAAGTCCGGGAGTAGCAATCGGACCTGGCGGCAAACCACCATGGATACGTGTGTTATATGGAGATTTCAGATCAGGCGTTGCGGCCACGCCGAGTTTCTTGGCGGCATATTCGTAGGTGACATCGCTGCCAAGCGGCATATCTTTTTTGAGACGAAGATAAAAGACCTGCGCAACTTGTGGCATATCACCGGTATGCGAGGACATCTCACGTTGAATGATCGAAGCGAGAGTAATGCCCTCAAACAATGTCAGACCATGGCTACTAAACGCTTCCTTGAGATTATTTCGTGCTACTACTTTCATAAATTCATCGAGAGTTCGTTCTATTATTGCTTGAACTCCCGTGTTGGCCGAAAACTGATAGGTTTCACCATATATATACCCTTCGAGATCAGCCGTAGCCGGCTTGCCGCCAAATAGCGCTGTCTTGTATCGGCTGGCACCCGCTAGGCCCGTCTCGATGTCTTGTGCCGTATATCCAGCCTCGCGCAGTACAGCTATATTGTCCGCGAGTGTAGCTCCGGGCAGAAATGTAATAGTCATTGAATCTGTCTTTCCTCTCACAAGACTAGCAACAATTTCAGACAAAGACATATTTGGCGATAGACTATATACCCCTGCTTGCAGTTTATTGGCATTATTGTTGATCTTGGTATACCAGTCAAATCCGGCTGTGCTACGAATCAATTTGTACTGTTTCAGAAGAACCGCTATATCATGTGGTCCCATGCCTTCTCTGATAACCAAACGAGTTCGTTGGCTCGAATCCGAGACAGGTTGTTGCTGCATCTGATACCAGGCAAAACACGCGCTAATGCTGAGAAGAATGACTAAAACGATGCCGCCGAGAATACCGGCAATCAATTTCCATGGTCGGCGCTTGCCCATGAGCATGAGTGGCGGTGGATCGCCAATCGGCAAAAGCTCTACCGATGCCGGGTCCTCTGGCAAGGAACTTTTTTGCTCTGGGGCAGGCGGCTTGGGTGTGGTTTGGTGATGTTGATTGTGCACTTCGTTGCTATCCATATCTAGTGTCCCTCCAAGTAATCTTCGAGGATGATCGCTGCAGCTTCGGCATCAATCGCCTCTTTTTGGTACGCCCCGGCTTTGGCGTCGAGACGCTGCTGGGCAATCACACTTGTCAACGACTCATCTTGAAATTCTACCTTGGCATCAATGTCTTTAAGCTCGGCAGCTTTTGCCTCCACATATGCCGTCTGCGCTGTAGCCTCACCGGATTGGTTGCGCGGGTAGCCGATGACTATCGTATCAATGTCGTGCGCGGTGACAAGCCTAGCAATATCAGCACGAAACGTCTCGTCATTCATAGCAATTGTCTCAATAGCGATCGGAATCCGCACTTGGCTATCAGCCAATGCGACGCCAATCCGTTTTTCGCCAATATCGAGGGCGAGATACTGCTTATTTTGACTCATCGATTTTAAATTCAACAGTAATACGCGAAGGGTCGCCCGGTACAGTATTTACCCAGAATGGGAAAAATTTGACATCAACACTATCAACACCTTGGATTGATTGGAGCGATGACTGAATCTCACCAAACTTCTTGCCTTTTGCCTGCTCTTTGACCTTGCTATCATCAATCTTCGGCCCGATCTGAGCAGTGGCAATGAGTGTAGCCCTTGCACCATTTTTTGCCTTTGCTACATCCTGGAAATTAGCCCTATCGCTACCATTCTTGTAGATATGCTGAGCTGATGCATCGCTGATCACCTTCTGCAGATAAGCATCGAGGAAATGCGACAGCTCTGACTTAGCTACTCCATAGAGAATATATGTGGCGTGTATGGTCAGCTTGGCGCTGGTGCCTTCCTGATCAACAGATGGTGAAGAGGTCGCATTTGAATACTCAACTGTAAAGCTATCATCAAGTGGAATTGCATTGCTGTCAAATTGGCCCTTGAGGTCTGTGACGATGTCACCTGAACTATCTTTGGTGATCTGCTGTTTCGCTTTCTCAATGTCAGCTGCCGTCACCACAGTCACCATCTTTGTCACACCACCAGATGTAGCATCAAGTAGCGAGACCGAGATGCCGTCTGGGGCGCCACTCAGACTCCCTGAGGCAGCGTTGTACTCCGAACCGTTCTTGGCTGCAGTCACGCCAGTGTCAGCGCCCTGGTAGTTACTGGTAGTAATAGTTACACTCGTATCAGTGGTAAAGACAAGGCCGCCCGCCGTTTGCAGTCTCGTACCCGCTGGAATAGTCATGCCGAGGTTACTGATCTGATTCGTAGAGAATCGTACTGTTCCGGTCGCCTTGCTGCCAGCATCTTTCTTGCCGGTCGGAGTAAAATCAACCGTTTTGTCATCTTGTTTGGATTGAGATAGTGCACGAATCGTGTTGGCTTTGATATCCGTGGAAGCAGTTGTACTGAGCGTTACTTCTTGATTGACCGACTCACTGGAGGTTTTTGCGCTAATAACAACCGTTGCTCGCGGAGCAACAAAGATTGCCCAGATCAGGAAGCCAATGAGCAAGATCACTCCGCCGATGATCAATACTAAACGTTTACGAAATGTATTGAAATTCGGTACTTTTGGCCCTGATTTCCTAGCCTTTGGCTTGACGGGTTCGGCACCGGTTTTTGGTGGCTCGGCAAGGGCTGTAGCCATTGCCTCAGCCCTTGCGTCTTTATCTGGTACCTTTGCCGTTGCTGCGTGGTCGCCAACCGGTAGATCATTTCCGTCAATAATGTCGTCGCCATCATCGATTGCCAGCGCAGGAACCTCGGCAAGCTCCGGTGCACTCTGGAGATTTTTTGCAACCGGAATCGACGCTGCTGTGGCAAGCGCCACCAAAGACTGATTACTCGTCACCAATGCTAGCCGTTTTCCACCCTGCTTAGCTGCACGATGCAAAAGCCGCAAATTGACAGCGGATTGCAACACACCAACACGCTTGGGTGGTACCAAGGCAACAACCTTTTCTTTGGATGCTTTTACTTTGCCAACAATATCGGTGATATCGTCTTCGACATCGATATAGATGACATCCTTCTTTACTTCTGTCATATCCTGAGCAATCTGTTCAATTTTTCTTTTACGCTATCGGCGTTATTTCCACCTACCATTGTATCATATCCGACCCTAAGCAATCCCATAGCCGTAATAAACGTATGATCACTCGCTTTGTCTGTCGTGTCGTCTATTCCGACAACTTCTGTAGGCGAAATGTGTTGGACGGTAGGACGCTTTGTAAACGGCAACTCCTTGTACCATTCGCGCGTTGCAAGAGCCTCCACTAGCTGATCAAGACTGGCACCACCGCCACAAAGCAAAATACGATTTGGTAGATGATCGACCGACTCAAATTCGCCCAACGCCAACTCAACTCCGGATATCCAGACATCAAGCGTTTTATCAATCGCGGCTTCGGCTTCTTTTCTGACGCTTGGCTTGATTTTTTCGTTATCGAGATTGACTTTTAGCTTCTCAGCGTTGGCGTACGTCAGATCCATTTCACTGGCGATTTGACGAGTAAAGCTACGCCCACCAATACCAAACATCTTCGTCCCTTCGACCCCACCGTCATTGACGACTGCGATGTCTGTCGTGCCGCCACCAACATCAGCGAGAATAGCCGTAAAATTACTGCCAGTGTCATTGCCAAGAACGCTTCGCGACACCGCAAATGGTTCGGCAGCAACAGCCAATAGATCAAGCGCCAGCTCGTCGGCTACCCGTTCCAGCGCGCCGATATGTACCATGGGCGCAAAAGCAGTGTATATTTGTACTGCCACGTCTTTTCCCTGAAAACCGATTGGATTTGACACCTTGTACCCATCGATATGGATGGAAACAAGCGCCGAATTGACCAGCTTGACCTCGACATCTTCGTTGCCCGTCTCAAGGGCAATTTCTTTCTGGGCTTTGGTCTGCGCCCGTTCTTGCACCTTTTCGATGATAAATTCCATCTCTTGTTCATCGAGTGGACGATCAGGTTGCGGGCGACGATAGCGGATTGTGTTGGTAACACCTTTGACAAGCTCACCGGCAATACCGATAATTACTCGCTTAGCCTGAAGCCCTGCCTGATCTTCGGCGATACTCAAGGCATCTTCACAGTTTTGTACGACTGCTGAGATATCTGCGATTGCCCCGGCGTGCATGTCATCAACACTCTGCCGTACCCGACCTACTCCAACTATCTTTAGCTGATCGTCTTCCAGCCTAGCGATGAGCGCCTTCACAAACTCTGTCCCAATATCCAATGCGACGAGATGCTGCTGATCGTCTGCTTGCGCGCGACGATTGCGTAGGTCTTTCAATTTGTCCAAAACTTTCGGCATAGATATGTTACATTATATACTACTTGTGTTTACAGAGGCAAAGCATTGTTATTTTTTATAAAATGTTATATAGTAGATACTATATGTCAGATTTCGAAGCCAACGGCTCCTTTCATCGTGAACCAGCCATATCAGAAAAAGAGCTTGCTCAGCGTTTGCACGAACTCGCTAATTTCATAACTCCTGACAAATGTGAGAATATTGAGCGCAAGTTTTCACTCAAATTGGAAACTCCTTTTGAAAATCGCGAGCTCTACCGTTCGAAAGAGGAAATCTCGGCAGCCCTGAGACACGAGGTCGGTGATGAGGTGACTATTCAGTTTCGTTTTGACCCAGCCTGGAGTACTGTCCAACCATCCCACCTCGAGTTTGCCCTACCAGGAACCGAGGAGGTGAAGGGATACATTGATTACGACAGTAACTGCGGGTTTGAATCGGGTCTAAAAGATACCGATGGAACAATACTGCCCCGCGATGCAGTTGCTGTGGAGACAGTGGAAAACCTATTGGCTAGTCTGGGTGTGTCCAGTCGTATTGATTTTTTTCAAGAAGGGCTACGGGCGTGGCTGCAACAGGGTGCAGGCAAGGAAATGTATCAGCACATCCTCCAGCGCTATGTTATCTACGAAGGAGATGTAGATGAGGAAATCACTGGAACCTGTGAAATCGAAAAAGAACAAATCATGAGTCCTGACGAAGTAACCACCTATATTCACTTTATCGAAACAATCCTTACTGACGACAAACGCTTCGCGCGTATCCTTACTCTTTTCGAGTCGGATCGTGGGTCTGGACTATCGCTCAAAGAGATCACCCAAGACGAAGATAGCGGCGACACACAGGAAAAGCAATGTCGGTTGGACTACGAACTGATCGAAAAACTACTGCAGCGCTTACGAAAGGCCGAGGTACTCGCTACCCGATAAGCACGGCCTTGATGCGGCGGATACCCGCGCTTGAGGCTTCTTCTTTGGTAATCTTGAACGTTTTGCCGCCCTCTGCCAACTGGCCCGTAGACCCGACGTGTGGCCCGCCACAGATTTCGAGGCTGGCAATGTGGCCGTCTTTAGGACTTTTAGGCCCCATTTGGTAGACTTTTACTTCTTCGTCGTAACGCTCGCCAAATGGACCGATTGCGCCCATATCAAGCGCCTCTTGGGTCGGATACAGTTTGAAACTGATGGGTAGATCCTCTGCGATCCAGCCATTGACCAGCTCTTCAGCACGTTGTTTTTCCTCATCAGTCATCTTGCGATCGAGATTGAAATCGAATCGCAGGCGTTCTCCGGTAATATTGCTGCCGTGCTGGCGCAGCTCTGGGCCAAATATCTCTCGCAGTGCTGATTGCAGCAAGTGCGTTGCCGTGTGGTACTTGCGATGCTGCAGTGAATCACCACCTAGGCCGCCTTTGAATTCACCCTTAGTTGCCGTACGACTGCGGTTACGCTGTTCTTCCATTTTGGCATCAAATTGTTGACGCCAATCATCTGGCAGTTCGATACCCTGCTTGAATGCTTCTTCGGTGCTGAGCTCAATTGGGAATCCATAGGTATCGTAGAGCATAAAGAGTGCTGCGCCATCAATTTTTTCAAACTTACTAAACTGCTGAATACCTTTGCGTAGTGTCTGCCGGAAGGCTTTTTCTTCTTTCACAAGCGCGGCAATGATCGTCTCCCGATTGTCTTTTACCTCTGGAAAATCATTTTCATAGAGATCAGCGATGACCGGCACAATTTCTTGCAGGAAGTTCTGCTCAATGCCGAGATCAAAGCTATAGCGAATCGCTCGGCGAAGCAACCGGCGCATCACATAGCCTTGCTCTTTGTTGCTCGGCACGCAGCCATCAACCGCCAAAAATGTCGCTGCACGCAAATGATCAGCAATTACACGCATGCTCTCGGTGTGACTATCGTACTTTTTGCCGCTCAGAGCCTGCAATTTTTCGATAATCGGCCACATCAGGCTGATTTTGAAGACATCAGGACTGTTCAGCTTGGCTGCGGCGATACGCTCAAGGCCTGACCCATGATCGACATTCTTTTGCTCCAATTCCTCGAACTGCCCGTCACCGACTTTTTTGTACGCCATAAAGACATTGTTGCCAATCTCCATAAAGCGGCCGCAGTCGCAGTTTGGATGACAGTGCTCGCCGTACTCTGAATTGTGCGGCGTACCGAAATCATAAAACATTTCACTGTCAGGACCGCACGGATCACCAACTGGCGTGTTATCCTCATTACCATTCCGGCTCCACCAGTTTTTGCTGCCGTCGTAATAGAAAATTCGTTCCCCGTCATTGATACCGCGTTCATAACCAGCTTCTTCAGAGCCGATCTCTGCTTCAGCGGCACTCAGCCCATTTGCTTCAAAAAGTTGTTTCCATGCATCAGCGGCCTCGGTATCTTTTGGAATACTCAGACGCTCATTGCCCAAGTAGCAGGTGACATACACCTTGCTCATATCTAAACCGACAACATCTGAGAAAAATTCAAACATCCATTCAATCTGCTGTTTCTTGAAGTAATCGCCCATGCTCCAGTTGCCGAGCATTTCAAAAAATGTCGTATGGCGATTATCACCGATATCATCAATGTCTTGGGCGCGCAAACAGGTCTGGCTGTCAACAATCCGCCTACCATCCGGATGTGGTTCCCCAAGCAGATAGGGGATCATTGGCTGCATACCAGAGCCGGTAAACAGCGTCGTGGGGTCATTTTGTAAGACAAGCGGCGCACGCCTTACTGCCACGTGTCCTCTAGCTTCATAGAATTTTATATAAGCATTTCTGATTTCTTGAGCATTCACAGGTTTTTATTGCACCTTCCTCAAATTATTCGCAAATTCTCTTTTACCTCTGTTAGTATAGCATATTATTTCTAACTCTTTTACTCCAGAGGTCAAAGTGTTTATGTCTATAAAATATTGTTGACAATGCGTAAAATAGGAGTATTAAATAAGTAGTAGAACTTTATAAGGAAAGCGTTAACGGAGTGGGGGAAAGGCATGGACTCATGTCGAAACTTTCAAAAACTTTTAGGATAGCGCTGGCGCTCTTTATTAGCGTATTTTCTAGCGGACTGGTGCAAATCTACGAAGCACAGAATGTCAACGCTGCTGGCACATATCAACCGGTTTGGTGTCACTGGACAGGAAACAAGTGGCAGATACAGCAGGGTGCGTCGCCAAGCGGCGATCGCCATGATGCCCTCGCTTTGCTCATGACAAATGAAATTCGTAATGCAGGCGGCCGCAATATGGACAAAAGCGTCAAAAATGGCGATCAAGTCATGATGTCGAATCAAAGCACAAAAGTTGATCCATCATCCTGCGAGGGCCAGATCGTCACAGTACCAGCGGTCACAGTCAATCCAGTCTGCGGCCTAGACAACGACTCTGTTATCGTACCCCAAAATGCTTACTATACATGGCAGTTCAGCGGCTGGGTCAACGGGCAAGGCTCTGTCACTATCACTACCGTCAATAACTATGCATTCCACGACGGTAGGTCCCTCACTACTCAAAAAGTAATCCCCTTCAACGAAAAGGACCGCAGTAGCTGCGTGACAACGATCACTACTCTTCCACAAAGCACCGTCACTGGTATTTGCGGACTCGATAATGATACTATCACTGTTGGCGTGGAGACCACCCAGCACTCAAAAGGTGTTATCACACAAGGCTTTACAAATGGCATTGCCAAGGTGACCTATACTGCTAAAACAGGTTTTGCTTTTGCGAACGGCAGCTCCACATACACCGAGACTATCCATGAAACGAATCGAAATACCAACTGTACCGTCAAGGATGCAACGGCAGATGTCACTGTTTCTGCCGCTACCTGTAGCGCCAATGGCGTTGCCACCCTTATCAATGTACAGCACGCGCAGCTCGTTGGCTCACTCGCCACGACAGCCGGATCACACACCGCTACCTTCGCTGCCGACGCTGGACATGCTTTTGCCAATGGCCAAACACAAACCAGCGTCCATTACGTAATCCCAGCAATGCTCCGGGGCTCTCAATGTGCTGGGCCAAAACCCCAAGATGATCACCAAACCCGAAACAAGAGCCTCACAATCTGTATGCCTGGTGGCGGCGGGACAGTCGCCAACTGGCAGGAGCAACGCAGCCGCTCATACTGGTACAATCCTCGTACGAATCAGTGGGAGCCAGGTCTCTGGAGTCTATGGACAGTAGTGCCGGGCAGTGCGACCAGCCGCCAAGCAACTGATACAGAATGCCCAAAGCCAGTTCAAGTTCAACCAACATGCTCGACACTTGGCACATTGACTCTTCCGGCTTACACCGAAGACCCTCTCCACCACTATACATACGTCATTAGCATCAACGGCCTCGTCACGCAGACCAGCTCAGCTAGTCACGATGTCACCGTCGCCAACATTCCTCAAGGCGCCACAGTAAAGGTAAGACTACTCCTCAACGGTATCATCAGAGATGTTACTGTCTACCGAGATACGTTCACTTTTGACTATGCAAATTGTATTACTCCGCCAGCCTTACCCGCAGTCAGCGATCCATGCGGTCCAAACAATGCTACCTGGATAGTCCCGGCAGATACCAATGAAATATCATGGAGCCTAAATGCAAATAACGAGCTGATCGCAACAGCAATTGGCAGTAACTTCACAAATGGACAGACAACTATCAACTTTGGTGTGGCCCAAGATTCAGGTCAGTCATGCAGCCTCTCTATCACAAAAACCGGCAAGACTGTCAGCGATACAAATAAAAATGGTGTGATTGGCGATGTGGGTGATGAAGTATCATGGGAAATCATTGTCACAAATACCAGCGACACTGATTATACAAGTCCCTTCTATGTCCAAGTTGACGATGCAGGCGCTATTCTGACTTACAACGGTGCCCTCAGTAATGGACACATCCCGTCCCTTGCGGCCCATCAGAGCGTGACCTTCAAGGCAACGACCGTACTCACACAAAGCGAAGTCATCGCCTGCAAAGCCACAAACGCCGCAAGCGCTGCTTTGCTCAACAGTCGCTCTCAGGCAGCACCGCTTGCCACAGCAGACACCACTGCCACCTATGCATTCACCTGCCTCACTCCTGGAAAGGGTGGCATTCTCCCACACCACACGACACCTTCTCTCAAGGCTCCGCTGACGGGTATCGCACCCGCCCCAAGTCACATGCATACGAATAGCGTCGCACCGATGATCGCGTTTATCACTGCTATCCTTGCCTTTGGCGCACTCTATTTCGCACGACCAAAGAAACAACTGTAGTCATAGAACTGACCTTTGCTCTTATCGACTAAGGTTAGTTGACCCAAGTAGTCCAGCCGGTCCCAGCTGTATAGAGTCATATGCAGTCCAAGTAACGCTTGGAGCACTGCCCATAAGTGGACAGACCCCTAATTGGCAAGCGATACTCCCTATTCTACGGCGAGTCTACTTAGCGAGGCAGCGTACAGAATAGCCAGCCACCTTTAACGTATAGAGTAGCGGATAAGCAAAGGATGCCTGAATAGTTAAGGCATTAGCTTCAGTGGCCGAATATTGTGATGACGACCAATAATAGCCACTTGTGCCTCGGAAGTAGATTCCATTACCATCCCACTTGCCACCTCGCTGTGCGAGCCAGACAGTGCGCAAACCCGTATCAGTACTGGTGAGGCCACCATTAACGGCCTTGTTAAGCATTCCAAATTCTCCATCATAACCGTGGGTTGGTAGTCGCCACCCAGCAGGGCAGATAGAAATATCGGTGTTCGGGGCTGAGCCGTCAGTATCGGCGCAGGCGCTGGTGCTTGTCTGTCCACCCATGGCTCCACACCAATTATATAAGTAACCATATTGTCCACTCCCATCAGTTGACGTTGAGGGCTGTGTTGGATCGGTAGTAGGGTTAGCGCCCGACGGGATGTAATATACAGGCTCTGTATAGCTGTTGCTCGCGCCACTCTGAAGCACCTTCACATCCCCATACGCATTAGTCCCACCCCCTGCGTAAGCCAGATTAGTCAGCATCCAGCATTTGCCATCAGCTAGCTTTTGCACCCAGTAGGTGTGGTTGTCACGGGCGTCGACAGCCATAGTCCTGACGGTTGGGCAGTTGGAGGAGGTGATGGTTTGGATGGCAATAGTGCCGCCACCTGGGGCTCCTTCACCGCCAGTACATGTACCCTCTGCGGGCTGCTTGCCTTTGGTGGTATCAATAAAGTAATGTATCGAAGTATTGGTTTTTGATGTGCCTTCTATACAAAAAGTATTCACGGTACCTGACTTGTATACGATTGTAGTATTTGCACTGCTCTTGAACGATGAGGGGATAGAGCCGTCTGTAGGATAGCCATTTCCAAAATTTTTGGCGTTCTCCATGGCTGTGGCTGCCATTTGGAGGTCTGACTGGACTTCCTTTTTGGTCATTGATTCACGCCATTTGCCGTAGCCAACGACTGAAATAGTCGCTAGGATGGCGATGATAGCGATGGTGATGACGAGTTCGACAATGGTGAAGCCGCGAGATTGGTACTGTTTTATGATGGTTTCTTCCCTTTCTTGCCCAATAAAAAGGACAGCCGTCTGGCTGTCGAAACCATAACCAGTCCCTAGCGAGTGCCAAGAAACAGGTGAACGGCTGCCCATTCTATGCTTATTGACACTCACAAATAAAAATCTGCTAGGAAATTTTATCCTGATTATGGTTTCGACGCTTCTATTTAAGCACAGTCGCTAAGCGCTGACAATACCACCACCAAGACATTCGTCGCCATCGTAGAGTACCGCAGATTGACCGGGCGTGATGGCACGCTGCGGCTCGGCTAGTTCGATACTAGCGCCGTTTATCACACACCTGACGAGCGGGGCACGATGGCGAATCCGTACCTCTAGCTCCACGCCATCTGCTGGAGCTTCGCTGATCCAATGAAGGCTCTCCAAAGTGATCTGACGTCGCCAAATATCGTCATCATTGATATTTTGCGACACGTAGACAATATTTTGCGACATATCTTTCCCTACGACATAATACGGCAGCCCGCCGCCTACATTGAGGCCATGCCGCTGGCCAAGCGTATAAAATATCGCTCCATCGTGGTGACCGATAGTCTTGCCAGATTGCTTGTCGATAATGTCACCTGGCGTCGTCTCGACGTATTGGCTCAAAAATTCACGAATACCGATCTGACCGACAAAGCAAATGCCCATACTCTCTTTTTTGCCCGCCGTGTAGAGTCCGCGCGCTTTCGCCATTTCGCGAACGTCACTCTTGAGAAAATCACCAAGAGGGAAGAGGGTACGAGCAAGAGCAGGGGAGTCAACGCGATAGAGAAAATAGGTTTGGTCCTTCCCCGCATCGGTCGCCCTGAGCAGCCGAGCGCTTTTTACTCTCGCATAATGCCCGGTCGCAATCATATCCGCACCCTGCTCTAGTGCTGTCTCGAGAAACAGCTTGAATTTCACCTCTTGATTGCACATAATATCTGGATTTGGCGTGTGCCCGAGCTTATATTCTTCAATCATGTAGTCAACGACCTTATGGCGATACTCGTCCTCAAAGTCAAACACCCGGAAATCAATGCCCAGCTGCACGGCCACACGTTTGGCATCAGCCAGATCTTCGGCCCACGGGCATTTCATACCGGGCAAGTCTTGCGTCCAATTTTTCATGTACACGCCGACAACTTCATATCCCTGCTCTTTCAAAAGGGCAGCCGTCAGAGAAGAGTCAACCCCACCGCTCATACCGACGAACACTTTTGTCATCTGGTGCCTCCCGCATGGACGGCTGCAATCTTGATCAGTTCTCCGACGGCCAGCCACCAACCACGAGGAGTTGCCCACCAATACCATGGCCAGTCAGGGTCGCCCTTTGCGGGGTGATTGATGGTAGTTATATTTTTGCCAACCGATCTGAATTCCAGTCCAGCTCGCCGTTGATGATACGGCGACGTCACGACGATCAGGCGGGAAATCGCATAATCCTTGACTAGCTCATCTGTACGCTCAGCATTTTGGTGTGTCGTACGCGACAATTGATCAATAATAATATCCGATTCAGGGACACCGTCATCAACCGCCTGGCGCTTCATTACAAGGGCGTTGCTCGGACTATTGGCGTCTTGAGCCGCACCCGAAAAGATCAGCTTATCAGCCCACCCGTCTTTATATAGACGGATCGCTTCGGCAGTGCGAACTGATGTATTGCCGCCGCTTACTGCCACGATGGCATCTGCTTTTTCGCAGCCCGGCTCTGCGCTTGGCGCAACGCCACACTTCGCCAAATCGTCAGGGCTGAGATAGACTCCGATGGCCACAACAGCAATGACAAGAGCAATAAATATTGCAAAAAGATACTTTATCATACGTCCCCCGTCCGCTCGGTTTCTGCATTGACTGCGGTAATGATCTCTTTGGCAGCTCGTTCTATGCTGGTTTCGCTCATATCGCGGCCTAGCGTCAACCGCAAGCTGCCATTGATAACAGATTCGTCACACCCAATTGCAGCCAGGACATGCGACGCTGTATGCTTGTTGGCTGCACAGGCACTGCCTGTAGCCACAAAAATGCCTTTCATTTCCAACAGAAACACCAGTCGCTCCGCGTCAATTCCCGGAAAGGAAACATGGAGATGCGAGGCCAAGCGATGCTTTTTGTCACCCGAGATGATCATCGTCGGCATAGCCTCAACGAGTGTCTTTTCGAGCATATCTCGCAGTTTTGCCAGCCTAGCTGACTCCTGATTGCGCTTCCTAGCAGCGATCTCAGCAGCTAGAGCAAAACCAATCACCCCTGGAACATTCTCCGTACCGCTACGAAGCCCTTGCTCTTGCCCGCCACCGACGATACTTGGCACCAATTTGACAGATGGTTTGCGCCACAAAAGGCCGACTTGCTTTGGGCCGTATATTTTGCTGGCATTCAACGTCAACATATCGACGCCGAGCCGAGCAACATGGACGTCCACTAGACCAAAGCCTTGCGATGCGTCAGAGTGAAAGAGCAGGGGAGTCATATTTCCCTCGCCTGCCCTTGCCTGCCGTTCCTCATCGACAATCGCTGCGATGCGTCTAAGTGACTGTACGGTCCCGAGTTCGCTATTGGCAAGGCCGATGCTTATTAGGGTTGTTTCGGGCGTCAATGCGGCCTTGACAGCGTCTGGTGCGATTCGCCCCTTTTCATTTGGCTGCACGAATGTATGGTAGCCTTGTTTTGCGGCCTCAAGAACTGCCGGATGCTCGATGCTCGAAGTCACGACGTGTCCTTCGCATGCCTGAAACGCCAGATTGATCGACTCTGTCGCACCAGCTGTCATGATGAGTTCTCCGCCACTGGCACCAAACGTGTGCGCCAAACGCACCTTTGCCTCATCATACTCTCTACGTACTTCTACTGCCGGAGCATACGGACTGGACGGATTGAAAAATTTCTCAGCAAAATACGGCCGCATCGCCTCGAAAACCGCATCATCGAGTGGTGTAGCAGCGGCATAGTCAAGGTAAATTTGCTCCGACGACTTCATCTACTCAGTATACCAATTTATGCTGAGAGTTTCTGCCCGGTCGCCGGATCGCGATGATAGACTCGGCGCATCACCTGTTCGTAATACATCTGGACCGCCAAGACGAGATTTTGCAATTCTTCACCTTCGACATAGCTGTATTTCGCGCCATCTTGAGCTTTCAGTACTTTCTTTTCCTGGACCTCATAACGGGTCGTGGTGGTGTGTACTTTGCCGCCCTGATCTTTGTATTCTTCGTGCCATATCCAGGTATTTTTGTCGAGATTGAAAAATTCCCGACGGTGCCCAGCCGGGATCGGACCAAATAGTTTGCCCCCGATTTCGCTTTCCAGCTGGATCAGTTCGCGCTCAGTCAGTTTTTTCAACGGACGAAAGTTTTTTGGTATTTTAAATGCTTCGCTAGGGCTTTCTGTACCAGTGACGAGCGAGAGGGCTTTTTGAAGGATGCTGGGCATACCGAATCCTAGGCTTCTCTATTCTCCCGAATAGCCTCAACTCGACATAGGTCATTGATCAAAACACCGATATGAGCAATCCGCTCCACGCCCGTCATTTCATGTCGGACTTCAGGACTTGCATTGGCATACTCCTCAAGCCGACCTACCCCATCTACGACATAGCTTTCGTCGACCTCTGCGGTCAAGCGCGCAAGTTCGCGCTGTCGATCAAAATACCTGGCTGCAGGCTCAACGTGCTTGGACGCAGCCCAAAAATCGAGCTCAGTCTCTGGCGTTAAGGGTGTTGCTTCAATTTTAGATGCGGTCTGGTTGTTTACCACAATAAATCTCCCTGTTAGTTAACAAGTTATTAGCGATCGGGTGTTTATTTGAGAGAGGCTGTTATATTCCAAACAGCGAAGATGCGTTTGCTGATGTGACTCGTGCAAGGTGTTCGAGCTCTACCCCCCGCCGATTGGCGTGATACTCGGCCACATTCCTCACAAACGCTGGCTCATTTACTTTACCACGATACGGCATGGGAGTCAAGAATGGCGCATCGGTTTCGAGCAACATTTTCTCAAGAGGTACTGCATCAAACATGGCTTGTTTATCTCTAGCAAACGTCGAGATGCCATTTATCCCTATAAATAGCCCTTCTGAGAGTGCTTTTTCGAGGGTCGTGGTCGTATCAGTGAAGCTATGCAATACACCTCTTACCCCTGGAAAATTGGCGAATATCGGCCAAAAATCATCATAAGCTTCGCGGACATGAAAACTGATAGGCAAACTGTGGTCTTTTGCCCACTGTAACTGCTCCTCAAGTGCCCTAATCTGCGTTTCTCTCGGTGAATTGTCGTAGAAATAATCCAAGCCAATTTCACCAATGCCGACTATTTTACTACTCAAGGTTTTGGTGGCTTGTTTCGGTGAATTTGTCGCCAAAATCCTACCAATTTTACTCCAGCCATCTTTTGTGTCATGCGGATGCACACCGACAGTTACCCACGTATTCTCGTGCGTCTTGGCAAACGCAACTGCTTCGGCCGAAAACTGCTCAGTCGTACCGATACAAATCATGGTTACGCCCGCCTCAATCGCTCTCACGTAGACTTCTTCGCGGTCTTCCTTGTAAAACCCCGACTCATGGATGTGGCAGTGTGTATCGACAAACATTGTCTCTAGTATACCTCACAACGAAATCACCCCCGTTATGATACGGGGGTGATTTTCACTTTGCCTGAAGGATATCCTTCTCTTTTAGGCGAAAGATAGAGCGGTCAGACTTTTAGCCAAGAATTTTGCGGCGCTGAAGCATATACGCGATGCCAGCAGTCATAACACTCAGACCGATGCCAGCGAAGATACCGCTAGTTGGACCAGTCGTTGGAAGTTCAGTGACTACAGGTGCTTCTTTTTCAGCACATTTGCTCAGATCTTTGGTGTACTTGCTGCTATCAAATTCGTTGTCTTTGATAGTCACAACCTTGCCAGTCTTGATGTCACAGACAGTGATCTCGCCTGGCTTTGGTTTCTCTGCACAATCGGCAAGATTTTTGCTGTGCTTCTTGCTGTCAAAATCTGATTCGTTGATCGTAATGATCTTCTTTGTGTCAAGCTCGCAGACCTTAATCTTCTTTGGTGGGGTCGTAGGGCAGTCAACTTTTGCCTGGAACTGCACAAAAATCTGCGTTGAACCATTCAATTCACCAACATTTACACCACCGTTTGCGACGCCATCTGGCAGACTCTTTGAATTAGAGCCATCGCTCGCGATACGAACTGTCGAACCAGACACATATTGCAAGGTGCCTTTCGCAAGGGTAACGGTTACATTACCGGATACGCTTGTCGTTTTGCCTTCAGCGTTGATGGCAGAAGCGCTGATCGCACCGCTACCGAGATTTGCTTTTACAGTAAGGTCTTTCAAAAGACCAAAGTCACTGTTTGCAAGAGTTACGCTATACTTGACCGTATCTCCACAAACTGCAGCAACTTTTTGGCTGTATTCACCATTTTGGGTGACATTACGAACCTTGTAGTTACTTGCACCGTTTGAAAGCTGACCAGGGCTATCTGCGAACACTGGCGCTGCAAAAAGTGCAGGAATTGCTGCAATAGCAGCAACGAGTAAAGCTAATTTCTTCATAAGAACTCCTAACTTATATAAAAATTAACGTTAATATTCTTCTCTTTGGAAGCAAACTAGATAGTCATCGTGTTTTTAAGGTGATGTACGCGGGGCGTACGAGCAGAAACTGCTCGTACGCCACCGCAGACACCAACTCTACTTCGGATCGGGAATGGGCTTGATGATCTCAAACTTACCCGGCCCGACCTCGGTCATGATCGAATCAATCTGGCCATCGTCCTGGGTGACCGTGCACTTCACACGGTCGTGCCCAGCCGGAACGATGACGTTGTCCTCCTTGTCCTTCAGGACATCCGGGACTTCTCCCGGAGCCACATAGGTGATCGACTTGATGAAGGGACTCGCGTCAATAGTCTGACGCTTGCCTTCGATGATGGTGCCACCGTTCAGCGCAGTACAAAAGAGCTCTGCGGTGTGACCCTTCACCAGCGTTCCGGACACAGTGAGCGTGATCTTGTTGCCCACCAGGACCATGTTGATCAGGCTGATCTCCTGAAGAGACGGTGCAGGAGTCACCGATGGAGGCGTACTCCCTCCGCAGTTGACCGTCAGCCGCTGGTCGATCTGCGACTGAAGGGTAGCGGCGAGCGCAGCCGTGGCATCGATGACCGCCTTTCCGTTGACGGCCGAAGCTGCCACCCGGATTGAGGACCTGACCGACAAGTTACCCCAAGTTGCGGTGTTGATCGTGACCTTGATGCCGTTGGGGCAGGTCACGATCGCGCCGAGCTCGCTCCCGTTGAGGAGCTTCGCCTCGAGGCTGACGTCCATCAGGATGTCGCCCGGGTAGCGGTGCTGGATCGGGTTCACAATGAGGTGACCCTTGCCGCCAAAGCGGTTCTTGCACCACAGGACGATGTTCAGCTTCTTCCCGCGGAACTTGACCTTACCGACAGAAACGTAGTCCTTCCCGTGCGACCCGGCCTTGACGGCAGCCAACTGAGCGTTGGTGAGCAGTTGAGCTACCTCGACGTACTGACCGCGCTTGGTGAGCTTGGCCACCGTGGGCCTCGTCACGGTCCAGACGAACTTGACGTTGCCGTGACCGGTGTTCAGGACTCGCGAACCCGGGAGCAGCACCACGAGCGGCGCATGCCCCGACTTCCTCCAGATCACCCTAGAAGCGTTGGCTCCCGGGGCGTTGACCCGGATTCTTGGGGCCTTCCTGATCGACTTCGCCGTCAGCTTGCCCTTGAACCCTTCCGGATGCTCCCAAGCGGTCTGGACGCGACCGCCGATGACAGCCTGAACGGCACCCGTCGTACGGGCGTCGATCTTGGCGTTGCTGGCCGTGCTAGCCGTAACGGTAGTACCGCCGCCGTCAGCGTTCGCGGCCGGAGCCACAAACACCGTCAAGCCGAGAGTCACGATGAGGGCCGTGACAAGCCCGAAGAAACGAGTCTTCATGTTCGATCCCTCCTTCAAGGGGTCATGTGCCAGTTAGACTGGACTTCACGTAACATAACCCCGGATGGTTTTCGTACGCTTGCAGAAAAGACGCTTGGGACATCTTGCCTACAAGCGCACGAATTGGAATCAGTAAATTGCAGAGTTGATGTCTTGGGTTTGTTCCGTGAGCAAATAAACCGCTCAAACGTACTTAAAAACCCATGACTATCTAGTTTGCGATGTATGAAAAGTCGCAAAACTATTCTTGGCTAAATTGTTAAGCGACTCCTCACACGCATCAGGGACGGAACACAGACAAAGTCTGCTTCTCCTCCCTCCCTGCACTCCTCGCAGAGGTTGATTCCATATTACCATAAACATGAATTAATGTCAATATCTACACAACAAATTTTACACATAAGCACTTTATGGTTGATATCTATATTTTCTTGGTACGTGGCTCGGCCGTGTGCTGATATATCTTGGGAAACATTACCCCTTCTAATGGGACGATGACGCCAGTCTCAAAGGTCTTGTGGATTTTTGCAGCAGTTTCGGGCAGGAATGGCACCAAGAGGTCGCCAATCTGCAATAGATTGCCAACGCAATGAGCTAGTATCTCGGCGAGGTGTCCTTCAGCATCGGGGTCTGTACCTACCTGTTTTGCGACTTCCCATGGTTTGACATCATCAATATACTGATTGAGGCTGCGGACCATTGTCCATGTCTCATCAAGTGCTTTATCAAATGCCAGCCGCTCCATTGCCTGATGATATAGCCGCATATCATGCTCACCCAGAGGTGCATCACCGATGACACCAGCCTGATACTTGACGATCATATTTGCCACGCGAGAGACGAGATTGCCGAGGTCATTGGCTAGCTCTGTATTGTAGGCCGTTTCGAATCGTTCCCAGGTGAAATCGCCATCATCCTGGGTTGGAATGTGACGAGAGAAGTAGTAGCGAAAGGCATCAAGACCATACTGATCGATAACTTCATTGGGATCGACAATATTGCCAACTGTTTTGCTCATCTTGGCGCCGCCAACATTGATAAAGCCGTGGACCAGCAATTTTTTCGGCAAGGACAGCCCGAGGCCAAGCAGCATAGCAGGCCATATCCCAGCGTGAAACCTCAGGATATCTTTGCCGACCACTTGGACATTGGCTGGCCAGTACTCTTTCCATGTCTCGTCGTCAGGATAACCAATCACCGTGATATAGTTTGAAAGCGCATCAAGCCATACATACATGATCTGTTCTGGATCGTCCGGGACTTCCACTCCCCAGCTGAGCGACCTCTTTGGACGAGAAATCGATACGTCTTTGACTCCATCAGAAATCAGCTCAAGAAACTCTTTTTTGCGGAATTCTGGCACGATCTGCATCTTGTTTGTCTCGATCGCCGTACGTATCTGTTCGGTGAAGTCACTCGCCCGCAAGAAATAATTCTCCTCTGAGACCCGCTCATACGGCGTCTGGTGGTCGGGGCACACACCATTAGTCTCTGTCACCTCTTTTTCGGTAAAAAACGCCTCGTGGCCCATACAATACCACCCCTCGTAGATATCCTTGTAGATATGAGGCTTTAGTTGATTCCAGATGTACTGTACGGCACCCCGGTGGTGGCCATCGGTAGTACGAATAAAATCAGTATATTGAGCGCCGACCTTCTTCATCAATGTCTCAAAATTGACATACATTTTGTCAGTATAGGCTTGCGGTGTTAGCCCTTCTTCAGCGGCTTTTACAGCTATCTTGTTGCCGTGCTCGTCGGTACCGACCTGAAATCGTACTTTGTGCCCATTTTGCTCCTGATAACGCGCCCAGATGTCGGCCAACAGATAGTCAAGCGCATTACCGATGTGCGGCGTGCCATTGACGTACGGAATCGCGGTCGTGATGTAAAGATTTTTTCCCATTAGATACTAGTATAGCACTAGGGAGCGAGAGAAAGAATGAGTAGGCACATTCTGTCTAATCTAGCCACGCGACGACGGCGAAGCGGCCATCAATTTCACGATTTCCTTTCAGAAATTCACTGTGTGAGAAATAGTTTGTATCTGTAGTGGTATCGGTACTGGACTGCGCGATATTGCTCGGTTGAACTCCGGCAGCTACAAATTGACGGACTACAACCTCTTGCATACCTCTGTTTTCAAACGTAAACAAGGGGTAATTCTCGGCACTGGCCGACGGGCTGAGTGATATCTGGAGATTTGCCGGATTGGTGTTAAATTTCTCTGCCATAAACTCTACCGACCTCTGTCCACCATTTTGCTCTAAATTGTGCCGACCCAGGTGCGTGAGCATGAGTGCTTTGTGCTCAGGATCGTACAACACTGCACCAATACAGTCCGCCAGTGGTAGAAACAGTGTTAAGGCCTTTGTCTGCGTCGCCAGACCATCGGCAATTCGACCGTCACGCACCATACCCTCGCCCGGGGCGACCTCATCGACCACATCGTAACGACAGAAATCCTCGCTATCATAATCGAGCCGCACAAGCACGCTTTTCTGTAGTGATAAACTGTTCTTTTCTAAAAAGACGCGTCGGTTTTCATCTATCTTTGCACTGCTGGCGCCGTCCTTCATTGTGCCATCTTTTACCTGTGAAATGGCTATCTTAACGCCCGAGGTCATAGCACAACTCCTTCCACTGATCAATAGATAGCTCTTGGGCGCGGGCTTCGGGGTTGATGCCGACATTTTGTAGCAATTCATCAACTGTCTGTTTATCCAAGTGTAGTCCGCCAGCCAGGGAGGAGCGGAGTTTTTTGCGCTTTTCGGCGAAGCCCGCTCTTACGAGACGGAAGAAAGCTTTTTCCTCTTCTGCGGCCACAAGTGGCGTCTTCCGGGTCTTCAAAATCACGACTTGGCTATCCACTTTTGGTGGTGGAATAAAGAATTCTTTTGATACCTCAATACCGAGACTCGCCTCGGCATATACCTGCGCGGCGATAGCCAGAATACTCATATCTCCAGGGGTAGCCGCGATGCGTTCGGCCACCTCTTTTTGTACGAGTAACACTGCAGTGCGTGGCTTGTTTTTCGCCGTCATAAGCTTCTGGACGATCTTTGAGGTAATGTAGTAGGGAACATTCGCTACGACCACATAGCCCTCTGGAAGACTCTCAAGATCAAATGAGAGAATATCAGCATTTTTTACCTCTAGATTCTTGCCAGGAAACTGCCCGGGAAGCTTTCGTGCCAGCTCCTCGTCAAATTCAACTGCCACGAGATTTTTTGCCCGGGAAAGAAGCTCGCTTGTCAGCGTACCAGGCCCCGGGCCTATCTCGAGGACCGTATCTGTGGTCGATATATCAGCCGCATCAGCAATTTTACCAAGGATAAATCTGTCAGTCAGCCAGTGTTGGCCTAGCTCCTTTTTTGGCATCAGCGGTAGGTATCCGGCAACCCTGCCCCGCAGTGCGGCCATGGCTGCCAGCCGCGACGTTCGTATAGCTCGCGGGCTGCCGCATCCTGCTGCGCCGGGCTTGCATCTGCTGGATCATGGATACCATAACGATTGCCCCAGGTAGTAAATCCAAATTGATAGGCACCCCGATAGAGCGGGTTGTTCTTATTTGCATAATTACCGCCCGACTCGCAGGCGCGTAATTTGCCAAGCGCAGCCGCAAAATCGCCGCTAAAGCTTGGTTTTGCACCAACGACAACAACTTCTTGGACTGCTTTTTTGAGTACGACCCGATGAAGCGCCTTTCGCTTGACGATTTTGCCGTTTTTTACCGTGACTTTGTAGGTGACCGTCTGCTCGCCATTGACGCCCGCAGTCTGTACTTTTCGATAATTCACCGGCTGATCGGTATCTTGCACCATGCGGGTCGTAAACTTGATCGGCTCATTTCGTGTCTGCGTCTGTTCGCCCTCGCGCCAGATCTCAAGCTTCATATTTGCCTCGATCGATGTCTCAGGTACAAGATTTATATGGTCTTTGTCGCTCAGAGTTATGTTTTTCTCCTTCAAGAGGTCAGCTACCGTCTCTGTCTGTGTGTAGACTACTTCATCTTTGCCATAAAACACCAGATTTACCGGTGTCGCGCGCTTGATGATCATCTGGATACTTGCACCGTCCGCGACAAGATCTGTTGGTAAAGTCAATGTTTCTTCATCTTCGTCTCGAAGCGTGATACCAGCCTGACGGGCAATTTGTTTTGGTGTTTGGTAGGCGCTCATGATACGTACCTGATGCGCGCCATCGATGATCGTCACTGGTCGTGCGCGATAGATATTGACTTCGTACTGCTTGGCGACGAGAGTTTCGTCAATTCCTGGCTCAACGATATCATTTTTATCAAGCACAATATGCTCGTCGGCAAAGATTTCTCGAAGCGTGTCCTTCCCTGTGATGAGACTGTGAGCTACACCACGATCGTAGATAGTGATAAGGTGCTCACCCGATGTAGCTTCTCCTTTAGCGAAGACGGGCTGCAACAGCCCAAATAGCGCTACGCTCAAAATAAAGAGCAAAAGAGAGACAGCAGCACCAAGCGCTGTCTTTGTGTAAATATTCCACTTCATCGAAAAAGTAGTCATAGAGTACTTCTTGGTATTATACCATGCTAGAGGCGCGTTAGTCGAGCGTACTCAACGTTCAACTTCTTGGTGGCACCAGAGGTAAAACGTACGGTAACTGCCAATCCATCAATATCAACGATCTCGCCCTGTCCAAACTGTGACGAAGCTACTTGATCACCAATATCAAAATCGGGAATCGTGTCATAGTCTGGCTCCGCCTGGCGGCGTGATTCGACAGATTCGATCATTGCGCCAGACCCCATGTCACTGAGGAATCTGCTCGGCATATTATACCCACGCTGACCAAACTGCAGCCTCGACGCGGCATAACTAAGATGTAGCTCTTCGCGCGCTCTGGTTATGCCCACATAGCAAAGACGGCGCTCTTCTTCCAGCTCACTTGGCCCAGCTTCATAAATGCGGGAATGCGGGAAAATGCCTTCTTCCATGCCGGCCATGAAGACAACAGGAAATTCAAGACCTTTGGCGGCATGGAGCGTCATTAGAGTAACACTGTCGTTACTCGTCTCATCGGCACTGCTCATCAGCGCCGTCTCTTCCAAAAAGCTTCCCAAATCAGCAAAAGTGCGCGCATCGGACACTAAAGAGCTGAGATTTTCGATCCGATCTTCACTCTGCGGACTACCATCGGTAGCAAACTCGCGATAACCAGTGCGGGTGATAAGCTCTTCGATCAGCTCACTTGGTTCCCGATCGGCAACGATGCTCGCCTGGAGTCGGCGAAGCAATTCACCCAAATTTTGCAGGCTCTGCCGGGCCTTGCCCGATACTGGCGATGATTCGACATTGACTAGTGCCGAGATGATATCAAACCCGGAAGCAGACTGCCAAGTAAAAAATCTCTCGAGACTGGTCGCACCAACGCCACGAGTTGGCACATTGGCAATACGGGAAAAGCTCACACGATCATTTGGCTGATACAATACTTTGAGGTATGCAAGAATATCTTTGATCTCCTTGCGGTCATAAAAGCGCACACCGCCAACAATTTTGTATGGAATCCGCGCCCCGAGCAATGAACGCTCCAGTATATAGCTCTGGGCGTTGGTACGATATAGTATGGCAAAATCATTTGGTTTACGCGCGCCAATAGCGATTTGCGAGGAAATTCGACTTGCGACCAGGCTGGCCTCTTCGACTTCATCATATGTCTCATGAATTTCAACTGGACTGCCCTCTCCTTCGGCTGTCCACAATTTTTTGTCGGTACGTGTCTGGTTTTTGGCAATGACATTTTGTGCCGCCTCCAGGATCGCACCAGTCGAACGGTAGTTTTGCTCTAGCTTCACTACCTTGGCACCCTTGAAATCACGCTCAAAATTGAGAATGTTTGTATAATCGGCACCGCGCCAGCTATAGATCGACTGCCAGTCATCACCAACCACGCAGATATTCCTATCGTCATTCACTAAGGCCCGCACCAGCTGATACTGTGCCGCATTTGTATCCTGATACTCGTCAACTAGTACGTGTTTGAAATGAGTACGCCATTTGCTGCGAATTTCAGGCGCTTCTTTGAAAAGCCGAACCGTTTCGAGCAAGAGATCATCAAAGTCAAGCGCTGAAGCCTGCTTTTTTGCAGCCTCATAGTCTTTATAAAGGTCGGCGACTGTTTTTTCAAATGGATAACTTGCTGTAGCAGCGAAGCTTTCCGGATCAATCAGCTGGTTTTTTGCACCAGAGATCGCACTTGCGACCGCTCGCGGCTTAATCTGCCTATCAGATAATCCGCGCGCCCTCATCCCCTGTTTGATCAGTCCCAGCTGGTCGTCGCTGTCATAAATCACAAAGTTTTTTGGAACATCAATCGCTTCGCCATCTATCTTGAGCAAACGTACGCAGATACCATGGAATGTCCCCATCCAAGGCATGAAGCTTCTAGGAGCTGGACTGGCGTGAGCACGGTGCGAAGCAGTTTTTGAAGATTCCGATGGCGATGACGCGATCGCCGCAGTCGCATCGGTACCCAAAAGTCCCCACAGCCGTTCGCGCATTTCACGAGCAGCCTTATTGGTAAACGTCACTGCCAAAATCTCATTTGGCCAAATATGTTCTTTGGAAATAAGATGTGCGATTCGATGTGTCAGCGTCTTCGTCTTCCCGCTGCCAGCACCCGCCAAAATCAACAGCGGGCCATCCGTATGTAATACGGCCGATTTCTGTGCATCATTAAGACCACTTAAGAGATCAGGATGAGGTTTCATTCTCTATATTGTACTACGAAAAGAGACCTAGGGCCGAGACAGAAGATGGATCGGGTGCCGCTACACTAGGCCCTGAAAGTAAGCAAAAACGCCTACTCCAGCTCCGATGAGAATCAATGCAAGGATAGCAAGTACCACCCATAGACCGGACTTTTTCTTGGCTGGGTGTATCAAGGCATGCGGGTCGGCTACACTGTCATAGAGCGGTGCATGAGACTGATCGCGCGTATTTTCTTCTTGCTTGTACTGTGGAGCTATCGATACGGGAGCAGTCGATTTAGGCGCTGGCTCAGTTACGCCGCCCTCTAGCAATGATACTTCCGGCTTCGTAGCCTGGCTACTAGTTTTTACTGAGCTAGCATCCGGCTCTGGCGGGAGCGTAGCACCATTTGACTCAATAGCCAGTACATCGCTGCCAAGCTCTGCGGGCAAGGGATCCTCGGGCATCACTTCCATGGGGGTGGTATCCTTTGGCGTGTCAGTCGTACCAAGGGAACTACCCCCAAGCGGACGCTTTTCTACCTTGGCATCGGGCAAAAATGGTGAAGTTGCCTCGGTTTCTGGCGCATCTGTAGAAGAGTCATCAGATGGGGCATCAGACGCCTTTGGCTGCTCGGCTGTGTCGTCCTCTAGTGTTGGTGGACTATCGGCTTTTTCCTGCATATCAATCGGATCGGGCCATGCAGATACGGCGGCATCCTCTGACGCATCCGTAGAGCTATCTGATGAAGTCACATCCGAAGATGCCGATGGTGCACTTGGAATAGCCGTCGGGTTTAATGGCTCTATCGCTGCAGTATTATTGCGTGATGGAAGCCCTGACTTTCGCATATCAGATGATGGATGAACAACGTCCATGAAACGACCGGTGCGCTTGGGAGCAAACGACGGAACAGTCTTGGAAGTATCATCGCCTGGAACCGCAGGAGTGTCTTGGGCTACGGACGCCACTACAGGAGATTCCTCCTCGGTCCTGACGGTAGACTCCGTAGTCTTGTCTGGTGCAGTGACGTCTTCGGAGGGACCATGTTCTTCTTCAGTCTCTGATGAAGACTTCGGCGCAGGGGGAATCTCCTCCTGTAGCACAGTAGTCTTTGGATCGTCCTTGGTAGACGATGTAGGCGTTGACGCATCTGCCATGAGTGAGCTCACTGCTTTATCAAGTTCATCAAAATCAAGATCTTTCATTCCCTGCCCCTATTCGTTCGTTTGTGCGCAGCCTCGACAATGCCACTGAATTCCGTTTCCTTTAGGCTTGCGCCGCCGACCAGGAATCCATCGAGATCGCCAATCGTCAAAAAGCCGCCCGCATTTGAAGCATCAGTACTCCCGCCATACAGTATACGAACATTCTCAGCCGCTTCCTTGCCGTAAAGGTGCTTGATCTGGCGACGAATTGCCGTAATGACCTGAGAAGCAATGCCTGGTGTCGCGCTCTCGTGATGGCCAAAATCCTTGCCTCCTGATATCGCCCAGACTGGTTCATACGCGATGACCATATCGGCGACTTCGTCGGCTGTAAGATTGGTAAGACCTCCGATCAGCTGATCGTGAACTACTGCCATTGTCTCACCGTCAGCTCGCTCACTCGCTGTCTCACCAACGCAGAGCACTGGTGTAATACGGTTGCGTACAGCCGCAGCTACTTTGGCGCGAATATCTTTGTCTGTCTCGCGGAATATATGGCGTCGCTCAGAGTGGCCAACGATCGCGTATTGGACAAGCCCATTGAGTTGACGGGCCGATACTTCACCGGTATATGGACCTTCGTCGCGCCAATAAAGATTTTGGACCGCTAGTTTAAACTTCCTACGATCGACCTGAAGGCTCAATGTCTGAAGCGCCAACATAGTGGGTGCTAGCACCATCTCGACATTCTGATGAGCCGCAATATTCTCATTTAGTTTGTGTACGTACAAACTTGCCTCGTGAATATTGAGGTTCATTTTCCAATTTGCAATGATTAGCGTTCTCTTGCCCACTCTTCTTAGATTCGCTTACGGTTATTTATTTTAAGTCTATCAGTATTTTGTAATTGTGTATAGGGTTTTAGCTTCCGCCAACCCAACCGTACCAACCGTGACCGGGACCGAAGCCAATCGTATACCCGGCATCCGGATCGTTATATCCGGTCAGACCAGCAGCTTGGCAAGTGACATCACCAGTAGATGTACCGATTGTCTGCAATGACCCTGTCGAGGTAATGATATAAGACGTCTTGGTACTTGCCGTCCTTGCTGCCAAGGCAAACTGGCCAGTGATCTTGTTGTAGCAATAGTAAAGGTTGTTTCCTGTCGTATCGTATGCGGACCTAGTGACGGATATATCTGCGTTCCCAAGGTTAGCAGTGGTCGCTGGAAATTGGCCATTATCAGCCTGATATATAAGGAGCTTCTTTTTGGCGGTTGCCAGATCGCTCTGGATAACTGCAGCTTGAGCTCGACTTTGCAGACCACTATACGCCACGACACTGATCGCAGCCAAGATGGCAATAACGACGATAACGATCAGTAACTCTACAATGGTGAAGCCTTGGGGATAGTTCTTTGATCTGACAAGCATAAGCGCTTTTCAGTGTACCCCCCCCCCCCCCTGCGGATGTCAAGGGGGGCAAAATTTTCTAGGCAGTTAAAAGCGCTTCGATACCGGGGAGTTTTTCGCCGGCCATTAGTTCGAGCGATGCGCCGCCGCCAGTAGAGACGTGAGTAAAGCTACCGCCCTCTCTAGCGTCCCAATGCAGTACAAAATCTGCCGTGTCACCACCGCCAATGATAGAGGTAATCTCTTCATGTTGCGCAAGAGCCAGAGCAATTCGTGCTGAGCCGTGCGAAAATTCCGGCAATTCTGCCATGCCCATAGTGCCGTTCCAGATGACAGTCTTTGCGCTATCAATGATTTTGACGTAGTTCTCAATTGTTTGATCACCGATGTCGAGCGCGAAGTCACCCTCGGCTACTTCACCGATCGGTACGCTGCGCCGCTTGGCCTTTTTATCGACAGAAGTCCCGACTGCGACGTCCTCTGGCAAGACAATAAACTTTGCTTCATTTTTTTCGCCAACTTTCGCGACGGCAGCCTTGTACACATCTTCTATCGCTGACCCCTGGTCTGATTCGATTTTGCTCTTGCCCATTGTGACACCCGCATTGGCAAGAATTGTATTTGCCATCGCGCCGCCGACTAATATCGTATCGGCTTTTGGTACAAGTGCCTTGATGAGTGGAATCTTGTCGCTCACTTTCGCACCGCCAAGCACCGCAACGAGTGGGTGCGCCGGATGCTCCATCGCAGAGGTGATCGCCGTATATTCTTTTTCGAGTAACAACCCGGCAACGCTCGGTACATACTGAGTGACTGCCGCAGTTGAGGCATGGGCGCGGTGCACCACGCCAAATCCATCCTGCACAAAGTATCTCGCTCCAGAATCTTTGGCGAGTTCTCGGGCAAATTCCATATCGTTTTGCTCCTCACCAGGATAAAAACGGACGTTCTCGAGCAAAATTACGCTTTTCTTCGGTGCATTTTTGACCGCCATGCGTACTTTATCGCCGATACAATCATCAACAAACTTCACCGGCTGATCAAGCAGCTCGCCCAGACGCCTCGCTACAGGCTCCAGACTGTATTTCGTCTCTCTTTTGCCGTCAGGCCGTCCGAGATGACTGATGATCACCACTTTGCAACCTTTCGCGATCAGTGCCTGTATCGTCGGTAGAGATGACCGAATACGAAAATCATCACTTATTTCTCCTTTGTTATCCAGCGGTACATTGTAGTCGGCACGTACCAGCACTGTCTTTTCCGCCAGCGGTACATCATTAATCGTTCGTTTGAAGAATCGCGTCATCCCACCCTGATCTTTGCTTATGTTATCCCTTTTAAGCTTATTTTAGCACAAACAGTGATGATAGTTGAGAGGTTTTGTTTGTACCCCGCCCCTTTTCAGAGGGGGGTTTTTTTGATAGAATGGGCTAAGTCTCCGCTCTCTGGAGCTAAAGACTCCATCTGGTCTCATCGTCTAACGGTTAGGACACCAGGTTTTCATCCTGGCAATCCGGGTTCGATTCCCGGTGAGATCACCACAATTGACACAGCAAATAAGGATCTACTGTGTGAAGTAGGTCCTATTTTTATTTTAATCTGTTGGTCAAAGTGGTCTTTTAACTTGAGCTGCGGTATTGACTTATTTAAATAATTATGCTAGAATGCTCCTACATGTTTCTCTGAGCAAAATAGCCTGAGGGGCATCGCCCCTCTTATCTGGAAGGAATACCGTGACTGGTCTTCTCGTGTTCATCGTCATCGTGGCCGTGATCTCCATCATCATCGTGGCAGCCACCGCTTGGCTCGCCTACGACAAGGTCTGGGCGTTCGTGGCAGCGCTCTGCTGCCTGCTGGTCTTTGGAAGCCTGACCTGGTGGAACTGGGCGACAACGTACCAGAATGATCACTGGGCCACCTGCACCGTCACCGGCAAGGACCGCGGCGGTGACAACGGGTCGTACCGCATCTACACGAGCGACTGCGGCCAGCTGGCCAACGAGGACTCGACGCTGCGGGCGAAGTTCAACTCCGCCGATATCTGGCAGATGATCCCCAACGAAGGAATCATCGAGCTGCGGATCGCTGGCGTGAGATGGGGATTCTTCTCCCAGTTCCCGAACGTCTTCGACGTACGCGAGGTCAAAACCCAGAACTGAGTGGTACTACGCCGCTCCCATCAGTGATGCGATTGTCGCTCCTGGAGGGGAGCGGCTTTCGCATTTTGAGGCTTAATTAGATTCAGTTATATTCACCACGAAAAGTGCCCGTCTTTGGACGGGTATTTTTCGTAGTGATTTTAGAGGCTAGAGTCTCGTTGCTTTAAGGTTTGTGCACAAAAGTCAGTGCTGCACCAGTTTTACCGCCACGGCCGGTGCGGCCGATTCGATGTACGTAGTCATCATAGGTAGCAGGAGTGTCGAAATTGATGACGTGACTCACATCAGGAATATCAAGACCGCGCGCCGCGACATCTGTGGCTACGAGCACACGTGCTTTGGTCGTCTTGAAATCATCCAGCGCTCGATTTCTCTGTCCCTGAGACTTATTGCCATGGATTGATCGCGACGCAATCCCAGATTTTTCAATCGTGTCAGATAGCCTCTGAACGCCATATTTTGTCTCGCCAAAGATAATGACTTTTTCAAATTCGTCTTTGCCCAACATAGACATCAAGAGTTCCTTTTTGTGGTCCGGATCGGCGTAATGCACGACATCCTGATAGATGTGATCATTGGTCTCTGTTCGCTTGACCGAAATCAGCTCGGGACTATTCATAAAGTCTTCGGCAATCTTTTTGATACCATCGCTAAAAGTCGCACTAAAGCACAAGGTCTGCTTGCCGCCCGGCAGCAGTGAAGCGATCTTGCGAATATCATTGACAAAGCCCATATCAAGCATCCTATCAGCTTCATCCAATACGAATGTATTGACGCGAGTCAAAGTCAACGAGTTGCGCTCAATATGATCTTTGATGCGCCCAGGTGTACCGATGATGATATGTGGTCGTCGCGTCAAGCCACGCAGTTGCGGATTGATATTGACGCCGCCAACTAGCAATACGGAGAATAGCTTCATGCCACGCGAAAATCTGCGAAACTCATTGTCGATCTGACTGGCAAGTTCCCGTGTTGGTGCCATGATGAGGACTGATTCGAATTGCCTATTTTTGCTGAGAGCATCAATGATCGGCAGCAAGAACGCAGCAGTTTTGCCGGTACCGGTATTCGCTAGGCCGATGACATCCTTGCCCTCTAGGGCTAGTGGAATTGTCTGATCTTGGATCGCACTTGGCGTTTCAAAGCCCAGTTCATCGAGATTCTTTTGCAGAGGTGCTGGCAGATGAAAGTCAATAAACCTGTGTGTAGGTTCATACTCCACTGTGTCAGTCGCCAGCATTTTGGTATTACGATTGATGAATTTTGACTCGTGAATAGTCTGCTTTGACCGTTGACTGCTTTTGCCGCGGCCGGTGTAGCGGCGTGAGCCACCACGAAATGATCGTTTTTTGTACATTATAAAGATGCCTTTCGTTCATCAAAATAGTGATGAATCGCTAGGCTAGTATAAGTGAGCATTCATCCGAATTTTAGGTAAAGAGATACGTAAAACTGTAGCTATCATACCCTAGATTGTGTATTAAATCAAGTCATTGCTTATATTTCTTGTGCTTATTTGACATAGGTTGCATAATATATTGACATATTATAATTTTTATGCTAGACTAGTAACAACACCAGTGAGGTGCTGGCTCGAAGATGGAGACTTCGACATAGAGAGTAAACAATTACAACACCTGCGAGGAGGTACGTAATGAAAGCAAAACTACTAGCATTTGGCGTCGCGCTTTTTTCTGCAGCGATTGTCGGCTTGACACAACTACAGACAAATGCGGCACAACCCGGTCAGGTCGGTGACGCTCCGCGCTGTACGGTCACTGCCACAAAAGCGTCCTCAAAAGCGTTTGAGGTCAGTGGCAACACAGCCACTGTCAATTACAAAGTGACTGGTGCAAAAAACTGCAAGGCCCAGATAACTATCTCGTCATTCTATGCCCCAGCAATGGATGGCAAGCCATGGAGTGAGCAAATCCTCTACAAGCGCATGACCAAGGTTGTCAAGCGAAGCTCTGATGTCCAGAGCTGGAGTGTGGCACTCCCCGCAAAAAGCACCAAGGCAAAAGGCTGCTACTACCAGGTTGACCTTTCATACGGTACCCACAATATTCTCCCCCTTATCGGCTACGGCCACGGCAAGCTCGACTGCTCGAAAAAACAGCCAAAGCAGCCGGCCGCAAGTTGTAAAGCCCTCACTATCACTCCACTTGAACGTACAAAATTCCGTTTTGGCGGATCGGTAAACCTAGAAAATGGTGCAACACTGCAGTCATACACCTACACTGTTGTAAACAGTGCCGGCACGCAAATCTTTACCCAGACAACAGCAGCAGCAACCCTCGACTATACACAAAATACGCCAGGCAGTTACCGGGCAAAACTGACCGCAAATACAAGTGTCGGCCCTCAGACCAACACCACCACTTGCGAACAACCATTTACCGTAACTCCAGCCGAAAAGCCAGGCGTCACCATCACCAAAACGATCAACGGTAAAAAATCCGACACTGTCGCCCTCAATCAGCCGTATGACTATAAACTGACGGTTACCAACACTGGCACCGTCACTCTGACAAATGTCTCTGTATCCGACCCAGCCCCACGAGGAGTACAATTCCTTAGCGCTGCCGTTGGCACAATCGCCGACAACAAGTGGAGCTATACGATCGAGTCTCTCGGCGTGGGCGAAAGCCAAAGCTTCACCATCACTGCCAAAGTAGTTGAAGAGCAGTCAAGTGCAATCCGAAATACGGCCTGCGTCGACGCGCCGCAAGTCCCAGGCAGTCCTGACGCTTGCGACAATGCCGATGTCACTGTGCCACCAAAGGTCCCAGGCAAAGTCGTCGTATGCGACCCATCAACTGGCAAGATCATCTCGGTTGATGAAGGTGATGAGGATCAGTACGCACCAGTCAACAGCGACAAATGTAAAGAGAAGCCTGCACCAACACCTACACCCGAGACGCCAGCTGCCCTGCCAGTCACTGGTCCTACTGAGGCAATCCTCAAGATGCTAGGTGCCGGCTCGCTCACAGGTGCAGCCACATACTATATTGCTAGCCGACGTAACAGCTAACACGTAGCTCTAGCCAGCCCCAAATCCACTCTCTGTCTATATGTAGAGAGTGGATTTTGTTACACTAGAGATAGTTATGGCATCAAAGAAGAAACGCAACAAACGCTACCGTGGTCGAGACGCCGCGACTACCCAGCCGCAAATCGTGCGCGTTGACGCTGTCAAGCGCAGTAAATTTGGCCAATGGTGGTTTGAGCGTAAGCGGCTGGCAAAGCCGATCATCATTGCTGTGATCGTTATACTATTTGTGACGTGGTGCTTGATTGAGCTAATCAAGCTGGTGCTTTAACGAAGCGATCGGTAGCTTGAAGCCAAAGATACTGCCGCGACGACCCTCTTTGGCTTCAAAGACAACCTCGCCGCCATGCGCCGTGACCACCTTTTGCGCCAAGAAAAGGCCCACACCAGTGCCGTCCGGCCGTTGTCGGCGGGCATTTGTGGCGCGGTAAAACTTTGTGAAAAGACGTTCTCTTTCGTGTTTTGGCACGCCAATGCCCGTGTCTTCGACCTTTAGGATTGCCTCGTCCCCCACCGCTGCAAGTTCAATCTTGATCGTCGTCCCCGGATGAGAGTAGAAAATTGCATTGTCGATATAGTTCATCACGACTTGACGAATTTTCGTGTCATCAATTGTCATTGGCAGCGGTCCGGCCTTGTCGAGAAATTCGAGCTTCATATCACGACTCTTAGCGACGCGCTCAAGGCCTTTGACCTCCTGCTCAATAAGCTTGGTCAGATCGCTTTCTTGAAGCTCTAAGACAAACTTCCCTGTCTGCAGACGCGATACATTGAGAAAATCATGGATCAGATGGACCATGCGTTCACTACTCGAAAAAGCTTCTTCGAGCACCTGCCTCTGCATCGGTGTAATTTTTCCTACGTCGCCATCAAGCATCATACTCAAATAACCTTTGACGCTTGTCAATGGCGTGCGCAACTGGTGCGAAGCCATCGACAAAAACTCATCTTTGGCCGTATCGAGCCGCTTGAGCCGAGCGTTTGACGTCCGAAGTTCAGCCGTCGCAGCATTGATACGCTGTTCAAGATTGGCATTGGTGTCTTTTACTTCTTGGACTGCCATTGCGTTACGGATAGCGATTACAAGCTCATTTGATACCGTATCGAGCACCTTGATATCACGATTGGTGTAACCACTGCCTCTTTGGTCACCTAAAAAAAGATAGCCAAGAACAACTTTTTTCTGAATGAGAGGGACAGCAATAGCGATCTTGTGGCTTGTTAATAATCGACGCACTTCACTCTTTTCTGACAATAGTTCTGCCACGATTACGTTATCGCTCTCTTCGATAACGTAATCGTTTAGCACACGTGCATCTTGAAGTGGCATCGACTTGTGATTCTTTGTGCCGGCCGAGAGATAGCGTGAATGATTCCACTGCACATAGAAGAAGGTTTGTTCAGCTTTCAACGTACCATTGATCTCGCTTGCGATACGATGGAGCAGGCTTCGCAAATCAGTCGTAGTAGTCGTTAGAACTTCGCTTAGATGACTATAAAAATCTTCTGAATTATAGCGACCCCGAAAAAAGATACTATCCGTTACCTTGTCAAAGAAATGCTTAATCGGCTGAAATATAAACGCCAACACGAGAGCAAGAAATATATTAATAGGACTTACGCTCAAACTAGACGTGACTTCGCCACGAAAAATAGTTACCGACACCAAGTAGGCTAAGGCGTAATATATCCCAGACAGTGCCACTAATGCTAAGATGTAAGCAACCGTACGAATAGCTGCAAGCCTTATATCAAAAAGATGATGTTTCACCACACTGTAATAAAGTCCTATAGTGAGAATGATAAGTGGTGAAATACCAAACTCGGTAAACTCAAAATAACCCGTGGTAGAGGGTAAGACAAAAAGAAATGCGAAAACAAGAGGGAGACATACCCCAAGGGAAACGCCAACGGCTTTTATTTGCTCTCGCTGTATCCCCTTCAGGGTCATTGTCCCTTTGTACATAACATAGGCGATAACTGCCATTGGCAGGAGAAGCGCAATCGCATAAATCGGCAGAAGTGGGCCAAATAGCACGGCATAGACATGGCCACTCTGCTCGATACCGGCCACGAGTAATGGAGTTGGAGACATAATGCCTACAAGAACAATAAACGGCAGCAGAAAACGAGGAATATATTTCCTCGCTGTCTTCGCACCCGAAAGCTCAGTAAGAAACAGCATCATGATCGTCAAGGCTGCCAGAGCACACGGAAAAACAAGATAGTTAGCAGCTAGAATAAGTGATTCTGGAAAGCTGGAATTATTGCTAATATGATTTGCCGGAATCCAAATTGCCACCGTGAAAGCAAAAAGCGAGAAGAGGCGATTGATAGAGCTCCTATGTCCTCCTTTAGACAGACTAAGAAATGATAAAAATACCAAAGAAGCTATAATTATACTGTCAATTGCCCAAAATACCCCTACCATAATCGCTAAGGGGAATTATACAGTGCTTGCAGTTTTTTTTCTACTTTTCGTGTTGGTAGCTTGCCGTAGGATTCCTACCAAGCTTTGAACGCAAATACATATTCGCAACGCCTTTATAATAAGATAGTTGTGGATGTTTGATAACGCCACTTTTATTTGTATAGGCATCCATGTACCTGTAGTGCGGCGACCAGGTGGGAGATTTTCTTCGATTATCTAGATCGGCCGTCAAATGCAAAAATGCCTCAGTCGAACCTACTGCTGAAGCTACATCAACACCTGGACTAATAGATGGTAATGGCGCACCTGCTATTACCGCCTCAAATGTCTCATGATCGCCATACGATGGTATGTAGGGAATTGACCGACTATAGGAGACTTCCATAGCAGCAACTTCGTCAAGCGGGGCATCTTTTGGTATTCCCAGCATATCTTGAAAACCATTTTTTCCACTAGGATGAAATGATGTCCCTACCCCAGCAAACCCTATATTCATGACGAGGAGTTCCGGTATCTCATATTTTAGAGCAGTTCGTGCGATCATAGTCCCTACATGTAGATAGCGAAGCTCGGACTCATCAATGACGAGGTCAGCTCCTCTTATAAATTCATCAACATTCTCGACAGTAACACCCTCGTCGTATGTCTCTACCTTCGTCTCTCTCGGTAGGTCACCTATCATGTCACGAAGGACTTCTGCCTTGTTTTTTCCACAATTTGTTACTGTTGCTGCCAATACGCGATTGGAGTTCTCTGGTTCAAAATCTTCAGGATCGGCTATACGTATCTCCCCGACTCCAACCATGGCCAGTTTGAGCCCAAGCTGAAATCCATCACCACCTGCTCCAGCAATAGCAACTGTAGCCCGGGATAGCGCCTCCTGTTCATCTTTATTCCAAAATCCGTAGTTTCTTTTATTGGCCAGTAACTCTGCCATTATACCGTCTCCATTCCTGGTCGCATCAAGTCTACCCCATGGCTACCCCAAAACTTCCACTCTTCTTCTAATAGAAGTGAGCGGCCCACCGCCTCGCCTCCAAATCTACGCGTCATCTCAAGAGTGTCAATCCTAACCGAAGCATTGTCTGATCCATATTCATTCAACCATCGATACTCGCTTAGACGCTCAAGAGGCACCCCAATCGCCAAAAGATGTCTTTCAAGTTCTGGCTCGATAATTGCATATGCGGGTCCTAGATTATGGTGATCGACATATGCCAAGGCAGATGCTAGCATCATAGTACGAGCCTCTGCCCGTTCAGAGCTATTATCGTGACGAGTAATAAATCTTGACACCTCCACGCTGCCGACTTCTGCCGGTGCATCGCGATGAATGTCAGAAAATACACTTTCTACAGGTAACAGACCGGCCTCCTCTTCCTTCGTTATCAGACGCATACACGCAATGAGCGCCGCACTTCCTAGCTTATTTTCAACGACGATAAAGTGCTGAGCGCGCTCATCATCTTCGTCAAGCTCAACTCCGTCCATGGTCCGAGCACCGTCATCAAGGATACCAAGTTGATCAATATAGACATCTGCTCTGAATTTATGGTAGGCATAGGGTAGCGTAGACTCGTTGCTAGCGTGCGAGTGCGGGTTTAAGGTTGTAATAGCAAATCGTTTTTCATCATTACCTGAGAAAATAGTGCTGTCAGCTAGCGAAAAAGTGCTGTAATTACCATTAATACTCCTCATATATTCTAGTGTACCATCTTATACCCTGGTTCAGCCGCGCCGAGACGCACAGCCCCGCATACAACACCTATGCTATAATTACAGTGGTATGACCAAAATAGCCATCATCGAAGACGATCAAACAATCAGTCAAATGTACCGCATGAAGTTTGAGGCGGACGGTTATGATGTGCGTCTGGCCAACAACGGTAAGCGCGGTATCGCACTAGTCGAAAATTTCAATCCTGATATCATCCTGCTTGACATTCAAATGCCTGAAATGGACGGAGCAGAGGCTCTCACCGAGATGCGCAAGCACGACTGGGGTAAGGATATCCCAGTCATCATTTTGACAAACATGGGCGAAGAAGAATCACCAAAAGAACTACAGCTTCTCAATGTTGAAAGCTATATCGTCAAAGCAGATATGACACCGAGCCAGGTTGTCGGCAAGGTCAAAGAAACCTTAGGAATCTGAGACGCTCGCACGCGCTGCGCGAATCACATTGTCAAATAATGCGCAGACTGTCAGCGGTCCAACTCCGCCCTTTTCGGGCGTGATCGTCAGATCATCACGCAGACGAACATCATCAGCCAGATCGCCGACGATTTTGCCGTGCTCGGCCGACGTTGCAGCATCGACAACCACGGCACCGGGCTTTAGAGAATCTGCACCGATCAAGCCCGGCACACCGGTCGCCGTCACAATTATATCCATCGATTTTAATTGCAAGGACACGTCTTCTGCGCCAGAATCAAATACCACGACATCGCGGCCAGCATTTCTCCATAGTGCAGCAAGCGGCGCGCCAACCAGCCGACCATTGCCGATGATGGCAATTTTTTTGCCGGCAAAATTGACATTATATCCCGCCAGGAGCCAATCAATTGCCATCGGTGTTGCCGGAGTAAACAATGCTTCTTTTCCCAGACCATCGACATCTTTTTGAGGGGCAACGAGGTCAACTGCTTCGCCTGTCTGGCTTTCCTCGGCAAGCGGTAGCTGGATGATAATACCATGGACCGATGCATCATTATTAAGTCTTTTGATCGTCTCAAACAACTCATTACTAGCCACTGAGTGGACATCGACATCGACAAGAACGTCCACTCCATAGCGTTGCTTCATGCGCACATAGGTCGCGATCACAGGGTCGTCGGTCGTCTGTATAATAGCAAGCTTGGGCGCAATACCTTCGGCTTGCCGCAACCCGCGAACCTGGCGCACCTGGCGCTCTTTAATATAGCTGGCAAGTTCTGCTCCAGAGAGTATTTTCGCTCTACCGACACGTGTCATGAGAATACCCTCATTTGAAAGTTATTGGTATTGAAAGTTCGTGCTGCTGTCAAAAGTGATGTCATTTCGAATTTTTCCACAAGTCAAGGCACCGAAATCGATGCTCTGACCTCTGGAGGGCCAGGAGGGACTTGAACCCTCGACACCCTGCTTAAGAGGCAGGTGCTCTAACCAGCTGAGCTACTGGCCCATAAAATATCATTGTCCGAAAGGTACGCCAACGCCTGGCTGGTTAGAGCAACAGTGCTCGCATAATTTACGTTTCACGTAGAGCTGAGCTAGTGGCCCGGAACTCTTAGAAACTATAGCAAACAGAGGCGAGATTGTCTATAGCTGATCTTGTTTGCTGCTAATAAACGCCGCCCATTGGCGAACAAGACGAAGAATTGTCTTGAGTGGCAGCTCAATCACCATATCAAGAATAAGTGCTACGAGATTTACCTGAGCATACTTTTCACTCATAAAACGTCCAACGACAACGAAAGGTGTATAAAGAAAATCTCGTACAGTCGTGACTGCATTTTGGCTGCTATTGACCGCTTCAATCTCACGAATCATACGCGAAAGACGGAAGCCAAGGAAGCTCGCACCCGAGAGGAAGATAAAGAAGATCAAAAGATGCACTATCTCAAATCCGGCAAATTGCCACAAGAGATACCCAACACCGCCAAATACGACAACAAATGCCAGCGCATACGCGATATTGTAGCCCATGCCAAAGTTCGTGGCTTGTCGCCGCTCAAGTTGCTTCGTTTCTTGTCCATACAAGACATGTTCGATTTGCTGACACAGTCGTTTCGTATTCGCCGGACCAGGCAGTATCAGCGTCATGCGTAGTAATATCATATAGATTGGCGGAAATGCAAAATTGATCAAGAGCGCCGTCCAGGCGATCCGTCCATAGATCACCAAATCGTACGGCACCTCGATTGCCAGACCGATCAGGAATTTTGTAATCACAAGAAAGATAACACTCTTGATAATCCCTCGATTGATCCGTGTATTGATCGTCTGATATTCGCGACCGACCTGCGCCTCAAAGACATGCAAAAACCCGTCTTTCTTGGCCAACTGATGTGACAAAGTATCATCTTCGTCCATCAATCGCTTCAAAATACGAAACGGTGCGCCGCGACGATCGACAAAGCGAAATAACTTTTCGATGGTCGGTGATGCAAAAAGTATATCAATTTGCTGATTGGTTTCTGTATATTGCCGCAAGTTTTCGGGCGATTGCTGATACCGGTCGAGTAGCCCGGCCCTGACGACCGCCATATCCGACTTGAGGAGGGCACGCTGCACCGCTACGTAGAGCGCTGTTTCAAGATCGGCTGGTCGCATGCCCAAGACCGCTTCAAAATCAGTCGTTCCCAATAGATAATCATAGACGAATTGCACATATGCGCTTGCCGTACTATGATCGGTGAGCAGCCATTCCGCACGCACCGCCAATACGTCGAGGGTCCACTTTTCTACATCGGCCCGGGGCAATGTCCGATCTCGTCCGAGCGTCTCGTAGGTGGCAAAATATTGCACGCCGAGGCCGTTGATCTGCTTGACTGTCGACTCCAGAACAGAATCATTTGGCAGATATCCAGCCAGTGTCAATTCAACTACCAGCTCTTCGCCGCTCTTGGCGATCTGGTCGCTATCGCGCATCACAAAAAGACGACGATAAAACCGCCGGATCGCTCGTGTCAGCAGTAGATGCTCCTCGGCATATTCGGCTGCATTTCGCAGCTGCTCGTAGGCAGCTGTAATCGCACCACCCGCACCAGCCACATGGACCTTTGGTTTTGATTCTTTGGCCCGCTCAAGTTGCAGGGTATATTGCTCGGCCTGTCGAAGCGAAGCGACAAGCTGTTGTCCGTGGTGGTTTAGTTTTATATTTGTCATAAATTCAATCTGGTACACCCGGTACGATTCGAACGTACGACACCTGGTTCCGAAGACCAGTGCTCTATCCGCTGAGCTACGGGTGCAAACGCGCTTCACTCATGAAACAAAAACTTGGTTTTTTCACTGGAGCCGTGCGAACAAATAGATCATTCGGGATCGGCTACTTTTCCTTTGCGCTACCAATAATTATACCATCATTGGTGCTATACTGGAGCAAATGGATATTCACACAAACATCCCGCTCAAAAATTATCTGACAATGCATCTTGGTGGACCAGCGCGCTTCATGGCCGATGCCGCCACACCAGATGAGATGGCAGCAATTTGCCGCAACGCAAAAGCCCAAGGACTAAGCATTGTCATCCTCGGCGGTGGCAGCAATACCCTCGCCCATGATGAAGGCTTTGATGGCATCATCATCCGCAACCATATCCGCGGTATCACTGTCGAGGCCGACGATTCGTCTTCAACAACAATCACTTTTGGTGGCGGTGAGGTCTGGGATGATGCTGTCAAATTTACGACCGAACGTGGACTGTCTGGTATCGAAGCTCTCTCGGCAATTCCCGGCACCGTCGGGGCTGCACCTGTCCAAAACATCGGTGCCTATGGGCAGGAGCTGGCAGATACTTTCATAAAATTAACGGCGTACGACATCAAAAATGATCAGTTCGTTGAATTCACCTCTGAAGGCTGCGGATTCTCTTATCGCAATAGTATTTTTCGCGGTGAGAGTAAAGGCCGCTATGCCATCACTTCAGTGACATTGCAGCTATACAAGACAGCACCCGAACCACCCTTTTATGCGGCAGTGCAGTCGTATTTTGATGAGCATAATATCACTATCTATACTGTGGAAGAAATCCGCAATGCCGTCATGGCTATCCGTAGAGACAAACTGCCCGACCCGACCGAACGGCCAAATAGCGGCTCGTTTTTCAAAAACGCTATAGTCGAGCAGTGGCAGCTAGCTGAGCTGCTCAATGACTATCCCGATATGCCGCACTACGATCTAGGCAACAAGTCGTATAAAGTCCCGACTGGCTGGTTGATTGAACAATGCGATTTCAAGGGACAATTACTCCACGGCATGCGCATCAATGACAAAAATGCGCTCGTCCTTATCAACGAATCTGCAACAGGCTTTGCTGACCTCGCTGCCGCACGAGATGAGATCATTGGCAAAGTGCGCGATACGTTTCGTATCATCATAGAGCAAGAACCACTTGAGCTATAGACTTGCCGATACACACAAAACAGCTTATGCTTATACTATGAATTTTGAGCGGCGAGGGTTTACTTTGATCGAGCTTATGATCGTCATGGTTATCATGGTAATATTACTTGGACTAGGGGTGGCCGCAATGGGAAATCTTCAGGCCCAAGCACGCGACAGCGAGCGGCGACGAGATGCCGAAGCAATCGCGCGCGGGTTGGAGCAATTCTACAATCAAGGAAATCCTGTCTCCATTACACGTTATAGCACCACATTTAATGGCAAGTTTGCCTACCCGGATCCGACTATGATGAAATTTATGATGGGGTGCCAGTTACCAGTTGCGTATTCTCCGAACAAAATCCCAAGCAACCTGTTGACTAGTCTTCCAGGGACTACACCACAGTCGTTAACCGCTCCTGGAAAAGAGAAAGATGCACTATGGAAACAGTTCAACAGCACTTGTGACGGGACCGTGCCCAACAGTATATACATCCTTGAAGCTGATACTCAATATGACGAGTATGATTTAGACAACCCTGATAACGATCCAGTGCTCAAGAATATTATTACTACTGACAGGTATGTCTACGCGTCCCTTTATTATACGCCTCTCTGGGGTTCCTGGATCTGCGATAACGGCGGTACAGGCTGTGATAGATTTTACCTCTATTACCGCACTGAGACTGATAATGCCATTCATATAATCAAGAGTAAGCACCAGCAATGAATAACGATACAAGACAAACCGGTTTTTCGGCAGTGGAACTACTTATCACGTTGTTTATCGGTACCATATTTCTCCTTGCAGGGTATCAGCTATATAATTACACTCTCAAGGGCAACGCTAGTGCTGACCGCACCGCACAGATGTCAAACCTGGCCTACACCTATCTACGGCAATATTCATCATCAGCAAAGCAGCCCTGTGGGGATATTGGCACCACGCCATACACAGCTTATACTTCCAGTTCAGTAACTGTCGGCACTATAACCAACGCCTCAGCATCTGTTGTTATTACCTGCCCATACGGTGCATCATCGAACATCTCACTTGTTACCTCTAGTATCACTTTTAACGGAACAACGGTCAGCCATGCAGTCTACACCAATTAGTCACTCTTCCCAACGAGGTTTCACTCTCATAGAAATGCTCGTCGTAGCACCGTTGGTTGTTTTACTTATTGGAATTATTATTGCATTTATCGTTAGCCTCACTGGCGACAGTCTAAAGATGAACGAGAAGTCAAGCCTCACATACGAAGCGCAGAATGCGCTTAGTACGATTGAGTCTACCATTTTGACCAGTGCAAGATTTCTGACAACAACAAGCAACCTCACATCACCGTTCGGGCTCAATGACGATACAACAAATTTTAGCTATTCCAGCAGTCCGAATACGCTCATTCTCACCGTACCAGCTACGACAAATAACAAAACTAACCCTAAACTCATTTACACCTATAATGTCAGTTACTCTGAGTGTAGCGGTTCAGCGATTACGAAAAATCCTATTGCTACCAATACAGTAGTATTTTTTGTCAAAGACGGCACTCTACGAAAGCGTACTATTGCAGACCCTGGAAACTGGTGCCAAGGTACTTGGCAGATGCCAAGCTGTACTCACCCTGACTACGACAATTACTACTGCGAGGTTGAAGATGATAAGCTCGCTGATAATGTCACTGGTATGACGATTGATTATTATGCTACGGCAGATACTGGTGCTCCAAAGCTTACTTCGATTGTCGGCCCTACAATACCCGCAAACACCGCCGAAATAAAACTTACTCTTAGCAAGAGTGTTGCTGGTGAAAATATAAACCGAACTGAATCGATCAAAGTTACCCGTCAAAATAATATCAACACCGACCCTGTAGCACCGACTACTGCTCCAACGGTATCATATAGCATAGACAATACGACGAGTGTTACATTCAACTGGAACACTATACCAAACGCAACAGCATACCTCGTCTCTTATAGCCTCAACGGCGGAGCCTATACAAGCCCGGCCGCTGTTACCAGCAACTCCTACACTATTTCTACGGTGAGAAGCGACACCATAACGCTGCGTGTAGCAGCAAAGAATAGCTATGGGACCACTGGAAATGGTCAAGCAACTGCTTCAGTACCATCCACAATCCCGTGCGACCTACAAAATAATTGGGTAAACTACGGCTCGCCTTTTGCGCCAGCGACCTTTACAAAGACAAAGCTCGATGTAGTGGCGCTCAGCGGCCTTATACGAAGCGGTACTGGTGTTGGCAATGAGGTCATTTGCACCTTACCTCCAGGCTATCGTCCAAGTGCCAAATTGATCTTTGCTCCCGCTACAAATGGCATCACCCAAGGGCGTATCGATATAGAACCGACTGGTGAGGTCAAGTTCAATCTCGGAAGCACCGGATGGATTAGTCTCAATGGCATCAATTTCCGTGCTGATGGAGCCTCGTGGACTAACATAGCTGGTCTAAATAGTTGGACCAGCTATGGTGCTCAGTTTGCAACACCTCAAATATCCCAGGATTCAAGCGGTCGTGTGCTTATCCAAGGACTTGCTGCTGGTGGCACAATGGGTTCAACGGTAGCTGCCTTTGCCCTACCGCCCAGTCTTAATGCTGTCACGACTCGCGACATTTATCCAGCTCGTGGCAATGTCACCGTTGGCTCTATGGATGTTAATACCGACAAAACGGTCCACTATCGAAGTGGTGGTAACGGCTACTGGTCGATGCAAGCTATGTATTATCCAAGTAGCGGCACCGGCACGTGGACAACCATGTCGCTAGCTGCTGGCTGGAACACGTATGCAGCTCCCTACTCTTCAGCCCAGTACATCAAGAATACCGATGGTATCGTATCTCTGCGAGGTTTAATTAAAGGTGGTACCGTGACTCGTGACACAGTCATCGCTACGCTTCCTGCAGGCTATCGACCTGTCGGTAAGATCGTTTGTAGTGTTGTCACAAATCCTAACACCTATGGCCGTATTGACGTTCTCCCAAATGGTCAGGTCCTAGTCGTAGAAGGCGTCAATAACGGCTGGCTTAGCCTAGCCGGTTGCGACTTCCTCGCAGAAAACTAGATACTTCTTGTGCTTTACTCATCATTGTAGTATATTTACAAATATAGAAACTACCATTAAATAGGGGGCATTAAAATGCTTAACAATATCAAAAGTAAACAACGTGGCTTCACTATCGTCGAGCTCCTCATTGTGATCGTGGTTATCGCTATCTTGGCAGCGATTACGATCGTGGCGTACAATGGTATACAGACAAGGGCCAAGACAAATTCTGGCCAAGCTCAGGCTAACAGCATCGTAAAGAAGTTTGAAGCCTTAAATGCTATCAAAGGAGCATATATTGGCACAGCTGGTGGTACGGATGGCTCGGCCATTAACACCTATGCTGATGCTGCCCCAGTTGCTTCCGAGGCACACATAGATAGCACGACATCAGTTATTGCGGCTACAAATGCTACCACTCATGGCCTTGATGGTGCGTCGGCCAAGAATGGTTCAGTCGTATCGGCTTATGCATGCGCAGGTGGTGCCAACGTATGGTACTGGAACTACTCAGGCTCTGGCTCGGCCGTAAAGGTAACAGCTGGCACTGGCTGCTCCTCATAGACACACCCCTACTGATTGATACTGCAATCCCGCGCAGCTTTTGCGCGGGATTTTGATTCAAACCGCTTGCGCTCTTCGCATCGCTGTAGTATATTACAGACATTATCACTAAGCATAATCATCTAGGGGGCCTAACTGATGCTTGCAAGTACCAAATCTAAATATCGTGGCTTTACTATCGTTGAGCTTTTGATCGTTATCGTCGTCATTGCTATCTTGGCAGCGATTACGATCGTGGCATACAATGGCATACAGACAAGAGGAAACAATTCTGCCGCAGCCACAGCTGCTGTAAATGTCTCTAAAAAACTAGAAGCCTACAATGCGCTTTATGGTAATTACCCGGCATCAGGCACTAGCATTACGACTCAACTTAATGCTACTACGCAAGGCACCGAGCCAAATCTTACTGGAAGTGGCATAACCCTTAGTGCGTCAACCCCTTCTGGCGATGCACGACGTAATACGGTAAAGGTACAGCTATGCTTCAGTGGTGCAACTCCTACCTCTGGCACAGCTGCCCGTGGTTTCAAAGTCTTTCGATACGACTTTAGCACAAGTGCTTGGCAATCAACCGCAGATCAGAGTGGTGGCGATAGCTCTGCAAACTGCTTCGAGACAACCCAAAACGTCACACAATAGCGCTCGCTTACGATATACCTAAGAAATATAAATGCCCTGAGATAGGGTATTTATATGTTTTAATATGGTAGCGGAAAGTCTTTCAGGAACATTTTTACGACTGCCCGGAGAGTGTCGAGTTTTGCTTCATCATCTCGTACATCAAGCGCTTGCTTCATCCACTCCGCGATCTGCGCCATGTGCTCTTCGCGCAGTCCACGTGTCGTGAGTGCTGGAGTACCGAGGCGAATGCCACTAGGTCTAAACGGCGGCAATTCATCGTCTGGCACAGCATTTTTATTGAGTGTCAGACCGATCTTGTCGAGAGCTTCTTCGGCAATCTTGCCATCAATCCCAAAACTTTTGTGCACATCTGCCAAGATCAGATGGTTGCTTGTACCTCCCCCGATCAATACAAACCCGCGCTGCTGCAGCTCATCGGCTAGACGACTAGCATTTTCGACTATCTGTGCCGCGTATTCTTTAAACTCCGGCTTCAGTGCTTCGCCAAATGCTACAGCTTTTGCTGCAATCACATGCATGTGCGGACCACCTTGCATACCAGGGAAGACTGCACGGTCAATCAGGGTTGGAATGTTTTCAAGTGTCTTTTCCGGCTTCTTCAGAGGATTGCCAACCTTTCCGCGCGAAAGGATCAGCCCGCCACGCGGGCCGCGCAACGTCTTGTGTGTCGTCGAAGTGATGACATGGAAACCATAATCAAATGGATTTTTAGCCACGCCGCCAGCGATCAAGCCGGCAATATGCGCCATGTCGGCCATCAATAGACACTCGCCGTTCACCTCGCCAGCGATATCAGCAAACTTCTGGTAGTCAAGCTCCCGCGGATAGGCAGAAAAGCCTGCCAAGATAATCTTTGGCTGATGCTTTTTGGCGAGAGTGCGCAGCTCATCGTAGTCGATCTCACCGGTAGTGATGTCTTTTACCTTGTAGCGGACAAAATTGTACAGCTGTGCACTGCGCGTCACTGGTGCTCCGTGTGTCAAATGTCCACCATGGCTGAGGTCCATAGCAAGTACCGTATCACCTGGCTCGAGCCAGGCACTGTACACTGCTTCGTTGGCTGGCGCACCTGAGTGCGGCTGGACATTGGCATGATCTGCACCAAAAAGCTGCTTGGCGCGATCAATCGCCAGTTGTTCTACCTGATCGGTGAATTCCTGCCCACCATAGTAACGCTTGCCTGGGTACCCTTCAGAATATTTATTGGTGAAGACACTCCCAAGTGCCGTCAACACATCACGAGATACATAGTTCTCGCTTGGTATAAGCTCTATACCATCTTGCTCCCGCTTGGTCTCTTCTGCAATAAGTTTTGCCACCACATCATCATTCATATCTACTCTCCTCTTAAAATAGTTCTACTTGCCAGTGATGAGTGATGAAACTACAACATATGCATCATTATACACTGCTTTAGAGTATTGACATAGATATATCGTATATGATATATCTATGTTATGAAGCCGGTTGATTACAAGCAGCGCATTGGAAAAATTATTCAAGAAAATCGCACTGCGAAGGGCATGACGCAAAGTGAGCTGGCAAAGCGCATCGGCACCTCCCAGAGCGCCATCAACCGCATAGAAAAGGGCGGCCAAAATCTTAGTGTTGAGATGCTCGGGCGCATCAGCGAAGAGCTGTCGAGCAATATTGTCATGCTCAACAACAGTGGCAAGATCAACTTTAGGATACACGGTGGCACAAAACTCCACGGTGAGATAGAAGTCAAAACAAGCAAGAACGCGGCAGTTGCTCTGCTCTGCGCCAGCTTGCTCAATCGCGGCAAAACAACATTGCGCCGAGTGGCTCATATCGAGGAAGTCAATCGCATCATCGAGGTCCTACAAAGTATAGGTGTCAAGATCAAATGGGTCAACGGCAGAGACCTCGAGATTACTCCACCTGCCAAGCTACACCTTGATACGATCGATAGCGCAGCTGCCAAGCGTACTCGTAGCATTATCATGTTTCTTGGTCCGCTTCTGCACCAGTATAAGGACTTCAAGCTACCATTTGCTGGTGGGTGCGACCTTGGCACTCGTACTGTCGAGCCGCATATGGTCGGGCTGCGTGCCTTTGGCCTGAGTGTTGAAGCAAAGCCTGGCACCGACTACTACCACGCTCTGTCGCGTCCGACAGCACCCAAAAAAGCAATTATCCTCACTGAGCGCGGCGATACAGTCACCGAAAATGTTATCATGGCCGCCGCATTGTACGAGGGTGAGACGATCATTCGCAATGCCAGCCCAAACTACATGGTGCAGGACCTCTGTTTTTTCCTGACAAAACTTGGCGTCAAGATCGATGGCATCGGCACGACTACGCTGAAGATTCGCGGCAAAAAGACAATCAATCAATCAGTAGAGTACTTCCCCAGCGAAGACCCGATCGAGGCAATGAGCTTCATCGCAGCTGGCGCAGTGACTCATTCGGAGATCACCATCACTAGAGCACCTATAGAATTTCTGGAGCTCGAGCTTGCAGTCCTCGAGAGTATGGGGCTCGAATATGACCTCAGCCCTGAGTACAAGGCACGTAATGGACGCACTCGCCTCGTCGACATCTATCTAAAGCAGTCCAAGCTCACTGCAGCCAAAGACAAACTGCACAGTCTGCCTTTTCCCGGCATCAATATGGACAATCTCCCCTTCCTTGGCCTCGTCGCCACAATTGCCAAGGGTCGCAGTCTTGTGCATGACTGGAGTTACGAAAACCGTGCGATTTATTTCACTGAGCTGTCAAAACTAAATGCAAACATCGAGATGGTCGATCCTCATCGTGTGTATATTACCGGTCCTACCAGATGGAAGCCGGCCGATATCGTTGCCCCGCCCGCGCTCCGTCCATCGGTCGTTATCTTGCTGGCTATGCTCGCGACTCCTGGCGTTTCGATCTTGCGTGATGTGTATTCGATCAACCGAGGATACGAAGACTTTGCCAATCGCCTCAATAGCCTCGGGGCAAATATCGAAACCATCCGCGAGCTCTAGTCTATCTCTGTTATATATGCTACAATTTTATCTTGTACGGCGAATGTAGCTCAGTTGGTTAGAGCGTCGGGTTGTGGTTCCGAAGGTCGTGGGTTCGATCCCCATCATTCGCCCCAAGCGCGGGCGTCGTATAATGGCTAATATACCTGCCTTCCAAGCAAGTGATGAGAGTTCGATTCTCTCCGCCCGCACCATAGAGCTTATACTTAAAGTACTGGGATGCAGTACTTTTTGTTTGCATTAATATGAGTATAATAAGCACATGATATATTTGATTGGTGGCGGAGCTCGTTGCGGGAAGTCGATGCTGGCAAAGAGGCTATTAAAAGCGTTGCCAAATGCTGCATATCTCTCAGGAGATTCATTCCGCCAAGCCTTAAAACCAGTTCTTCCAGTTTTTCACACAAGTGGTGTCAACGCAGATGATCCGAAAGCCTATATTCAATACTACACAGAGCATACGGATGAGGCTATTGACGAAACTGTACGACGCGCAGAGGTGATTTGGCCCTTTATGGAACGATACATCCATGCATATTCCCATGAGAGGAAAGATGATCTAATCGTAGAAAGTGTTGATGTCTGGCCACAATATGTAGACCAATTGAGTGTGCCCCATAAGGCTGTATTCCTCGTTGATAGCAACTCAACCCAGTGGCAGCGAGTGACAGAACATCTCGGACAAAACGACTGGATTACAAACAAGCACTTAACTCAGGACCAAATCGAAGCGTGGGCGTTGTATAACGCTCCGCGTAGCAAACGAGTCATGCAAACAGCCAAGCAATATGGCTACGACTTTTTCGATATTGCAGAACTAGGGTTTGTAGAAGCTCAGGCAGAATCTTTACAGAGTATTCTGTAGTTTAGCCCGATTCACTGCGAATGTGCCATAAATTCACCGTTTACCCTCTCTAGTATATAATAGTACCCGTGCCCCGGTAGCTCAGCTGGATAGAGCAGAGGACTTCTAAGCCTAAGGTCGCTGGTTCGAACCCAGCCCGGGGTACCAAAAATGTACTTTTCGAGAAAATTCCGCCCGAATGGGCCGTTTTTTGTATTTTGGTATACTAACTTTATGACAGCAGAATCCGCACCCGTAAACGAAGAGCCAGTAGAGCAAATTATCACTCCGGAATTACCCTATAGCAATGAGGCGCTTGAGGGCCAAACTGCACTTCGACGCGTAAAAGAAATGCCGGCACTAACCCCGGAGGAAGAGCTTGTTGTTGCTTTAGCTAAACGCAGATTAGCTTCAATATCAAGGCAAAGAAACAGGGGTGAATGGGGAACCTCGGTGCCTAGTTCACTATCCAAACTTATGAAGAGGAGTTATTGATACTGGGCAAGCTGCCAAGACTAACAGTGCTCGATAGAGAAACTACCCACTTCTAATCTTTCTGCTAAAATGGACTCATGAATACCCTGCTAATAATTTTGATCATGTTGAATATGATAATCATAGCTTCACATATAGGAATACTTGGCAAAAAGTCGCCCTTTTATAGAAGCAATCAAATACAGAGCTGGAGTCAAACTCTAAAACTGGTAAGTCTAATGATTCTTTCTATACTCGTTGGTATGTTTGGAGCATCTTTGCTATCTTCCTTTGGCTAAGACAATTCTATTGGTCGGAAGATCATTGATTAACCGCTAGGAATCGGCGTCCCCTATCATTTTAAGTTGGCACCAGCCCCTCTGCCCGTCATTGCCAGAGATGAAGCTATAGACAATACCAGAAGGTGGATTGCAAGCAGTCGCACTACCCCTCACATACCACGTAAACAAAACGGTGCCATCGACTTGGACACCCCAGTATCGAATGCCAGCGCTTTTAGTGCCCGAGGTGCCCTCAATCTGGTCGGTTACAACATCAGGTAGCGTCCCGACTGTTTTTAGTTGGGCTAGTAATGTGGGATTGACCTTGGTAGCGGCATTATCGCCGCAATCGGCTATACCATCGCTATCTGTGTCAATATTGTTTCCTCCTAAGCAGCCCGGCCCTGTAGGCCATGTACCGTTCTGGATCTTATATAGTCTCAGCAACCTTATATAAGCAGCGGCGGCTGTAGACTGAGCAGTGTTCTTTGCTCGGACTTGCATGCCGCTGTACACAAAGACGCTAATAGTAGCTAGTACGGCGATGATAACTATCACGATGAGAAGTTCTACTATAGTGAAAGCTTTAGCATTTCTATACATAGTGTATAGTTTAGCCTTCTCTGCCCCTGTTGGCAAGATAAGCCACGCCATGAGGCATAGGAGATGGCCCGCATAATCTGAAAGACTATTTGAAAGAAGGTTTAGATGTCAAGAATCCGACATGGCTAGAGCAGGAAAGAGAGGACGAGCGGAACGCCGAGGATTACCACAATAGATCCGGCTACTCCCCATGCCATAAACACACCAAGACGATCCTCGCTCTGGATTTTGCGAAAGACAAAAAATGCAACGACAAACTGCACTGCGACACTGAGCATCGTGACAAGTGAAAATAGATTTTCGAACAGCGGTAGTTTGTAACCTATGACATATATCCACTTCAGGCACAGGTTAACGACGAAAGGAACACCCACCGCAACACTGGAGCTCAAGCCTGGGCTTACATTGAATTTGTTGCACAGCTGCAGTGCACCAAAAAAGGCAAGAAACGCAATAATCAATGTGTAGTCCATAGGCCGATTATAGCAAAGCTATATGCCGCGTGGCGGCTCACCGCCATCTGGCTCGTCGAGCAGCCTTTTGCTCTTGATCTCGTAGCGTTTGCCAGTGATTTCTGAGGTGATGTAGTCTTCGTTGATGAGATTGACGAATGTATCAAGATCACCTGCATCCATGATAATGATCGCTCCGTTGTCGTCTGTCATTAATTCCAACTGCATATCATCAGCATAATCAATCACTTTTTCCTGCGGGACGGCACCGATCTCAAGTTTTTGAAGCTTGTTGACGATCTTTTTGCGATCGCGCACGAGCATCTGCAGGTCCATATCATCTGGGAAGCTAAGCTTGTACTGCTTTTCGATCTCGGCTACCTTTGCATCCGCTAGCAGCTGTTTTTTGTAGTTGTATTGAAATAGTGTCTCAAACTTTCGCTGATTGAAAATGAAAATATCGTCATTTACAATCAGTACGTGGCTATCACTTGGTACCTTGAGACCAATATCGGCCTTGAATGGCCCCGCTGCGCCACCATTGATCTCCCATGATACTGTCCCTTTCAGGCTATTTGTCTGCTGAATACCTTTAACGATATAGAATGGCTTGGTGGTTGAATCTTTCTTGGTAAAGCACACCAGCATACCCTTCATATGTTTGAACTCATGGTCTTCTTCATTGAATTCTTCAATCTCAGAGCGCTGCGACTCGATGAAGTTGATGAGCGTAGTGGCTCTTGGCACCTTATCAAGCTCAGTACGCAGTAATACGTTGTCCTCCGCATCAGATAGCTCGTAGTCACGCACACTTAGGCCCGTGCCAGCACCAAGATTGACATCATTTACTATGTCGTACAGAAATAGGAGACGGATATTGTTGTCGAGCGCTGCCGAAAACCGCATACTGTACGGCGTATAATTTTTATTAAAAACAAAGAGTTCAATGTCGAGGTCTTTTTTGTCTGCATCAACTTGATTTGCCCACAGGAAAATATCGGTCGGTTCGTTTGCTGGGTCCATATTCACTTTCTGTATGTTATGAAACTATCAGGAAATATTATAAATGGTTTGGTGCCATCAACTCAACGTATTTTTTGATTAGGCCCAAAAAAGACGAAGAAGTCTTGACAAACCGCATATGGTAAAGTACTCTGGCAAGTAGTAAGTAATCTCCAAAAGAAACACTTACACCTGGCTCGGGGCACATTCCGATAAACAATTGAGGAAAGGGCCGTAAGAGTATAACATTCCTTGCAAGGATGCAAAGATACCGGCTGATCACCGGTATTTTTGATTGTATAATTAACTATGGCGGCCTATGATTCACTATATCTACATACCGGGACTTGGCGATCGATTTGATTTCCTGCGCCGCATTGTGCTTTTGCGGTGGAGAAGTCATAACTCGCGTGTCACTCTCGTCCCTATGCGCTGGGCAGACAAGTCTGAAACTTACGAGCAGAAATATGCCCGCATCGCCAAGATACTACAATCGATCAAAGATGAAAAGATAGTCTTGGTAGGAGAAAGTGCTGGCGGTCCAATGGTGCTACTTACCTTTTGGCGTCAGCCTAAGATACATAGTGTCGTGACTATTTGTGGCTACAATCACGGTGCGTCCGACATACATGTTGTTCGCCGCCGACACAATCCGGCACTCTATCCTCTCTTGCTGGCAGTTGATGAGATTGTACCACAGCTGCCAAAAGAGAAACGCCAGTGTATTACCACCGTCTATTCGACCCTGGATGACGTCGTCGCCGTAAAGCACAGCAAGATCAACGGTACGCAGAAAATTGTACTACATACACCAGGACATCTCCTGAGCATTGGCTACACATTGATTCGCAAAAAATACCTCTATGATAACTAAAACTGTAGTCATAGCATGCCCTCATGCCAGCAAGTTCGCATGACTCTCACTTCGTAGTACAATAGAGTACGTGCAAACTTCTGATTTTCACTATGAGATTCCCGACAGACTGATCGCTGATAAACCACCAAGAGTTCGCGGCCAAGCGCGATTGCTAGTCCTCGATCGGCAGACTAGCGATATTGCTGATCGTTCGTACGCGGACTGCATCGACTACCTAAACCCCGGCGACGTTTTGGTGATCAATGACACCAGAGTCATCAAAGCACGGCTCATGACAAAAAAAGTTTCAAATGGTGCCACGCGCGAGCTCATCCTTGTCGAAAAACATGGTCAAAGTGATGACTGGCACACCCACAAGGTTATCTATCGGCGACGGCTGAGTGTAGGCGATAATTTGAAAGTCGGCAATGACACGCTAGAGGTGACTGAAATCTTAGGTGGTGGGCTTGCAGTTGTTAAAAGTGAGCGCGACTTGCTGAAGATTGCTGATGAATACGGTTCTGTTCCACTTCCTCCTTACATGAAGAGACAAGCAACACAGGATGATGTCGAACGCTACCAGACTATCTTTGCCGCACAGCAAGGATCGGTAGCCGCACCGACCGCTAGCCTAAATATGACTGAGGCTACCTTAGGTACTCTCAAGCAAAAAGGCGTCATTGTCGTCAATGCCACATTACACGTCGGACTCGGTACGTTCCTGCCAATCCGCGTCGATGACGTCACCCAACACCATATGCACGAAGAATATTTTGAAATCCCAAAATCTACCGTCGAAGCTATTCAGCATGCCAAAAAGTCTTCTAATCGTGTCATAGCGCTTGGCACTACAATCGCACGCACACTGGAATACGCACACAAAGAAATTCTTGATCAGCCGCCACGTAACATCAGCGGCGAGGCGGATATTTTTATATATCCCGGCTACCAGTTCAAAACCATCGACGGTTTGCTGACGAACTTCCATATGCCAGAAAGTACTGTCCTGATGCTCACCGCTGCCTTTGCCGGCTGGGATAAACTCAAACCCGCCTATGAACACGCAATTGCTGAAAAATATAAATTCTTTAGCTACGGCGACTCAATGTTGATACTATAAGAACAGAATGAAAAAAGCTCTCGAATTTGACATCACCCATAGACTATCTGGCACCCTAGCCCGCGCTGGTGTCATCCGTACGCCCCATGGTGATATTCAGACGCCGGCATTTATCGTTGGCGGCACAAAAGCGACCGTAAAAACATTGACGGTCGAACAGGTCAAAGCATTTGGTGGCCAGTCAATCCTCGCCAATACCTACCACCTGATGCTTCGCCCTGGCGCAGACGTTGTGCAAAAAGCTGGTGGGCTTGGAAAATTTATGAATTATGACGGACCGACATTTACCGACAGCGGCGGCTTTCAGGTATTTAGCCTTGGCGTGGCATATAAAAAAGGTATCGACGCCGTGGCGCACACCGAGAAGGGGGATGCATCTCTTGCAAAAAAATCCGCCGAACAGCTTGTGAAGATCACTGAAAAAGGTGCTCACTTTCGCTCACACCTTGATGGACAAAAGCTACTAATGACACCGGAATCAAGCATGGAGCTGCAGCACAAGATCGGCGCAGACATTCATATGGCCTTTGATGAGTGCCCCGCTCCTCTGGCCGAACATGACTATTTGGTTGAAGCAGTCGACCGCACATATGCGTGGGCCGAGCGATGTCTTGCACGACACAATGAACTCAATGCCGAGCATGAGCAGCGCGGCGAGCCATTGCAAGCCCTCTATGGCGTCGTACAGGGTGCACGAAGTGAGGAGCTGCGCAAGAAGTCGGCAAGTCTTCTTGGTGGGCGAGAGTTTGATGGCTATGGCATCGGCGGTGTCTTCGAGCCTGGTGAAATCAGTACGGTCATACGCTGGATTGATGAAACCTTGCCAGAGGGCAAGCCGCGACATCTTCTGGGTATGGGTGCACACCCAGCCGACCTTTTCCTAGGTGTTGAGTATGGCGTCGATACATTTGACTGCGTAGCACCAACCCGCCAAGCACGCAATGGATCGCTGTTTACCTACGACGGCCGTATCAATATCCGCAACCAGCAATACAAGGAGGACTTTACTCCGATCGATGCCGAGTGCGACTGCTATACATGCGCAAATTACACTAAGGCGTATGTCAATCACCTCTTGAAATCAGACGAAATGCTCGGCTTTACGCTCGCTAGCATTCACAACGAGCGTTTTGTGGTGAGCACGGTTGATCGTATTCGTGAATCAATCATTGATGGTAGCTTTTACGATCTTAAGGAGAGTTTTTTGAAGCGTTATTACAAGGGCAATCTTCCCGCTGGTGTCACGCTAGAATAGACGCGGCTCTTCAAATGTATCGAGCTTTTCACTCTTTTTGACATAGCTAATCAAGCGCATCGTCAACGGCGAAACGGCAACTTCAATGATCATCTTGATACAATAGACCGAAATAATAAGTTGTAGTAACGTACCCAGTGACAACGTCCCGGCAAATGCGATGACCGAAAAGATCGTCGTGTCTACGGCATTGCCAACTGCAGACGAACTGATGATACGCTGCCACAGGCGCTTGCCTTTTGAAGCAATTTTCATCCTAGCAAGAATGTAGCTATTTATCAGCTCGCCGACAAAGATCGCAACAATACTCGCAAAGACAATACGCCAGACTACACCCAAAATATCATCATATGACCCCTGTAGCGCCCAGTCGGCTGAGGGTGGCAATATGCCGACAATCCAGAACGTTAGTGATGTCACGAGCAACATGACAATACCTTTGATCAGCAAACTTCTCATGCGTCGAAATCCATAAACTTCAGTGATAATGTCGCCAATCACATACGATAGCGGAAATAAGATTGTGCCAGCATCAAAAACAATACTGCCGATTGATACCACTTTAACACTGGCTATATTACTGACAATCAGCACCATGATAAATGCCGTAGCCAGCCATTCATACAAAGGAAAGCG
>CAYOVH010000003.1:0-105195 GCA_964407405.1 uncultured Candidatus Saccharibacteria bacterium | reverse complement strand
TGGTCGGTTTGGGGTCTGGAAAGTGATGTTACATCGTCATAGAGGCTGCTCTCGCGCCCTAAAAACTAAAATCCTACGCAGTTTATTTGTTGAACACCAGAGGTAGAAGGCCACCATTTTTTTGGATTAGGCCACCTGAATCTTGTTGTAGTAGCGCCGTCGCTTTTTGTATTGTTCCTCTAGCACATTAACTCGTATGTCACGATAGTCGATAAGCTTATATGGAGATTTACTATGGAGTAGCCGTCCAACATATTGCACGAGCTTTCCCTGGAACGCAAATGGGAAAGCAAGAATGAGAGTTTCAATGTTTTCAATGTGCATACCCTCACCGAAGATTTGTCCGGTAGCAAGCAGTACGTCGTAGTCGCCAGCGTTAATACGTTGCAATTTTTCGGTGCGCTGTTTGGCTGAATCGTCGCCGGAAAAGATAATGATGTTGCCTTTAGCGCGCAGGTACAACTCAAGTATAGCCAAGTGCTCTTTGCGTTCACTGAGCACCAATGTTTTGCGGCTCTGCTTTATTTGCTCCGCAACGTTACTCGCAATGAGCAGGTTGCGCGCGGTATCATAACTGATAACTTTTGCGAGCAGCTCAGACTGGTCGGTTTTCCAGTCGAATGGCATAGCGAGTTCAGTCTCACGGATAGTGATAGCAAAGCCGGCTTGCGTAGACTCAGGCGTAACTGTAGCTACAACATCGCCGATGTAAAGATAAATCAGCCGCTCATCGTTGTGCTTGCGCTTTGGTGTGGCAGTTAACCCATAGATGTGTGGAGCATTGAGACGAGAGATGACAGAGCGAAAAGTCTTGGCCGGGATGTGATGACACTCGTCAACAATGATGGTGCCAAACTGCTCAGTGAACTCACTCAGATCCTCCATACGGGCAAATGTTTGCAGCAGGCCAACGGTGACTTGTTGTCCGGGCTTCTTGTAGGCAGACGAGTATCGGCCAATTTGTTTTTTTGGAATCTCAAGCCGGGTATGGATCTGCTCGACCCATTGATCGAGCAGTTGTTTGCGGTGTGTCAAAATCAGCGCTGGCTTTTGATGCCGAGCAATGAGCTCCAGCCCCATGATAGTCTTGCCGCTACCAGGTGGCGCCACAATAACGCCGCTGCCGGCCGCAAATGCCTGTTCGACAGTCTGTGTCTGTATGTCGGTGAGCGCGATGTTGCTGGTATATGGCTGTGACGCAAACTCTGGATGTCGATGCATCACTTCATATCTCACGTGTTCCTTGTCCAGAAAGTCGGTCAGTTGGCGGAGGAAGCCACGAGGTAGGAGCAAATATGGCGGCTCTTCCTCAATGAGGTCAAAAAACTTCGGTATATTGTAGGTAGGTTTTCCCAAGCGTTCCTTGATGATGTACTCACTATTGAGGATAAACAACTTTTCGCGTATGAACTTCTTGACCGCACTTGTCAGTCTAATTTTTGGTACGGCGATCTGCCCGGCGATTTCTATAGGTAGTGGCGGCAACATGATAGCTACTATGCTGGCACAGGTCTGAGCTCGAGTCAATCATGAGGGGATTGAATTTTCTATATTGCAAAATTTAGCAAAATATGCTATGATAGTAATACAGGATAAGTTTATATCCTTGCAATTTTACTCCCTGATCTGAGGGCAGCAGCATAGTTTTGACGTGTTTGAAGCTAACCTGCTGTTCTCAGTCTACACTACTGAGTCTACCGCGTAAGGTACGTGGATGGAATGAAGCGGCAGAGAAGAGGGATGTCATGTCGACACCCACGTTCAACCAGTCTCGTCGCGTGCTCGACTTCTTCGATGAGGTCGGCGCCACGAACGAGCAACTGCAGAACTGGCTCGGTGCCGGTGACCTGCAGAAGCTCATGCTGAGCGCCGACCTGTCCAAGGTCGATCGCGAGGCATTCAGGGCGCTGCTTGCGCCCAAGCAGAAGGAGATCAGCTGGATGCCAGTGGCCGAATACGGACACAAGCTTCGCGACTGGAACGATCGGTTCCGGCTTGGTCTGTTCGAAGAGCAGATCAACGAGCTGGTGGCCAAGCTGCCGGATCACGCTGGTCCGCACAAGCCTACGGGCATCAGCCTAACACTCGGCAAGGGTCTGAAGTACGACCGTGAGGTCGTTCAGCAGATCATCAAGTACGAGCTGGGCAAGCTCGGGGTGGCCTTCGCGGACTACCTCGACGGCGCTCGCATCTCGTACTTCCCGGGTAGTGAGCCGAGGAAGAGCAAGACGCCCCAGTTGGGGGTCGCCCTGCTCGACATCGGTCGCTTCTGGGACTCGGAGAATGGCGTCGTGCCCCGTCAGGTGCGCGAGCAGCTGAAGGGTCAGCGACTTCCGGCATTGGAGGTTGATTGGCTCATGGCGCTTAACCCCCAGGTGTTCGTGGCCATCAACTACCAGACGGTGCCGGGTTTCCTAGCTGCCGGCTTGGTCGTCGGCTCCGGGGGCCTGCCGTACTTCCACCGGGGCTCCGACGGGGCGTTCGTCCGCGGCTACTGGGACGACGACCAGTGGCACTTCCTCTCGGTGGTTGTGTTCAGGGAGTGCTGAGTTCTCGGACTCTCGCGTGTCCGGAGGACCTTGGGTTTCGATCCTTGGTCCTCCGGCACCACCTGCCTCTTCTTCGTCGATATGAAAATGTCCGAAGGAGGGGCTTTTCATTTGATATGATAAGTAGATGAATAATGACTGGCATAAGAGTGCGTTTTACCGAGTGAGTGCCGTAGGTGTGATTCGTAACGAAGACGGCAAATACTTGATGGTAAATGAGCATGGTCGTTGGTCGTTTCCCGGTGGTGGCTGGGATTTTGGTGAATCATTGCACGAAGCGTTGAAGCGTGAGCTCTATGAAGAGATTGCACTGACGAGTGACTTTAGAGAAAAGGTTATCACAGCTATTCCGTTTTATAATCCAAACAAAGAAGCGTGGCAAATGTGGGTAGCATGTGAGATATACCACGACGGACTCGATTATGGTGTAGGTAAACATGCCCAAGATGTGAAGTGGATGAGAGAAGACGAGATTGACTATTCGACGATGGCGGGAAAATTGATAGAAGAAGTGTTGAAAGTTCAGAGAGAAGATTGAGTATGCCAACCTTTCGACTAAATAAACTAGTGCGAGATAAGCTACCCGACGTATATGATGAGCTAGGGCAACAAGTTAGAGCTCGGAGGCTGATCGGCAGAGAACTGCTTGTGGCGCTACGAAGCAAACTTATTGAAGAAACGGCGGAGACTCCTGTGGATGGCGAGGATAGACAGGCCATCGTCGAGGAATTAGGTGATGCGGCCCAGGCGAGAAAAGATTTGCAAGTGGTACTGGGTATTTCTGACGAAGAGATTGAAGCGGCGCGGCAAAGGAAGTTTGAAAGGAAAGGCGGCTTCTCGGAGGGTATTTTTGTCGAGACGATTATGCTAGATGATGACGATAAATGGGTGGAATATTATCGTAGCGAACCGGATAAATACGAGGAGATACACGATGACTGACCTAGAGCCAAAGATAATCGAAAAAGGGACCTACCGACATACCAAGACGGGTAGTTTGTATGAAGTGCTTAGTGTGGCGCTGCATAGCGAAGAGGGCGGACAACTCGTAGTCGATAAGGCTTCTAAAGAATATCATTCTTGAGTGGAGACCGAAGCATAACTAGCGTATAGTAGATGTTAGTTATGGGTGCAATTACAGCCAAACAACTGATTGTCAATAAAGGACATAAAAAGATTCTCGGTCCGATTGATTTGGAGGTCAAGAAAGGCACAATCACGGGTTTGATCGGCCCCAGCGGTTCGGGCAAAACGACACTGATGCGCTCGATCGTAGGGGTGCAAGCATATCAGGGGATGCTTGATGTGCTTGGTCTGAAGGCTGGTGCCAGGCAGCTACGCTCGAAGATAGGGTACGTCACTCAAAGCCCAGCGATTTATAGCGACCTGACGGTCAAACAGAATATTGCTTATTTTGCGACGATAGCAGGAGCATCTACTGCTGATGTACAGAAAGTGATTGTCGATGTTGATCTGGCATCTCATGAGAACCAATTGGCTATCAATCTCTCTGGTGGCCAGAGAGCTCGCGTGAGTCTGGCGATCGCACTTCTCGGTGATCCAGAACTGTTTGTGTTTGATGAGCCGACGGTCGGACTTGATCCTATTTTGAGAGATAATCTCTGGAAGATGTTTGCCGACCTTGCAAGAAATGGCAAGACGCTGTTGATCTCGAGCCATGTTATGGATGAGGCCGAGCGGTGCGATGAATTGTTGTTGATGCGAGATGGAATGTTGCTCTGGAATGACAGCAAGCGACAGCTACTGAAGCACACTGGCGAGGAAACTATCAGCGATGCTTTTGTGGCGATGATTGAGGAAGCCGCATGATGTATCATCTACGTGTCACGACGGCGACGGCAAAACGTATCTTACTACAGCTACTCCACGATCCACGAACTATAGCATTGATGCTCCTCGCACCGGTTTTGCTGATGAGTTTGCTCTACTGGGTGTTCTCTGACAATACGGCTTTGTTTACTATGATAGCACCGGCTCTACTTGGCGTATTTCCGTTTGTTATCATGTTTCTTATCACCAGCATAACGACGCTGCGCGAGCGAAATAGCGGCACGATGGAACGGCTAATGGCTTCGCGGATTGCAAAAAGTGATATTATTGCTGGCTATGCGATCAGTTTTGCACTATTTGGTAGTATCCAATCCTTGATCACAAGCACGTTTGTAATATATGTGCTGGGTATGGAGGTAATGGGCCCGCAATGGTTTGTCATTATGGTAGCGATGATCGATACGATACTGGGCGTTGGGCTAGGCTTACTCGTGAGTGCATTTGCTCGTACGGAATTTCAGGCGGTGCAGTTTATGCCAGCCTTTATATTCCCTCAGCTTCTGGTGTGCGGCCTATTTGTACCGCTGGCAGCACTCCCTAACATTCTCGAAAACATAGCCTATGGTTTGCCATTAACCTATGCGGTCGATGCGCTTAATCTTGTAACAAAGCACACCGATATCACTAATGAGATGTGGCGGGACGTATGGGTAGTTGTGGTATTCATCGTTGCGTCACTTGTGTTGGCTAGCCTGACATTGCGCCGCCGCACAAGGTAATGCTGGTATACTAATTAGTATATGAAAGACGTGGTATTTGTAACGGGTAATGCAGATAAGGCAGAGCGTTTTTCAAGGCATATTGGTATGGATGTTGCTCATGAACCAGCTGAGCTGGACGAGATACAAACACTTAATCCTGCAGAGTTGGTAGGGCATAAGGTTCGTCAGGCATATGGCCAAATAGGCAGGCCGGTGTTGGTTGAAGACGTTTCGTTTGTCTACGAAGCATGGGGCGAGCTGCCGGGTGCATTCGTGAAGTTTTTTGTAGAGGCAGAAGATGGGTTAGAAAAAATGTGCCGGATGCTGGATGGATTTGAAAATCGGCGGGCAGAAGGCAGATGTACATTTGGCTATTTTGACGGCCATGAGCTAAAGATTTTTAGTGGTGCAGTACAAGGCCAAGTAGCCGATCATCCACGTGGAGCGAGCGGGTATGGTTTTGACAGAATTTTTGAGATTGATGGTGCCGAGGGCCGTACGGCAGCAGAATTAAGCGAACCCGAATATGACGAGTATTACATGACTATCAAACCGTTTGCCGAAATACGGAGCTTCTTGCAGGCACTATGAGTAGCGATGAGGCTAAGAAGCAGCGCCGCGTGCAAAAATTTGCCACAGGACTAGCTGGCGGCGTCGTGCTCGTCGTCGGTGTTATCGCTATTCCATATCCTGGTCCGGGCTGGTTGATCGTATTTGCGGGCTTGGCTATCTTGGCTCGTGAGTTTCCTTGGGCAGCACGGTTGCTTAGGTATGGACGCGATAAATATGATGCGTGGAATGAATGGGTCAAGCGGCAACATTGGTCGGTCAAAACCGTCACATTTATACTTACTGCATTGGTGGTAGTCGTGACCATTTGGCTGCTCAACGGCTACGGACTGCTTAATAGTTGGTTTAATTTGGGCCAAGATTGGGTACGCTCGCCGTTGTTTGGGTGAAATAAGAATAGTCCCAGTTTCCTGGGACTATTCTGTCGTTGCACCTCTTTACCAGCTGCGCTGACGGAATGAACCGCCGCCGTTACCGTCGCGCTGTGGACGGTCTTCTTTTGGACGAGCCAAGCCGACGTTGATAGCACGGCCATCAAGCTCTTTACCGTTGAGCTGGTCGATAGCTTTTTGGTTGTCGTCGTCGTTTTCCATTTCGACGAAGCCGAAGCCTTTCGATCGTCCGCTCTCGCGGTCAGTAATGACGCGAGCACTCGCGACAGGGCCGACCTGCTCAAAGAACGCTTTGAGCGTGTCGTCAGTTGTTGCATAGGCAAGGCTGCCTATGAAAAGATTTTGTGAAGCCATTGGATTGGTTTCTCCTTATTTAGTTATTTTTTCAGAGAGACCAAGTGTGAACATAGCTTCTGAACAGTTCTATTTAAGCACAAAAAGTGTATTTATGCGAGGATACAACATATTATATTGCCATGGTAAAGATATTTGTGCTACGTAGATAACAATAGGTATTGCGCTTGCGCTTTTTGCTGGAACGGTACATACTAGTCAGTAGGCTGGTACGCATTGGGGTACCGATGCGGATTAATAAAATAAACATTCCACCAACACCGTGCCCCGGGTGGGCGCGTAACAGCTGATCAATGACTCGCCTCTAGTCATAAAGGCGAGTTTTTGCTACCATAACCTATAGTCTGCATGCATTGGAACACGAGCCGTAAGGCGAGCTTTAGAGGGAGGAGCCGTAAGCTTTGGATTCATTTCAAAGCAAGGCGGAGGGGTAACCCCTCCTGAAAATATGGGGCATTAGCTCATTTGGCTAGAGCGCTTCGCTGGCAGCGAAGAGGTGAGCGGTTCGAATCCGCTATGCTCCACCATTGATAAAAGGGACTATCCAGGTATGAAATACAAAACAGTCCATGATGCAGAAACTGCCTTTTTGCGGTATGTACCCAAGCCGTCACTGGCGGCCAAACCATATACGCTCGCAACTATCACGAAATTATTGGAGCACTTGGGCAACCCGCACGATACGTTGCGGGTTATTCATGTCGCTGGCACTTCCGGAAAAACCTCGACAAGCTATTTTATTCGCGGTTTGTTGCAAGAAGCAGGCCAAAAAACCGGCCTGACTGTCTCGCCGCATATCACCTCTATCAAGGAGCGTGTACAGATCGATGGTGATGTCCTGCCCGATGAGCTGTATCTCGCCTATGCGAGTGAATTTCTCGAGCAAGTCGAAGCAAGTCGTGTAACACCATCATTTTTTGAAGTCATGATGGCATTTGCATTTTGGGTATTCGAAAAAGAGCGGGTCGATTATGCAGTGGTCGAGACCGGTATGGGTGGACTTCTTGATGGCTCAAATGTAACGCGTCGACCAGACAAGATCGCCATCATCACTGATATCGGGCTTGATCACACGCATATCCTAGGTCATACGATCAAAGAAATCGCGCTGCAAAAAGCCGGCATTATTCATCCGGGCAATCAGTTGTTTCTTATTGATCAACCGGCTGAAGCGACAACCCCAATCGTCAAATATGCGCGCTCCCAGCAAGCCGTGGTGCATATCGTTTCGTCTCGGCTCCAATCCGAACTGCCGACGTATCAGCAGCGCAATTGGTCTCTTGCAAAGACCGTCTATTCGTATGTACAGGACCGAGATGGCCTTTCGCCACTAACCAATCAGCAATATGAGCATGCCATGAAGCAGACGCCTCCTGGCCGTCTCGAACAGCTGCCATGTGGAGACAAGCTCGCGATCCTAGACGGCGCTCATAGCCCTCAAAAACTTCAGGCACTTGCTAACGCGCTGAAAGGTATGGGCATCTCTCAGACTGCGGCCATGGCAAGCTTCGTCAACGCTCCAGAGTATAAGCTGGTAGATAATATGGCGGCACTGCGTAGTTTTGCCAGTCACCTTATCATTCCAGAGTTTATGGTAGTACAAGACATTGCCAAACAGTCGCCCCCTGCAGAGGAGATAAAGGCTCTGGCGCAAAATGCAGGGATACGCTCACTATCTGTCCAAAGAGACGTACGTCAGGGCGTCGATGGCTTATTGGCACGTCCCGAAAAAGTAGTGATCATCACAGGCTCGCTCTATCTTGTCAGCCAAGCCCGTGCATATCTGGAAAAACAACGCTAGGTATGTTACCATCAAACCAGAGGAGCCCAATTAAAAGTGGGCATTATTTTATGAAAAATCCTAAAAACATTCGAAACATTGCTATTATAGCCCATGTTGACCACGGCAAGACGACCATGGTCGATGGATTGCTCAAGCAGTCTAATACGTTTCGCGACAATCAGGCTGAGATGAGCCAAGAACTAATCATGGATTCTGGTGATCAGGAACACGAGCGCGGTATCACGATCACTGCCAAACAGACGTCGATCTATCATGGTGATTACAAGATCAATATTATTGATACCCCAGGGCATGCTGATTTTTCTGGCGAGGTAGAACGTACGCTGAATATGGCCGATGGCGTGCTGCTGATCGTTGATGCTCAAGAAGGGCCAATGCCGCAAACCAAATTTGTGCTCACAAAGGCGCTTGAGCTTGGCTTGAAGCCAGTAGTAGTGATTAACAAGATCGATAAACCAGCCAGACGAATCGTCGAAGTTGAGGACGAGCTGGCAGATCTATTTTTGGAGCTTGCTACCGATGATAGCCAGCTACACTATCCCGTGTACTATGCAATTGGCCGCGAAGGAAAAGCTTGGAAGTCTATGCCAGATAACCCAAGCGAGCATGCAGATTTGATGCCGATTTTTGAAGCAATCATAAATGATATTAATGCTCCGGATGTAAATACCGACGGTGCTCTACAACTATTGGTTACTAGTCTGCAATATGACTCATTCGTAGGCAAATATGCAATTGGCCGTATTTCACGTGGTCACGCCAAGCGTGGACAAAACATTACACTTATCAAGCGTGATGGCAGTCAAGTGAATGGTCGAATAGAAAAAGTATTTGGCTATCGAGGTCTGAATCGCGAGGAAGTTGATGAGGCTTCGGCCGGCGACATTGTGGCACTAACTGGTATTGCAGATGCTCATATTGGTGAAACGATTGCTGATAAGGATATGCCGGAAGCTTTGCCGGGTATCGAAATCGAAGCACCAACAATTAGCATGTATTTGGGGCCGAACACTAGTCCAATGAAAGGCCGTGAAGGGGAATTCAACACTAGTAGGCAAATTGGCGACAGACTTAAGAAGGAGTTGGAGACCAACGTTTCCTTGCGTGTAGCAGAAACCGGTATTGGCTTTACGGTAAGTGGGCGTGGCGAGCTGCACCTGAGCGTACTCATCGAAACATTACGCCGTGAAGGGTTTGAATTTGAAGTAGGACGGCCACAGGTAGTTACAATTGAGGAAGATGGCGTAGAAAAAGAGCCCGTAGAAGAACTATATATCGAAGTTGGAGCAGAATTTGTCGGCGCGATCAGCCAAGAGCTTGGTACGCGTCGAGCCGAGATGCGTGGTCAGGAAACTACAGCCAGTGGCACGACGCGCATGGATTATATTTTGCCCACAAGAGCGCTTATCGGTTTGCGCAATATCTTGCTTACTGCCACCAAAGGCACGGTGATTATGAATAGTCTGCCGCATGGTTACCAGCCGACTGGTGGTAAGTTGCCACAGTCGCGCAACGGCGTGTTGATTGCTTTTGAGGCCGGTACTACCACACCGTATGCGTTGCAAGCAGCAGAAGCTCGCGGCGAGTTATATGTAGGTCCAGCCACCGAAGTATACGCCGGCATGATCGTAGGTATGAACCGTCGTCAGGAAGACCTGGAGATCAACGTCTGTAAAGCCAAACATCTGACCAATATGCGTTCCAGTAGTAGCGACGGCGTAGTGCAGCTGACGCCATTTACCGATCTCAGCCTAGAGCAATGTATTGATTTTATCGAAGACGACGAACTGCTGGAAGTAACACCAAAAAATCTACGCCTTCGCAAACGATATCTTGACGCTAACGCGCGTAAGCGAGCTGCAAAGTAGCACTTAGGATTAGATATTCCATATTTCCAAATCGTTTGCTACAATAATGTGCAGCAACTGCTCATCAGCACGAAATCTTATATGAACCAGCAGATTGTGTCTTCATTTTGACGATTCATTTTTATAAAAACAAGAGCCTAACTGTAAAGTAAAAGGAGAAACTATGGAAAATTGGCTGCTTCTTTTGGCTGTGGTAACAGCTGGAAGTCTACTATCATTGATTGGTGGTATATATTTGATTTATGGCAAAAAAGGTGCTGCCAAAGTACAAAAACTTGCAGTGCCATTTGCAGCTGGAGCTTTGCTCGCGGCAGCGTTTCTTGACCTCTTGCCGGAAGCCAGCGAGCAAACTGCTGGCGACCAGGTGATGTTGGCAGCGTTGATGGGATTCGTCGGATTTTTTGTGCTGGAGCGTAGCTTGGCGTGGTTTCATCATCATCACGACGATGGCGATCAGGCACCGGGAGGTCGCAAACGCACGACGTCGCTGATCGTGATAGGTGATACAGTGCACAATTTTATTGATGGTCTAGCGATCGGTGCAGCATTCTTGGTAAGCCCGGCGACCGGTATTATTACGGCGCTAGCGATTGCTGCACATGAGATACCACAGGAAATCGGTGATTTTGGCTTGATGCTGTCAAAAGGCATGAAGAAAAATACAGTACTATTGGTAAATATAGTAAGTGCCCTAGCGACAGTGGTCGGTGCGGCGTTGGTGTATGGCTTGGGCGATGCGCTGCCGATAGATACCGGTATTTTACTGGCCATCACTGCTGGATTCTTTATCTACATCGCTGCAAGTGATATCATCCCGACAATTCATGCCGAGCCAAGAGGCCGCTGGGCAGATATTCAGACTGTCGTGCTCATTGTCGGCATCGTCGTCGTGGGCTTGGCGGCGACAAGCGCACACCGATTGGTGCCGCACGTAGACGACGCGCACCACATCGCTGATCATGATCATCACGACAAGTGATTGCTAGGCATAAGCTTGACGAGCTATACTGGGTAGTATGTCAGGTCGTATATCCTTTCGATTGCCGCGTGATGAAAAGCTAAAGTCGGCGCTTGTCAGCACTACCGGCTTGCTTGTGCGTACTGCCAAGAGTCCCGACGAAGAGCTGGGTGAGCTGTTTGCCGCTGTGCAGCATGGTCGTATCTATAGTGATGGCAAGACGTTTGTGGATTTGGTACCGAAGGTCCGTATGCGTTCTATCCAGCAAGAATATTTACTAGCACGCAATGATCCAAACTTTGACTTGAGAGAGTTTGTATCCCGGCACTTTTATGAATTTGCGCCGCAAAAAGGCCGGGAGTTTGTATCAGATACGACACTAACTGTTTTGGAGCATATTCATCAACTATGGGATACCTTGGAGCATCGCAACCGTCTCAATCGCGGTTCGCTGATCGCCTTGCCGCATCCGTATGTCGTACCGGGCGGCCGATTTCGGGAACAGTTTTATTGGGACAGTTATTTCATCATGCTAGGACTGGCGGCTGATGGTCGGTGGGACATGATAGAAAACATGATGAAAAATTACGCGCACATGATCCGTAAATTTGGCTTCATTCCTACGGCAAATCGTACGTATTTCTTGAGCCGTTCGCAGCCACCATTTTTTAGCCATATGGTGCGATTGCTCGCTGGCCACAAGGGCCGTACGCGGGTATTTGCCGAATATTTGCCGTACATGCTGAGCGAATATCGGTTTTGGATGAAAGGCCGGCTAAAGCTAGCCAAGGCAGAGCACAGAGCTTTTGCGCGAGTTGTACAAATGCCAAATGGCATGTATCTCAATCGATACTACGACAACAAAAATCGACCGCGACCGGAATCACTATCTGAAGACGAAACGACGGCAAGTGAGGCCAAAGATCGTGAAGCTGACCGGCTGTATTTGCATCTGCGTGCTGGTGCGGAGTCGGGGTGGGACTTTAGCTCGCGGTGGTTTACTGATCCGATGGATATTAGGACGATTCATACAGCCGACATTGTGCCTGTGGACCTCAATTGTTTGCTATATCAACTGGAAGCCACCATTGCCGAAACCTATCGTTTAATAAAAAGTCCGCTGCTTGCACGGAAGTTTCAAAACCTTGCCGATCGCCGGGCAAAAGCGATTCAGGCATACTGCTGGGACGACCGTCAGCAATTTTTTGTCGACTACAATTTTCATCATAATTCTCCCACTGGGCAGCTGAGCCTAGCGGCGATTTATCCGCTGTACGTACGCATCGCGACCAAACAGCAAGCAGATGCAGTGGCTGAGCGGCTACACCGGGATTTTCTGAAATCAGGCGGGCTCGTCAGTACGCTGACCACCAATGGCCAGCAGTGGGATGCGCCAAATGGCTGGGCACCGCTCCAGTGGATTGCGATACAAGGCTTGAGAAACTATGGGCATCACTCCTTGGCAGAAGAGATCAAGCAGCGCTGGATAGCGGTCAATCTCAAGGTATTTGATCGCGATCGCAGGCTAGTGGAAAAATACAATGTCAAAGGTGCATCAGGACTTGGCAATGGCGGCGAATATCCGCTTCAAGACGGATTTGGTTGGACAAATGGCGTACTAGCGGCCTTGCTGGCCGAAGACTAGTCGGGTATTTCCTCGGGAAGAAAGCCTTTCTCGTGTTTGAAATCAGCCTGCCATTTGTACCCTTTGCCGTAGCCGAGGTCTTTCATGAGTGAGGTTGGCGCGTTGCGGACATGAAACGGCACAGGTGCATCAGGATATTTAGCCGCGAGCGCTTTTGCGCCACTCATTAGCTCGGCGATTTCACGTGATTTTTCGCTGCGGGCCAGTGCAACCGCGCAGTGGTAGAGGCTGTAATTTGCTTCGGGCAACCCGACGCGCTCAACAGCTTGAAACGTCGCAACGGCCAGGCTCAGTGCACCGTTGCCAGCTAAGCCGATATCCTCGCTGGCAAAGATTACCATCCTGCGAGCGATAAATTTCGGGTCTTCACCAGCATCGATCATGCGGCTGAGATAGTAGAGAGTTGCTTTGACGTCCGACCCGCGCATCGATTTTATGAATGCCGAAACCACATCGTAGTGCATGTCGCCCTTTTTGTCGTAGCCCGGGACTTTCTTTTGCGCTGCGGCTTTGATGATTTCCGGCGTTACTTTTTCGCCAAAGCTGAGCGCCAGCTCCAGATTGCCCAGTGCCACACGGGCGTCGCCGCTAGAGAGCTCGGCCAGATAGTCGAGGGCTTTTGGTGTGATGAGCTTAGTCTTTTTGAGTACTTTGAGTGCCTTTTTCAGTATGGTGATAATCTCGTCTTTTGACAGTGGCTGCAAAACGAGCACTCGCGTACGGCTGAGGAGTGGTGTGATGACTTCAAAGCTCGGATTTTCGGTCGTGGCACCGATGAGAGTAATGAGTCCCGACTCGACATGCGGCAAAAACGCATCTTGTTGTGCCTTGTTGAATCGATGGATTTCGTCAACAAACAGAATAGTACGAAGTTTTAGATTCCAGTTTTGTCTAGCATGCTCGATGACTTTCTCAACATCCTTTTTGCCGCTTGTGACGGCTGATAGTTCGATAAATTCGGCATCGACTTCACGGGCGATGATTCTCGCCAGCGTCGTTTTGCCTGTACCCGGCGGCCCCCAGAGAATGAGGCTGACTGGCTCTTTTTGCTTGACGATTCGCTTCAATATTTCAGCGTCACCTAGTAGGTGTGTCTGCCCGATGACTTCATTGAGAGTTTTGGGACGCATTTGTTCTGCCAGTGGGACACGTGTCATACGTCCTATTATATATCTTGTTAGTCCACATATAGAAGTTGTGCTACTATAAAGCACATGAAGAAAGCCACAAGTGGTTTCACGATCGTAGAACTCCTCATAGTTATAGTAGTGATTGCTGTTTTGGCTAGCATTACAATTGTTGCTTATAATGGTATTCAACAACGGGCACAGGATAGTCAGCGAAAGAGTGATCTTGCGCAAATAACAAAAGCGCTACATATATACAATGTCGATAATGGAAATTATGTTGGTGATGGTAATGGCGGTAGTAGTGATTGCGGCAACAATGGGACGGGCTATGGTTGGTTTAATTATGACTATGACGGCTCTACTACAACATTAAAGTCTATCGCGCAGTGTCTTGTTGATGGTAACGCATTGTCTCGAGAGCTGAAAGACCCATCAGGACTTAGTCGATGTGACACGACAAACGTAGTTTGTCGTGCATATATGAAGATTACATGCAATACAGGCACGTGGCTCTACGCTAGTCTCGAGTCTGAGCCAGCTGGACAAGATGGTCCAACAAATAACACCTGCAGTAGTGCATCTACATGGGACACTACTTTCGGCATGAATTACGCCGTAAAGGTAAACTGATCGTACCTCTCATGTTATAATAGTGCCACAATGAGTCGACAAACCGTACTGCTAATTTTTGGCGGCGAGTCATCTGAGCATGACATATCTATCATGAGTGCGCGCAATGTCTATGCCGCCATGGACAACGAAAAGTACAGCGTGGAGCTCTGCTATATTGATCGAAAGGGAGTATGGTGGTTGCTCGAGACATGGCAGGAGTCTCTCGATGATCATGACGGCAGACAGCTGGTGCCTGCGCTTGGAGAAAGTGAGTTTCTGACGGTGTCTGATATGATGCCGTTGCACGTTGACGTCATTTTCCCAGTACTACATGGTGAGAATGGTCATGAAGACGGCACAGTGCAGTCTCTGGCAAACCTGATGCACATACCAGTCATTGGATGCGGGGTGGGTGCAAGTGCAGTCTGTTGGGACAAGCTTTACACCAAGCAGTTGCTGGCAGAAAATGGTATTTCGGTAGCGCCGTATGTACTTCACCAAGCGAGCGATGAACTGCCACGATACGAGGAAGTGGCGGCAAAACTCGGTGCAGCCTTGTTTGTAAAGCCAACGATTGCTGGAAGCTCTATTGGTGTCAGTAAGGTTCACAATGAAGCTGAGTTTTTGCCGGCAATAGAATTAGCCCTCAAGTACTCTGCGAGAGTATTGATCGAAACATCCATCACTGGCCGCGAGCTCGAAGTTGCAGTGCTTGGCAATCCTCCGCATCATAAAGAAAGTGGTGTTGGTGAGATATTACCCGGGAAAGAATTTTACGACTTCGAAGACAAGTATGCAGATGACAGTAAAGCGCAGGTCATCACGAATGCCGAACTATCTAGTGAGCTTCGCGACAAGATCCGCTCGGTAGCACACCGAGCATACGAGGTGCTTGATTGTCGTGGTCTTGCCAGAGTTGATTTTTTGGTCGACGAGGATCAGATATACGTTAATGAGCTTAACACCTTGCCAGGGTTTACTAATATCAGCCAATATCCAAAGCTATGGGCCGAACAAGGCACTCCATATAGCTCGCTGATCGATCGTCTTATCGAACTCGCGCTCGAAAAATGATACACTAGAACTACGAAGTAACGGAGGGAAACATGGAGCTACTTATAGGAATTATTGTCGTCATTGTCATCTTTGTATTGAGCGGTATCAAGGTTATCAATCAATATGAACGCGGCGTGGTGCTGACGTTGGGTAAGTTCACCGGGATTCGTAATCCTGGCTTGCGTATCGTTGTCCCGATTTTTCAGCGATTGATTCGCGTTGATGTTCGTTCGACGCCAATTGATGTGCCAAAACAAGAAGTTATCACCAAGGACAACGTCACTGCCGGTGTTGATGCAGTGGTCTATTTCCGTGTACTTGATGCGCCAAAGGCAGTGCTTGAAACCACAAATTATGTCTATGCAACCAGCCAGTTTGCCCAAGCTGCCTTGCGTGATATCACGGGCAATTTTGAGCTCGATGAACTTCTCTCCAAGCGTGAGGAAATCAGCGAAAAGATCAAAGAGATCGTCGATACGCAGACGTCACAATGGGGTATTGATGTCGAAAACGTCAAGATTCAGAATATTGAACTCCCGGCTGACATGAAGCGTGCTATGGCAAAGCAAGCCGAAGCTGAGCGTGAGCGCCGCAGTAATATCATCAATGCAGAAGGCGAGAAGGCTGCAGCAGCTACGCTTGCAGACGCTGCTCGCATCATCGCTACCACGCCAGGAGCCCTCAATCTACGCACGCTCAATACAATCGAGCGTATCAGCACCGAACCAAGCCAAAAGACAACGATGCTATTTCCGATCGAGCTGGTTGATGCCCTGCGCGGCATTACAATTTCGAAGAAGTAGCTTGAGATTTCGCCTCTGTTTAGGTACAATGGGCTGAGTGTGGCTCTTTAGCTCCTGCGTGAAACGCAAGTAGTCGTAGAGCAGAGGCCACGGCCGTCCCCACTTGCGGCATAAAATAAGTTGTGTATAAGAGTCGTGTGGCTCTTTAGCTCAGTTGGTAGAGCAGAGGCCTGAAGAGCCTTGTGTCACTGGTTCAAGTCCAGTAGGAGCCACCAAATCAGAATCAAAATAGCCGTCTCATATGACGACTATTTTATTTTAATGCATTGATTGACAGCTTGTGGAGTACTTTGGCTATTTTTCGGCCTTGCAGGGGCGTAAGCTCATGTGGCCCAAGAGCGCTTTCTACCTTTATAAGTCTTTTGTTGTGGCGTGCTATCGAGCGTATGTTTTTTCTTATGATAAAGAAATCTAGCATACCGTTGATAAATAATGTTGGTACAGATAGGCGCTGAGCATCCTTGAAAGTCTGAAACTGCATGATGGTGTGCTCAAGACTTTTTCTGTATGCAGGCCAGGTCTCCGGGGTGATCTCTAGGCCTTTTATAAAGGGCACGAGCTCGTCAGCAATCTTTCCACCTGTCTGCACGGCGTCCGGATTCTTTTTTACGATAGAAAAGATAGCAAAATATGCACCTCCTGATCTGGTGAGGCGTGACCACCATGAGCTCTTTGGCATCGTTTCATAGAGGGGTGCGCCCATCAATACAAGATGGCGGGCAAGATCAGGCCGTTGCTTGGCAATCTCTATCGCGATGATACAGCCCATAGAATGTCCGGCAATGATAACATCATTAATATTGAGCTGATCAAGGGTTTTTATGACTGCGGTTGCATGGTCCTTGGGGGAATACGATATACTGTCTGGTTTTGGAGCATCCCCAAAGCCGAGCAAGTCCAAAGCAATGGTGTGGCAATCGAAATCGCGTAATTTCTTGGTGACGAATGACCAACTCTTATGATTGTTGCCTAGGCCATGCAAAAGAACGATCGGCCTTCCGTTGCCTTTTTGGATGATGGACGGGAGACAAGTTGCTGTCATAAATCAGATCACGTTTCATCATGGATTATAGCACAATGATCTTGAAAAAAACGCGCTTGTCCCCTATAATCTTCTAGGAACAACATGCGGGTTTAGCTCAGTTGTTAGAGCGCTTCCTTGCCATGGAAGAGGCCAGGAGTTAGAGTCTCCTAACCCGCACCAACATAAAATCCCTTATCTTAATCAAGGGATTTTATGTTGGGAGATTGTTTGTTTTAATGGGCCGAACATGGATTAAATACAAGCAATATTTTCATTTCGTGCCCATCTTCGCTATGATAGTAGGTATGCTTAAGGGTTTCATACAAAAAAGACTCGAAAATTATGTACGAGCGTACTTTGCCAAACACCCTGAGGTGCGATTGGTCATCGTCACTGGCAGCGTGGGCAAGACAAGCACGAAAACAAATATCGCACGGATGTTATCACAAAAACTGCGCGTGCGCATGCAGGCGGGAAATCATAATACTGAAATGTCGGCGCCGCTGGGGATTCTCGGTATTGATTATCCCGAGAATGTGCGCAGCATTCTCTCGTGGCTGGCGGTATTTCGTGCAACTAAGAAGCGTATCAATGACCCCGCTGATGTCGATGTGATTGTCCAAGAGCTTGGATCTGAGCATCCTGGTGAGATCCCCCATTTTGGTACTTATTTGCGGCCGTATCTTGCAGTAGTGACAGGAGTGACGCCAGAACATATGGAGTTCTTTGGATCGATTGAGAAAGTTGCCGAAGAAGAATTGACGGCGATCAATTTTTCAGAAAATGGCTTGATAAATCGCGATGATATTGATGGTCGTTTCGCGAGCTTTATCACAAATGCGAATATTGATACATATGGCACCACGAGCGCTGCGGAATATCGTTTTGAGATTGATGATTTTTCGCTTGAGCATGGCTATAGCGGCTATGTCGTCTCTTCGGATTTTCCCGAGACGATCGAAGCAACGATCCGAGTCGTCGGAGAACATAGTCTGCGGCCGGTCATCGCTAGCGTAGTTGTCGGACTGAAATTTGGGTTGAGTGCAGAAGAAATTGCTGCAGGCCTTGGCGCTGTTGAGCCAGTCGCAGGCCGCATGAATATCTTGCGTGGCCAAGATGAATCGATCCTTATAGATGATACATATAATTCAAGCCCCGCAGCTGCGGAAGCGGCACTGCGTACTCTGTATGGTCTTGATGCTCCGCAACGAATAGCCGTGCTCGGTAGTATGAATGAGTTGGGTGCTGATTCGCAGCTGGAGCATGAGAAGCTGGGTGATCTATGTGACCCGAACCTACTGGCATGGGTGATCACGGTTGGCGACGAGGCAAACCGCTTCCTCGCGCCACGTGCGCGTGCGCGTGGGTGCCAGGTGAAGTCATTTATAAGTCCGCTTGATGCTGGAGCTTTCGTCCATTCCGTACTTGAAAAAGATTCAGTTGTACTTCTCAAAGGCTCGCAGGGTAACATCTATCTTGAAGAAGCAACAAAGATGCTGCTTCACTCAACCGATGACGATCGCTGGCTTGTTCGCCAATCGCAGCAGTGGATGAAGATCAAGAATGATTTTTTCAGTAAAACTTCATCAGACACCTAAAAAGTGCTACACTGAGAGCGTAAGTAATTTCATTGTAGCGAGGGGAACGAATTCATGGTGCCTAACGAAGATAAGAACGTATCAGCATCAGACAAAGTAGATGATATATCGACAGATGCAACGCCTGAAGCATCTGATACGGATCAATCAACAGCTGACACTATATCAGTTGAGGCAGATGAAGCATCTGAAAATAGCTCAACATCAGATACACAGCCTGTACCACCTGCATCAGAGTCCGAAATAGAACCTCCAACCCAAGGCACATCTGCAAGCCCGGCATTCTCTTCTCAGCCTGCCACAGCTAGCCAGCCGAAAAAAGGCAAGAAAAAGGGCCTCATCATCGGAATCATCTCAGCAGCTGTGATCGTCCTGCTTATGGGTGGAAGCGCACTCGCTTACAGCCTTTGGTACCAAAATCCAGACAAAGTAGTCAGTGATGCAATGATCAATTATCTGCGCGCCAAGACAATCATCGGTACCGATACAATCACATACACTCTCAAGGAGGGTTCTCTGATTCCATCGATGAAAGTGACTGTCAAGATGAATACAAAAAATCGTGACATGACTGGAGTGAGCGATGTTGCCGTGTCGGTAGAGAGTGGTGCGGCGACGTTCAACGGGTCAGGTTCTGCTATGGTAGACGATGATCTGAATGTATATTTCAAGATCAATGATCTGGAAAAAGCATTGAATACATTTGGGGCATCGGATGCGGCACCGGCATCGGTCAAAGCATTGGTAAAGAAGATTGACGGCAAATGGATCAAGATATCTCCATCGGACTTTGCCGAGTCGAGTCCTGAGCTGGAGAAGGCATGGACGTGTGTTGCCGATACGTACAAGCGCCTCAAGAACGACAAGGAAGCTGGAAAAGAGCTAGCTGCGCTCTATAGCAAGAATCAATTTGTCGTCGTCAAAGACAAGGTAGCCAACAAAGGCGGCAGTCTAGGCTACTTACTCGATTTTGACAAAGAAAAAGCCAAAGGCTTCGTGCGGGGGCTAGAGGGCACGATCATTATGAAAGAGCTGGAGAAGTGTACTCCCAACGGTGAAAAATTTGATGGTACGAAAGTCAGCAATGATATATTCAAGTCGGATGCTCTGGGCGATCAGGATATAAAGATGGAAACAAAGGTCTGGATCGATCAATTCTCGCATCAACTCACGCATTATGAGACCACACAAAAATCCAGTGCTCTTGAGGCAACACAGTCGGGGGATGTGCAAGTGAATGCGCCGGTAACCATAGAGACGCCAAAAGATGCTATGCCGCTCAAAGATTTGCAGGCTGAAATAGAAAAGATACAGCAAGAGACAACGCTAGGAAGTCCATCACTGGGTACAGGTACGATAGAACAAAGCCTCCGTGAAACATGTACAAATACCTACAGATCGAATAACCGTGGACAGGCACCGACTGACGCACAAGTCAATGCATGCATAAAGAGTTACCAGCAGCAGTTCAGTACTTAGCCATGAGTGCTTCTTGTCTTCGTAAATGAGTCGGCCTTCATCTGCTATAATAAGCTCTGATGAGACGATATAATCCTTCTGAAATCGAGCCAAAATGGCAAGAAATTTGGCATAACGACGAACGCTACAGGGCGCCTGACGAATCCCAAAAAACCAAGTATTATGTGACGGGCATGTTCCCATATCCGTCGGGTGCGGGTATGCATACCGGACACTTCTTTGAGCATTCGATCGTCGATGCAGTGGCGCGTTTCCATCGTGCTGCGGGCTACAACGTGATGTACCCAATGGGCTGGGATAGTTTTGGGCTTCCGGCAGAGAACTACGCCATAAAGACCGGCAAAGCACCGGCAGAAACCACCAAAGAAAATATCGCCAGTTTCAAAAATCAGCTGAGGCGAGTCGGCGCTAGCATTGATTGGTCGCGTGAGATCAATACGACTGATCCTGAATATTACAAATGGACGCAATGGGTTTTTACGAAATTGTTTGAGCGCGGTCTGGCGTATCAAAAGGAGAGCCTGCAGTGGTGGTGCCCGCTGGATAAGACGGTGCTGGCAAACGAACAGGTCGAAGGTGGCAAATGTTGGCGCTGTGGTAGCGAAGTCGAAAAAAAGTCGATGAAGCAATGGTTTTTCAAGATTACAGAATACGCCGATGCGCTGCTTGAAGAAATCCCCGCCCTCGACTGGCCGGATAAAATCAAGACCGCCCAAGAGAATTGGATTGGTCGTTCTCAAGGTGCTGAGATTACGTTCGGTCTTGAAAGTACGGATGATGAGATAACAGTCTTCTCGACTCGTCCAGATACGTTATTTGGTGCGACATTTATCGTACTTGCACCAGAGCATCCATTGGCGCGTAGGTTGGCGAATGATGAAACACGCGAAGCTGTGGAAGCTTATATTGACGAGGCAGTGAAGAAATCTGAGATCGAACGCCAAAGCGAAGGAAAAGAAAAGACGGGCGTATTTACCGGAAGCTACGCGATCAATCCGGCGAATGGCGAGAGAGTACCAATCTGGATTGCTGATTATGTACTCGGTGGGTATGGCACCGGTGCTGTCATGGGTGTGCCAGCGCATGACGAGCGCGACTTCGAATTTGCTGAGAAATTTGAGCTACCGGTCATCGAAGTCATTCAAAAACCCAATCACGATGAGACTATTTATCATGGCGAGGGACCACTGATAAATTCTGGCAATTTCGACGGTATGAGCACTAGTGATGCTCGCGAAGAGATCGTCGCATGGCTGGAGCAACAAGGCACGGGAGAGAGCAAGACGACCTACAAGATGCGCGACTGGCTGATCAGCCGTCAGCGGTATTGGGGTGCACCGATTCCGATCATTCATTGTGACGAGCATGGTGCAGTACCGGTTCCTGAGAAAGATTTACCAGTGATTCTACCTGAAGTAAAAGACTACGAACCAAAAGGTGATGGTAAGTCTCCATTGGCTCGCCAAGAGGACTGGGTCAATACGACGTGTCCGACTTGCGACAAGCCTGCCAAGCGTGAAACCGATGTTATGGATGGCTATGCGTGCAGCTCGTGGTACCTGCTTCGCTACACCGATCCACACAATGAGAAAGAGGCGTGGAATCCAGAGTTAGCCAACTACTGGACGCCGGTTGATATGTATATTGGCGGCGATCATGCAGTGGCTCATCTACTCTATGTGCGTTTTTGGAGCCACGTGTTCTTCGATATGAAGCTCGTGCCGAGCAAGGAGCCAGTCAAGCAATTGGTCTATCACGGCTTAATCCAGGCCGAGGATGGTCGCAAAATGAGTAAAAGTCTCGGTAACGTCGTCGATCCACTTGATGTGATTGATCAAGGCTATGGTGCCGATGCCTTGCGTACGTTTGAGCTATTCCTTGGCCCAATCAATGAAAACTCAAACTGGTCATCGCGCGGTATCGCAGGCGTTTATCGTTTTCTCAATCGACTGTGGACGCTGGTGCAAGAGTTTCAAGACACTGCGTCACCAGAAAATTCGATGCCGGGTGGTAGAGCGCTCGAAAGCATCACACATCAGACGATAAAAAAGGTCACGACCGACATTCACCGTCTGAGTTTCAATACGGCGATCGCGGCACTCATGGAGTGCGTCAACGATCTCTACAAGCTCAAAACGAATGGTTTTAGCAAAGAGTGGCGCGAAAACTTAGCGTGTATCGTGCAGCTTGTCCAGCCATTTGCGCCACATATGGCTGCCGAATTATGGCAGCAGCTGGGCAATGAATCGCAATTGGATTTTGTCGAGTGGCCAACATGGGATGAGGCGAAGATTGTCGCAGATACCGTCACTGTTATCGTGCAAGTCAATGGAAAGTTGCGAGCCAAACTCGAGGTGACACCTCAGCTTGGAGACGATGAACTAAAGAGAATGGCGCTTGAAGATGAGAATGTCAAGAAGTTTGTAGGCAATAATGAGCCGAAAAAAGTTATTGTGATCCCGAGCCGTTTGGTCAATATTGTCATTTGATGAAGCTCCTCCTTGAGATTTTTAAAAAAATACGTATAATTAAGAGCAAGTATATATCAACCTGAAAAGGAGAACATTACCATATGGCACAGCCAAAGAAGCAGAGTAGTGCGCGCAAAACTGGTCTCCGTCGTTCACATTTGCGACTGAAACTTGCGCGTGCAGTCAACGCGAAATCCCCCGTCAAGGTAGCGACAACCAAGCGCGAGACAGGCAAGAAGTAATTCGTCATTTTGACCAATTATTAGGGTGGAAATTAACAACTAAGAAAGAATCAGACCAATGGCATCAAATCGACATCTAGGACGGATCGTTGCTTTACAGACACTATACGAATATGAGTTTCGTGCGAGCGATGCAAGCACCTCGGCTGACGAGATTCTCGATCGTAATCTCGATCGCTACGATGCAGCAATTGAAGACAAAAAATTTGTCGCCGAACTCGTCCATGGGGTTATCGAAAAAATCACTGAACTTGATGGCGAGCTACAGCCAATAGCACCGGGATGGCCTATTGATCAGATCGCCCGTATTGATCGCAACGTTCTTCGCATTGGACTGTACGAGCTGCTGTATCATAGCGATGCAGTGCCGCCAAAGGTTGCCATCAACGAAGCGGTGGAATTGGCAAAAGCGTTTGGTTCTGACAATTCAAGCAAGTTTGTGAATGGTGTACTCGGTACGGCATTCCGGACGCTTGTGGAAGGAGAGTCGAATGGCAAAGACTCCAAGGCCAAGATTTGACAGTTTTAAGCGGTTTGTTTCCCGCGGCAAAAAACCGTCCATACAGGAAATCGTCCGTGAGCCAACCGCTGGCGGAATCATCTTTCGTCATGCCAAAAAAGGCAATGATATCGAAATATTGCTGATCCAGGATGCAAAAGACCGCTGGACAATTCCAAAAGGCCACATCGAAGAAGGTGAGACAGCTGTTGAGACAGCTCGGCGTGAGATTGGTGAAGAGGCTGGACTTGAGCATGTTGAAATGCTCGGCTGGCTTGGGAAAATTCACTTTCGTTATCGTCGTCAAGACAAGCTGGTTTTGATGACGACACAAATCTATCTTGTCAAAGCGCTGGGTGATACCAACGCAATCAAGAAAGAAGACTGGATGAATGGTATCAAATGGTTTAAGTTTACCGATGCGCTCGATGAGATCGAATATGAGGATATCGCCAAGTTGATGCTCAAGGCGCGTACCCGCATACGCGAGGAGAAGCTCTAATGTCAGGGATGCCCACGGCTCCATATCAGGAGTTTGCTCGCGAAAAGCTGGGGTTTGATTTTGAAAATATCGACCTGCTCGTAACTGCCTTGACGCATCGCAGCTATGTGAACGAACACAAGAAGTCGACTCACGAGCATAACGAACGACTGGAGTTTCTTGGCGATGCTGTGCTAGAACTCGCGGTGACAGATTTTCTTTTCAATAACTACAAAGAGCCAGAAGGAATTCTAACGAGCTGGCGGGCAGCACTCGTGCGCACCGAAAGTATCGGCGCAGCTGGGGATAAGCTGGGCTATGAGTCGCTGCTACGTATGTCCCGCGGCGAAAAGCAGGGCAGCGATCGGGCGCGTCAGCAGATATTGGCAAATGCTTTCGAGGCCGTCATTGGCGCGATTTATCTCGAGAAGGGCTACGAAGAAGCAGACAAGTTTATCCAAAAGCATATCACGTCAAAACTCGCGGCGATCCTCGAGGACGGCAGCTGGCGTGATCCAAAATCACATCTCCAAGAAGTATCTCAGCGTGTTGATGGAACGACGCCGCTGTACAAAGTCCTTGAAGAAATCGGCCCCGATCATGACAAGGTCTTTACGCTGGGAGTCTATATCGGGCCAAAGTTGATGGCAAAGGGCTCTGGTCATTCCAAGCAGATTGCTCAGCAAGAAGCGGCAAAGGCAGCGCTTAAAAAGTACGCATCGCTAGGTACAAAAATCTAACAGATTGACGTACGTGCCCAACTAGTGTAAAATTGTCCAGAAGTGAGATATCAATTCTAAAAGAATAAAAGGAAGTTAATTTTTTATGCTCGCAATACGTCTTCAGCGACTTGGTCGAAAAGGTCATCCGGTATACCGTCTGGCTGTACAGGAGGCTCAACGCCATCCATCAAGTGGCCGTGTCGTTGCCTATGTAGGCAGCTACAACCCACATACCAAAGAAGTAACACTCCAAAAAGAAGCAGCCGAAAAATATCTAAATAACGGCGCACAGCCAACACCTCGCGTTGCAAAAATTCTGAAGGCCGAGGGAGTGAAATTGCCATCTTGGGTGAAGCAAGCTGATGATTCAAAGCAAAAAGCTATCAAAAATGCCGAGAAACTTCGCAAAAACCAGCCAAAAGAAGAAGCACCAACTGAAGAAGTAGCTGAAGAAACACCAGCCGGAGAGCCAGTAGAGGAGACTGAAACAAAGGAAGATGCTGACCAAGCCTAAGAGATTACTAGAAATGATGCAACCCCGCAGATAAAATCTGCGGGGTCTTCCGTTTTACGGGACCTCACATGATTGATGTTAGTAGTAGCATATCTAAGTATAAATGTCAATAGCTAGCTTAAGCGCCAAGCGTGCTACAATAGCTATACGATATTAAGTGACCGTGAGGCGTAAGGAGGGCATATGTCGACCATAGACCAGCAATTTGTAGAATATATCGTAAAATCACTTGTCGGGCATCCTGACGATGTTGTAGTCGAACGGCTTATTGATGAAAAAGGTGTCTTGCTGACGCTGACGGTCAATCCAGAAGACCTGGGGCGTGTGATCGGCAAGCGCGGCGCGACAGCGCAGAGTTTGCGGACATTGCTCCGCGCGCTTGGCACCAAAAATGATGCGCGCTACAACCTCAAAATCGTCAATAATGACGACGATGCTGAGAACTATACTACGTCATCGGACACATCTGCTAGCGAGCCTGTGGACGAAGCAGAAGCAGTATCAACAGAGATAGGTGAGAGCGAAACTGTGGAAAACGACGACGAAGATAGCGAGTCGGATTACGCAAAAAAGTCGCGAAAAGAACTTGCCGATCTCGATGATCTTGATATATAATTATAGACAGTTCAACAACTGCGAGAACTACCAGAGCTCTATGCGAGCAACCCTTTTATAAGAGTTGAGAGCCTTATATGTCTGAAAAACCACCTATATGGTGGTTTTTTAGTTGTATGAGTATTGACGAAGTAAGGAAGAAGGCCCCCTGAAGAGCTGCGAGCCAGGGCTACACATATCGCGTGGCTCAGTAGCGAGCTTTCTTCAGGAGGCGAGTGATACCCCTCTCTACACATAAGGCGGAACGAAGAACCTGCTGGAGTGTAACGACTGCAAGCTCTTCTTGGGGTCAAGGCTCTGCCACCAGCTGATGGCTTCGTCAGTGGCCTCATATAGGGAGTTACGAAGCCATTCCTCTACATGGAGACCGTAGTCTGACGTGCAAAGCGTTTTATGTCGGCCGTCTTCTGACACAAGGTCGATATATTTGTCGTCGAAGTCAACGACTTTATATATTCTCCACTGTCCAGGAGGAAGCGTGTTTGCGACGAGCACGTTCATCTTTGGCGCCAGGGTGGCGGCATTGAGTCGTACAGGTTGCCTGACCAAATGGCTCACCTCTCTTTAATTAGGTGCGACTAGGGTATAGTGATATTATAGTAAATATAGACAAAAAAGTCAATATCTGCGATAATCTAACAGATGAAGAAATTTCAGGTTATTACACTTTTTCCCGAAATGTTCACGGGGGTATTTGAGAGCTCCATGATGTGGAAGGCGCAGAAAGACTATGTGGTTGAGTTGAGTACGGTCAATCTGCGTGATTTTGGCTTGGGGCTGCGAAAGCAAGTCGATGATACACCATACGGCGGAGGTGATGGCATGTTGCTGATGGTAGAACCGTTGTGGAACGCGGTTAAAGCCGCACAGAATAATGACCCAAGCGCAAAAGTGCTCCTCATGACGCCACGTGGTCAGCGCTGGGCGCAAGCAATGGCGCGGAGCTATTCAGAGACGGATCATGGCTATATCTTCATCTGCGGTCGATATGAGGGCTATGATGAGCGCATATTGGAGCTAGTCGATCAAGAGATTAGTGTTGGAGACTATGTACTCACCGGTGGCGAACTGCCTGCAATGACAATTATAGATAGTATCGTGCGCCTACTGCCGGGCGTATTGGGCGGCGAGATGAGTGCTGAGATCGAAAGTTTTTCGGATGGCGAGACATTAGAATTTCCTCAATATACTCGGCCTGAAGATTTCAATGGCCATAAAGTGCCATCCGTTCTTTTGAGCGGTCATCATGGCGAGATTGCCAAGTGGCGCGAGACACACTCCAAAAGATCTACCAGCTAGCAGCACCGTCGGACCAGTATCCCCAGGATTTGTTTGAGCAAGTTCCAGTCGTCTTCATGAGACTATTGCCTCCTGACTCAATGCTTGGCAACGTTGCGCAATTGGCACTTGTGGTCCCATAGATACGCATGAGGGCATAGTCGGTCCCGCTTGAGTCGGTGCGGTAGAGGTAGGCGTAGCCAGTCTTAGCCGTCAAAAGGTCCGCACTATCAAGATAGCCTGGAGTCAAGGTGCTTGTAAGTTGAGTCGCTGCCGGCTGAAATGTCGTGGCATTTGATGCAGGAATAGGGTAGGCGCCGTTTTGTTCTCTATAGATAGCAAGGGCGTCACTGATATGCTTCATATCTGTCTGAGCACGTGCATATTCGCCACGGGCTTGCGCGCCATTATACGTTACCATCGTTACTGATGCGAGTATAGCAATAACCGCTATGACAATAACGAGCTCGACAATAGTAAATCCGCGGAGAGTCCTCTGCATAGTAGCAAGTATACTCATGTATGTAAGCATTAGCAACACAAAACACCTCTCGGAGTCGAGAGGTGTTAAGTTGTGGTGGATATCGTAGAGCGACCACTATTTATTTGAAAATGTGTTTGTTTTTTGAGTCGCTACCGTTATTGTACCGGGCTGAGTAAAAAGCGCAAGCGTTTATGCAAAAAATACAACACGAGTCTTTATCGATGCGCTTTTTAGAATACACGAGTGAACTCCCGTGGGAATCATTTCGTAGTACAATAGGGCTATGAAAAAGATAACCTCTCGTCTCTATATACGTAAGGACAGGCTTGCGAGTGCGCTGTCTTATGGCGCTGCATTTGTGATTGTCGTGATGCTGACGTTGCAGCTATTTGGCTATGATATGATGACCGATATTCTTGGAGTATTACTACCTGCAGGCTGGGTGCGCTCGCTGCCAGTAATTTTGGCGGTCATCGTGGTGATCGAGCTATTATCGCTACCGTATTTCCTCCCTATTGCGCTGAGCAAGCTCGCGCGAATATTTGCTTGGATATTTGCTTGGCTGGTGCCATTGGTATGGCTAGGTGTTATGTTTATTGCTCTTGATAGCGTAGAGCAAGCCACTGTGCCACTTTTTGGCAATCATGTAGATATTCCTCTAGGACTGCCATCGGTGAGTATGATGTTTTTGCTATTAGCGGTCGTTGGTACACTCACAAGCCTCGACATAAAAGCTCGTCGTACTTGAGAGGCAAAGACGAAAATGCTACAATCATAGAGCTAATGGGGATTGGCCAAGTGGTAAGGCAGCGGGTTCTGGTCCCGTGATCGGGGGTTCGAATCCCTCATCCCCAGCCAAATTAGAGAAAAAATCCAAACGGTCGCCCGCGCAGGCGTTGGGGCTGAGCCTGCACGGCTCAGCCAGCATTGCGCTGGAAATAGGTTCGAGATTTTTCGTAGACTGTAGCCAAGCATTAGTATCGTAAATGACTTCGGCCTCGAAGTCTTTTTTGATATAATGACTGAATGAAATTAGCAGTTTGCGCCAGTGCAGCATTCTATGAACAAGTCGTTCAATTCAGTTATAGGCTAGAGGAAGCGGGATTTGAAGTTGTCTTACCTAAAACGGCAGCAAAGATAAAGGCAGGTGAAATGGATATCAAAGATATTGTTTCAAGCTGGGAAAGTGATTCACAAGGCTATCACGGCAAAGCATTATTGATACGTGGGCATTTTAAGGAAATTGAGAATAGTGATGCAATTCTTGTAATGAACTATGAAAAACACGGAAAAGCAAACTACATTGGCCCCAATGTTCTCATGGAGATGTCTACTGCATTTTATCTAGAAAAGCCGATCTACATTTTAAATGGCATTCCTCAAGACTCACCACTAATAGATGAGATACTTGGACTAGAACCAGTTTTCCTCAATGGTGATCTGACAAAAATTGAAATTCTGTAGTTCATATTTCGTACTTTCTTCCTGAAGCATATCCACTAGCCTCACGTGAGAATATGCGGTGCGTAAAAACATATTCAATTTTAGATTAGGCTTTGGAGTTATCCTCCAAGTGTTCCAAAGGCTGCACCAACAGCAAAAGTGATGGCCATCGCCAGCAGGCCACCCGTCACTACGCGGATCATTGCGCGACGGCGGGAGGCTCCACCGACAGTTGCACTGGCGTAGCCGGTGAAGAGTAAGGCAAGAAATACAGCTAGGAATGTGGCGGGGATTGCGATATGGTCTGGCGAAAGGATGATCACCAAGAAAGGTATAAGTCCCCCTATAGTAAATGAAACGAGCGACGCAAATGCTGCTTGGAAAGGGTTGGTAATATCGTGGGCCGACATATCTCCACCGTGCACTTTACGAATATGCACTTTTTCAGCGTCGCTCTGAGATGAAACAGAGACGTATTCACCGACAGCCATCGATAGCGCGCCAGCGACAAGGGCCGCCATGCCAGCAGTAAAGATTGCATTGCGGTCTAATCCAGCACCAGCGACACCTACTACGATACTTGATGTAGAAACGAGGCCGTCATTGGCACCAAGCACAGCGGCACGCATGCTATTGAGGCGCGAATTTGAGATAGGAGATTCGTTTTCTGACATTGCTACGATTATAGCACGCGGGGGTTGAGTGTTATAATGAGCTTATGCATACGGTTCTTGTAAAACTTCTCGCTGACGGGTTTATTATACCAGTTGTCTTGCTCGGCGGGTGGGCCCTACTCACGTTAATCCCCAAGGGGCATCGGCTTGAGAGCTATAGTCGTATTCTTATGGCAGGTCTGACGGCATATCTTGTGGCAACATTGATCGCATCAATCTATCAGCCGGCACTTGAGCGACCATTCCAGCTGCTTGGTGTTCAGGCCGGTGCGTACTATCTCGACAATCCCGGATTCCCATCAGATCATGTGCTATTTTGCATGGCCATCACCCTTGCAGTGTGGTTTGAGACGCGGCGCAAGAAACTAGCAACCATCTTGCTCGTATTGACGCTACTCGTAGCCGTCGGCCGTGTTGTGGCGTTGGTACACACGCCTCTTGATGTTCTTGGTGGTTTTATTATTGCCTTGGTCGGTATCCCATGGTATCTACAGGTGGATAAACGCAAGCATCATCGCACAAAACCATTGACTCGCAAAAAACTCAAAGAACATGTACAATAGTCTCAATACTTGAAATTGGGAGATGATTCAGATGGCTACAATGAAGGTGGTCAAGCAGAAGCAACCGGGAGTAACGATTATGTCGTGGAGCGATGGACTCCGGATTTTTATTATCGGCGCAGTTGTGGGGCTTGCGGCCATGGCACTCTTTGTCTTGCTCGATAAATATATCTTTACGCCTACACTTTGCTCAGACAATGTGCGGATAGTTGGTCGCTGTGCAGACAAACTGGCCTTTTCAAATATTGTCGCAATGATCCTAGCGGCATTCGGAGCACTGATTGCGCTTGTACAGACGCGAGTATTTCGACCACTACTTGTGGTACTAGTCGCTACAACCGGGCTCTGGAGTGTTTTACCTCTATCGGTGACACTTCCATGGTGGGGCGGGGTATTGATGACGGCGATTATCTTTGGACTCGGCTATCTTTTGTTTGCTTGGATCGTCCAAATCCGTAACTTTGTGACCGCACTTATTATCTCAGTTGTGCTGGTGATTATCGTGCGACTGATGCTCGTCTAAAGTAAAATCGCTAGTGGTATACTGGTAAGTGTATGGAAGTATTTCTAGTTATTATTTTGGGTATCAGCATCGTCGGATTGAGCACGGTGATTTTTTTGTTGAGCAATCGCATGAAAGAACTTAAGACTGGCGACGGCCTGACATTGATTAAAAGTGACGTCACAGAGCTAACGCGGACGGTGAATGAGCTTAATAAGGCGGTTGGAGACAAGCTTGAACGTAACAATGCAGCTGTTCAGCAAGCAGTCGGCAAGCAGCTCTCGGAGAGTGCTAAGTTGATTAGCAACGTGACAGAGCGGCTCGCCAAGTTGGATGAGACAAATCGGCGCGTTGTCGACGTAGCCGATGAGCTAAAGACGCTACAGAACGTACTTGCAAATCCGAAACAACGGGGCGTGCTTGGCGAGTTTTATCTGAAGCAGATATTGGAGAATATGTTGCCGCCAGGGACATTTGAGCTTCAGTATCGACTTGGCGAAGGTATGGTAGTTGATGCAATCATCCATCTTGATGACAAGATACTACCGATCGATAGCAAATTTTCTCTCGAAAACTACAATCGTCTTGTCGAAGCAAAAGCAGAAGATCGTGCAGCTCTTGAAAAGGTATTCAAAGACGATCTAAAGAAACGTATCGATGAAACGGCAAAATATATCAATGGACGCAAGGGTACTCTTGGCCAAGCACTGATGTTTATCCCGTCAGAAGCCATCTATTATGATTTGCTAGCAAATAAAGTCGGTGCAGCAGGTGTAAACGGGCGTGATTTGATGCAGTATGCAGCGGTCGACAAGCGCGTCACGATCGTTGGACCGAGTACGCTCTCGGCTATGTTGCAGATCATTGCCCAAGGATTGAGTAGTCTCGAGATTCAAAAAGATACCGAGATTATCAGGAAAAATGTTGAGCAGCTTGGCAAGCACCTGCATGGATTTGATCAATATATGCAGAAACTCGGCGTGTCTCTTGGGGCAACAGTCGGACATTTCAACAACGCACATAAACAGCTGGCGCGAGTCGACAAAGATATCGTGAAGATTTCTGGCAATAGCGAAGGAGTCGAGCCTATCGCTCTCGATAAGCCCTCATCGGATGGATAAAGCAAAACTCCCGGAGACTTTTCCGGGAGTTCTAGTATTTTGCCTCAGCTCAAAATTATGAACGGAAACGGTAGCCGACGAGCAATGCAAGATTGCCGCCAAGTGCTGCACCGACGAGTGTCGAAAGGATCACCTCCCAGCCTAGACGTGAATATTGCTTCTCGCCATCAGTTGTGCTGCCACTAGTTAGTTGTCCTTTTGTGCTTTCAGTCGAAGCCAATGCGATCGCTGGGTTGAGCGTTACACCCTTTACATATACTGCGTGTGGAATCTCAGCATCGCTGTTTTTCTGAGCAGCTGTCTGGTAGTTGCTGATGCCAGCTGTTCGGGCCTGTGTGAAGAATGTACCACCAACGATCAAACCAACGAAGAGTGACAGGCCGATGCCAAATCCTTTTGCGTTGAGCGAAAGATCAGTTCGGTTGAGTACACTAACTAGACCAAAAATGAAAATCGCTGTTCCGACAAGTTCAGCGAAAAAAATTGGCCATGCAAAAGTACCGAAATGACCGAAATCAAGCGATAGCTTTGTACCTGAGACGGCGTTGCCGACGAGCACAGCAGCCATTGCACCGATAAATTGTGCTATCCAGTAGAACGGCACAAGCGCGGTCTTTAGTTTGCGTGCCGCCCATAGGCCAAATGTGACTGCTGGGTTGACGTGCGAACCTGAGACGCCACCGATGGCGAGCACAAGCACGACGAGTGTCAAACCTACATAAAGTGGCACGACATCACTTGCAGTCATGAGCGCAACGCTTGTGAGCACGAATGTCCCAACAAGCTCGGCAAGAAGAATATTGACGAGATTGTTTGGTAGTGTGCTCGCATTGCTACGTGACCTACTTGATGAAGCGGACGCCGCAACAGTCGTTACATTTGTACTTGTTTTTTTGGCGACGGGAGCCGCTTTTTTGCGAGTCACGGTCGTTTTTTTGCTACTCGCAGCAGTTTTTCTGGTTGCCATATTATATTCCCTCCTTACTATAGAATATGGCTAAAGTATAGCACACTTTGTTGTACAATGAAGGCATGGCCTTATTTGTAAATCAGGAAAATACGCGCACCAAGCTGCAGCAAAAAGTAGCGGCCGATCTCGCTGAAAAGGCAAAAAAGAAAGCTGCCACCGATGGTAAGCCAATGGATGGTGTCGATGATTCGGCCTATCTCGAAGGTACCAAACGCACGACAAGCTTGGCGTGGGCGTGGATACTTATTGCGGCTTTTGCTGTTGTTATTTTGATACTCTTTTCTATCAAAGCGGTTGCACCATAGTTTTATTTGCTGCAAAGTCTCTGTTATCATGAGGCAATCTTTTGTATACTAATACACAATGGAAAAAATCAGTAAAACTCGAGAGGAACTACTTGCGCGCTATGAGTCTTTGCAAGACAAGCGCGAGATATTAAAGGCTCCAGAGCTCAAAGAACTGCTTGCTTCGATCAAAGATATTGCTCCCAAGCAGCGCCGCGAGTATGGTCAAGCAGTGAACGCGTTGAGCCAAGAGCTAAAGGACAAAGTCGCGGCGGAGCTTGATCAAGAAGTCGAATTGTCGCCGATTGATGTGACTGCGCCAATGGACGTGAACGCATCAATTCCTGAATTGCTGCCTAGCGAACATGGCTCAATTCATCCTCTCATGCAAGAAATTGCAAAGCTATCGGATATCTTCCAGCGCATGGGCTTTGTGGTCGAAGAATCGCGTGAGATCGATGACCAATACCATATGTTTGAGTCGCTGAATTTTCCGAAAGGCCACCCGGCGCGCGATGATTACGACACCTTCATGACACAAGAAAAAGATGCGGATGGAGATCCGTTCATTGCACCGGCACACACTAGCACTATGCAGAATCGTATTCTGCGAAAGTATAAAATAAATCTCGAAAACGATGAAGCAATTGCAGCTGTTGTGCCAGATCGTGTCTTTCGCAATGAAGACCTTGATGCTCGTCATGAGCACACCTTTTATCAGGTTGAGGGTGTCTATGTAGCAAAGGGTGTGCACGCTGGTATGCTCATCGCAACGTTGCAGAAATTCCTCGAAGAATATTATGGCAAAAAGCTTGAAGTGCGCGTTAATCCGTTTTACTTCCCATTCACAGAGCCATCATTTGAGTTCGCACTAAGTTGTCCGTTCTGTGAAGGTAAAAAAGCAGATTGTAAAGTCTGCTCTGGTGAAGGCTGGGTGGAGCTGCTCGGTTGCGGGATGATCCACCCGAATGTTCTGAAAGCCGCTGATATTGATCCAAATGAATACACCGGTTTTGCTTTTGGTTGCGGTATCGACCGTCTGGTGATGATGAAAAATGGCATCGAAGATGTCCGTCATTTCGAAAGCGCAAAGTTAGATTTTTTGAGGCAGTTTTAATGAGTTATATCGTCAAGAAAGACGAAGCGCGCCAGATTCACAAATTTGGCGTTGATATCACGCTCTACGATACAGAAGCACCTTCGACAGTCGTGTACGAAGAGGTAGAAAAAGGGCACATGCAAGAATGGTACAGCGGCGTAAGCACCTACCAATGGTTTATTGTGGAGGGTTCAGGAGTATATGTCATCGACGGGGATAAGTATGAGGTCGCAAAAGGCGATTTAGTAGTTGTTCCGCCAAAGCACAAGATGTATTACTACGGAAAAATGAAAATGGTGCTCGTAACAACACCAGAATACGATGACGCAAACGAGCATGAAGTAAGGCTCATCAACGAAAGTGAGTTCGACAAATGACGATTTTCGATGACATCATTTCTGGTAAGATGAAGTCCTGGCAAGTCTGGGAAAATGATGAGTTTCTGGCATTTCTGACGCCGTTTCCAAATACGCCTGGCTTCACAGTCGTGATCCCTAAAAAGAATGCTGGTGATTATGTTTTTTCGATCGATGACGATTTTTACACACGCTATATGCTTGCTGTGAAGAAAGTAGCAAATATCCTCGAAAAAGCATTTGATACATCACGAGTTGCATTGGTATTTGAAGGCACGGGTGTTGCACACGTGCATGCGAAGCTGATTCCACTGCACGGCAAACTAGCCGATGAGACCGGCGTATGGTCACCGCACAAAGAGTTTAATGAAGAATACCAAGGATGGCTAACGACCGCCGAAGGCCCAAAGATGAGTAATGAAAGACTCGACGAGATCCAGGCAAAGATACGGAGCGTGCAGTGAGTAAAAAATTCAGCATCTTCGAAGGTGAGTTAAAATACAAAAAAGACCAGCGTCGGCGGTCGGTCGAGACCTTAGGCGTATCTGGTCATGGTGATACTCCTAATGTAGCAAAAAAGACTAAAAAAGCCATGAGCGTCACTCATAGCAAAAAAGTTCTGAAAAAATATTTTGATAAAATTCTTTCTGGCGACAAAACATACGAAGTTCGTTTGGCCGACTGGCAGTGCAATGAGGGTGACATCTTGGAGCTGATCGAACTAAACGACGAAACTCGGCAGCCAACTGGTCGGAGTATGCGGCGTAAAGTCGGAGCGGTAATTCGTACCAAAGAGCTCGAAAAACTTGACTGGTGGCCGGAAGAAGATGTGCAGAAGTACGGTTTTCAAGTAATTGCACTAAACGAGGAAATAAATCAATGATAGTTGTCACTGGGGCGAGTGATGGCCTTGGCTATGAACTAGCCAAAATCTTTAAAGATGCGGGTAAGCTGGTTGTTAATATTTCACGCAGAGAATGCGCTGTAGCCGACTTTAATCTTCTTCATGATCTTACGAAAGGTGAAGAAATTAATGCAGCTGCAAATGAGGTTGCAGCTATCGAGGAACCACTTGAAGTCATTATTAATAATGCCGGAGTCTATAGCGAAGAACCTATCGGTCAAATCACGGAAGATACGATCAAGCAGCTCATGGCGACGAATGTGAAGTCAAATATTCTGCTTACTTCTGGGTTGATCGACAGGATCCGGGCGGATGAGACTGATATAGTGAATATACTGTCGACTGCGGCAACAAAAGGGAATCCGGCGCATGCAGTATATGCTGCATCAAAATGGGCTCAGCGTGGGTATGCGGAGAGTTTGCAAGATGCTTTAAAGGCTACTAAATCACGGGTGATAAATGTCATGCCTGGTGGAATGCAAACGAAGCTGTTCGAAAAGGACTTAGGCAACGATCCCACCGCAAACGGTGAATATTGGATGGATCCAAAGGATATAGCAAAACTAGTTAAGCAGCTTCTTGATTTGCCTAAGGGTGTGGAGGTGTCTGAAATTGTGATAAATAGGAAGCAGGCGTAATGAATACTAATCCAGATGCGATTAAAGTTCTATGCTATGGCGATTCGAATACTTATGGACAGAAGCCGGATAAAACCGGACGTTATGAAGTGGATGTGCGCTGGACTGGAGTATTGCAGAATCTCCTAGGTAGTAGCTACTACGTGATTGAAGAAGGTTTAGGTAGTCGCACAACAGATCTTGATTATGAGCGTAAGCCGGGGCGTAACGGTAAAACTTATTTAGCACCGTGCTTACATAGCCATAATCCTATTGATATTGTTACTATCATGCTTGGCACTAACGACTTGAAGATTGAGTATCGTCGTTCTGCGGGAGATATTGCCACTGCACTTGGTGGACTTATCGATGATGTCCGTGAGTATGGCGAGACGAAATCTGGCGATAGTCCGAAAATCATACTCATCAGTCCAATAGAAATTGATGACCGTGCGCCGCGATTTGCGGAATTTTATACAGGCTACTACGATACTGAATCAATGCAAGAGTCGAAAAAACTTACCGCTGTCATTGAGCAAATAGCTAAAGAAAAGGGGGTGCTATCTCTTGATGCTGCAACTGTCTCGAAGCCAGGTGAGGATGGTATTCATTTTGCCGAGGAGTCAGAAAGGCCGCTCGCTGAGCTAATCGCTGGTACAATAAGAAGTATCATATGAAAGTTAGCCTAAACACAGTTAAGCAATATATTAATTTCGACTTGCCGCCAGTCGATGAGCTAGTGAAGCGAATCAATGAACAGCTTGGTGGCGTGGATGAAGTGATTGATCTCGGTGCAAAGTATAAAGATGCAAAAATTGTAAAAGTTGTTGAGTGCGAGAAGCATCCAGATGCCGATCGACTGAATGTCTGTAAGATTGACGCAGGAACTGGAGAGTTGATTCAAGTCGTATGTGGCGCGCCGAATGTGCATGCAGATATGTGGGCTGTATGGCTGCCACCAGAAAGTATCGTGCCAAGCACGTACGGAACTGATGATGAATTTAAGCTCGGTGCGCGTGAACTACGCGGTGTGATGAGCAATGGCATGCTCGCAGCGGGTGATGAATTGGCGATCAATGGCGATCACGATGGCATTATCGAAATTAATCCAGATGAATGGCGGCCGCAGACGAGCGAGATAAAACCTGGCGCAAGTTTTGCCGCAGTTTATGGACTCGATGACACAATCATCGACATTGAAAACAAGATGTTTACTCATCGTCCCGATCTGTTTGGTCAACTCGGTGTGGCACGTGAAATCGCTGGAATCCTAGGACATACATTTACTAGTCCTAATTGGTATCTTGATACGCCGAAATTTGAGAGTGGAACAGGACTTGAACTCGAAGTTTTCAATGAAGCTGGTGATAAAGTACCCCGTATTATGTTTGCGGTGATGAAGAACGTTGAGATAAAGCCAAGTCCGTTGTGGCTGCAATGTGCGCTTGTGGCGATGGGCAGCAAAGCGATCAACAACATTGTCGACGTGACGAACTATATAATGTTGCTGGCTGCACAGCCGACTCACGCGTATGATTATGACAAAATACGCGGTCAGAAAATTGGCGCGCGCATGGCAAAAGATGGTGAGAAGATCAAGCTGCTCAATGGTAAAGAATACCAGCTGACGAGTGACGATATTGTCATTGCGGACGGCGAAGGTCCGATTGGGCTTGGCGGCATCATGGGCGGTGGTAATAGTGAGGTCTCTGCAGATACAAAAAATATCGTGCTTGAAGTTGCGACGTTTGATATGTACGCAGCACGCAAAAGCAGTATGCGCCACGGTGTGTTTACAGACGCACTGACACGCTTCAACAAAGGCCAGTCACCGCTCCAGAACGATCGCATCATACGCTTGCTGATAAATAGTATCAAAGATGTTTCGCCAGCCGAGCTGGCGAGTGAAGTGTTTGGCATGGGAACACCTACGATTGGCGATCCAGTGCGACTGAATGAAAAATTCATTAATGATCGACTAGGTTTGAGACTGCAAAATATAGAGATTACAAAACTACTGACGAACGTCGAGATTCATGTTGACTCTCCAGATGATCATGATACGTATTTTGAAGTATTCTCACCGTTCTGGCGAACTGACTTAGAAGTACCCGAAGACATCGTCGAAGAAGTCGGTCGACTCTATGGCTTTGACAAGCTACCGCGCGAATTGCCAATGCGCAGTATGAAGCCAGCACCAAAAAATGAATTGCGTGACGTAAAACAATCGATTCGAGAAAGCCTGTCATGCGCGGGCACAAACGAAGTCTTAACATACACTTTTGTCCATAAAAATCTGATGGAGAAAGTCGGGCAAGATACAGGGCATGCATTTCGTCTCTCCAACGCATTGAGTCCTGATCTGCAGTATTATCGCTTGAGTCTGACACCAAGTTTGCTCGACAAGATTCGTATGAATGCGCGGGCTGGTTATGACAAGTTTGCCATTTTTGAGCTTGGCAAGACACATTTTAAGGGAGAAATGGACGAAGTTGAGCCAGAAATTCCAAACGAAGACAGCCATCTCGCATTTGTTATCTCATATAGCGACAAACAGGAGCCGGCAGGTGCAGCCTTTTACGCCGCAAAAAAGTATTTGAGTAAGATAACAGATATAGAATCATCTGAGATCGTGCCACTGGACGCGTTAGACATGTCAAACGACCAGTGGGGGCAGCAATTGACCGCGCCATACGAACCAAAACGTTCAGCTGCGATCATCAAGGAAGGTCAGATATACGGAGTTGTGGGTGAGTTTCGGCAGCAAGTGCGAAAGTCCTTGAAGCTACCCGAATTTACCGCAGGGTTTGAGATTCATCTTGAGGCAATACGGAGTCCCCGGCGGACGTATCAAGTTTTATCGAAATATCCGAGCATCACTCAAGATATTTCGTTGAGGGTAGCAAATGACGTGACGTACGAAAAGCTCTACAAAGAAGTAGCGCAAGCTATCTATGATCAAGCGGGCAAGCTTTCGGTCGATATATCGCCGATAAGTATCTATCAACCAAGTGATGACACGTCGGCAAAGACAATCACGCTACGCATCAAGGTGTCGAGCCATGAGCGGACGTTGCGAGAAGATGACGTGACGAAGCTGACTGATCTTGCAGCTGATGCCGCAATCGGGCATACAAAGCAGAGCGAATCTAGAAAAATAAAACATCCGGTAGACCGCGCGTGAGGCGAACCGGATGTTTCTCTATAGTCTATGTATTTTTACAGACCAAGTCTTGCAGAGCAGGCTGGCCAGGCACCCCATCCTTGCGAGGCTTGGACACGCTTGGCCACAGCGATTTGTTCTTCGCGGCTTGCATTTGCGGCTGATCCTTTGCCGCCATGAGCGGCCCAGGTGCCTTGAGCAAACTGCAGTCCACCATAGTAGCCATTGCCAGTATTGGTGCTCCAGTTTCCACCGGCTTCGCACTGCGCCAGCTTGTCCCATACGCTGTTGCCAGCGTATGACTTGCTGCGCGCTGGCTGTGAGCTAGCATACGATTGAGCAGGTGTAGCCGAATATGTAGTAGTTGCAGTTGGCTGTGCTATCGATCGTGATTTTAGTTTCTCATTTTTTGTTGGGATACGTAATTTCTGTCCAGGGTTGATGATGTCTGGATTGGAAACCGACGTATTTGCATCGTAGATGCGCGTCCAGACTGTGTCATATTTTTCAGCGATCAAACTAAGTGAATCGCCGGGCTGTACTTTGTGGTACGTTTTTTTAGTGTTTGTGTGTGGTGCTGCCTGAGCAGCTGGCGAGCCAAATGTTGCTAGCGTAAGCATAACAAATAGACCCACCAGAAGTGGCGTAATTTTACGCATTAATTTTCCTCCTTATACCCCCATTATGCGCCAGTATCAGACGACTTAGTAATATTCAATAACAGAGGTGAAACTGTGTACTTTTTATCTCACACATAAAAAGACACAAGTACGAGCATAGCGAACTTTTAAAATTATGTCAAGCTTATGGTAGTTATATCTGTGAGCTTCGGATAGGGACAACTTTGTGATTGCACTTTAGGGTTCTAAGCGGTATGATGAAAGTAATGAAACGGGGAGTAGGGGCAATTATTGGCGTGCTTATTGCAGTTTTTTTGACTGTCGGCGCTTGGCTGATGGTGCGGAATGCTCACTTTGATGTCTTGAGTCCGAGCGGAGAGATCGCCGATCAACAGCGAAATCTCCTGATATTTACCCTTTGTCTCAGCGCGCTTGTAGTGATTCCGGTTTACACCATGCTCGGGATGTTTGCGTGGCGCTATAGTGAGAAGAATCCGCGTTCGAAACGTACCTATCGCCCAGATTGGCATAAGAATAACGTGCTTGAAGCATTTTGGTGGGGGATTCCGATTGCTATGATTGGTGTACTTTCTGTGGTAACGTGGCAGACCTCGCATGCACTTGATCCGTACAAGCGTCTGGCGTCCGACCAAAAAACGATCAATGTTCAGGTAGTCGCACTGCAGTGGAAATGGCTGTTTATCTATCCTGACTACGGAATTGCAACATTAAATCAACTGCCGGTTGCCGAGAAAGCACCGATTCACTTCAATCTGACTGCCAATGCGCCAATGAGTGCATTTTGGGTGCCGGCCCTGGGTTCGCAGATTTATGCGATGAATGGCATGGACTCACAGCTAAATCTAAAGGCAAATCAAACAGGCGAGTTCGGCGGCTATTCGACAAATATCAATGGCAAAGGCTACGCTGATATGAAATTTACTGTGCGGTCCATGACGAAAGACGATTTTGAAGCATGGATAAAAATCGCACAAAAATCAACCACGTCTCTCGATATGGCAGAATATCATAAGCTCTCAGAGCCGAGTACTGAGAAAACAGACCGGGTTTATAAACTCACTGATAAGAAACTGTACCATCAGATACTTGACATGAAGATGGGTATGGATATGCACGACGGAGCACATCATGAATGATCTAATGCATATACTTATCGGCCGCATGTCGCTTGACTATTTACCGCAAGAGCCGGCGACGATTGGAGCGGCTATCGGTATGCCTCTTGGCTTAATCGCTGTCTTGATAATGGTGACATATTTCAAAAAATGGCGTTTTCTCTGGGAATTTGTGACATCACTTGATGCTAAGAAGATCGGGATCATGTACATCGCAGTAGCAATCATTATGATGGTGCGCGGCCTGTCAGATGCGATCATGCTGCGTGCTCATACAGCGGTTAGCGTCGGGGATCAGAGCGGTCTATTTTCAAGCGATACGTTCCAGCAGGTCTTTACTGCACATGGTACGATTATGATCTTCTTTGTCGCAATGGGATTGATGTTTGGGTTGATCAATGTTGCCTTGCCACTCATGCTCGGAGCGCGTGACGTGGCTTTCCCTTGGCTCAATTCCGTTAGCTTTTGGCTGTTTGCAGCTGGAATGATTTTGTGTAATTTTGCGCTAGTCTTTGGCGGCTTTTCAAATGGTGGCTGGCTCGGCTACCCACCATTGACTGGACTCGAGTATAATCCCGGGCCAGGCGTTGATTATTGGATATGGAGCTTACAGATAGCTGGTGTGGGAAGCCTGCTCTCGGGAGTAAACTTCTTTGTGACGATTATCAAATGTCGTGCCCCAGGTATGTCCTTGATGAAGATGCCGGTATTTGCTTGGAGTGTTCTTGTGACCTCAACGCTTATCATGATGGCGTTTCCGATCCTTACGGCCACACTGGCTATGCTGACGCTTGATCGAACGATGGGCATGCACTTCTTTACATCCGATCTTGGTGGTAATCCGATGATGTACATCAACTTGATTTGGGCGTGGGGCCACCCGGAAGTCTATATTCTCGTGATGCCGGCATTTGGTATCTATTCAGAGATAGTGGCAACCTACAGTCGCAAGAGACTATTTGGCTATCCAACAATGGTGGCGGCACTTTTGGCAATCATGTTCTTTAGCTTTATCGTCTGGCAGCATCATTTCTTCACGATGGGAGCTGGCGCTGACGTCAATGCATTCTTTGGAATAATGACAGCTATTATTGCGATCCCGACAGGAGTAAAGATATTTAACTGGCTATTTACGATGTACCGGGGTCAGATCCATTTTTCTGCAGCGATGTGGTGGTTTATGTGCTTTGTCTTTACATTTACTATCGGTGGTGTGACAGGCGTGCTTATGTCGATACCGGCTCTTGATTTTCAGGTGCACAATACGATGTTCTTGGTCGCGCATTTCCACAATGTCATCATTGGCGGCGTCGTCTTTGGTTTCTTCGCCGGCCTGACATATTGGTGGCCAAAGATATTTGGGTTTAAGCTCCACGAGACTCTTGGAAAACTCGCTGCGGTTTTGTGGCAGCTCGGTTTTCTACTGGCGTTTATGCCGCTGTATGCTCTTGGTCTAATGGGCGCAGTTCGGCGTATTGATCACTACACCGATCCGACATGGGTGCCATTCTTTATCGTTTCGGCAGTCGGTGTCGGTCTTATCTGTCTCGGTGTAGCAACGATGGTATTGATGCTATTTGTAAGTATCAAGCAGCGCAACAAGCTACGCGACACAACAGGCGATCCATGGGACGGACGGACGCTCGAATGGATGACTGCTAGTCCTGCGCCAGAGTACAACTTTGCGGTTCTTCCAAAAGTGCACGCTCTAGACGAGCTCTGGTACCGAAAACAAAACAGACTAAAAGATGTCGATGGTGAAATAACAGAAGATGTGGCGGTACCCAAGAATAGTGCCCTAGGCATCTATGTAGCGGTAGCCGCTGGACTGTTTGGCTTTGGTGTCATCTGGCATATATGGTGGCTGGTAGTAGTGGCGGGTATCGGGTTGATCGCATTGATTATCATCAGAACGATGGATGATGATACCGAGCGGATCATCACGGTTGCTGAACTCAAGCGGGAGGCAAAGGTATGAATGAAGTAGCAGTGAAGACTGACAAAGCAAATTTCGGACTCTGGATTTATCTGATGACGGACATGATCTTGTTTGCCAGCTTGTTTGCGACATTCTTTATTCTCAAAGACGCGACAGCAGGTGGCGTGAGCGGTCGGGATATTCTTGATCCCTCGTATGCTTTGGCTGAAACGATCATATTGCTTGCCAGCAGCGTAACGTGTGGCGTGGCAGCGGCAGCTTATCGATTCAAAAAGACTGACCTGGCAAAGTCGCTTCTTTTCATGACGATTATCCTGGGTGCGGCATTTTTGGCGCTTGAGCTGTATGAGTTTACCAAGCTAGCACATGAAGGCAATTCGTGGCAGGCCAGTGCATTTTTGTCAGGCTTCTTTACGCTCGTCGGAACTCACGGTCTGCATATTTCTATCGGACTCATCTGGGCTGTAGTACTTCTTCTGACTATCAGAAAGCGTGACCAAGAAGAAAATCTGGAGCGAAAATTTGGGCTATTTGCACTTTTTTGGCACTTTCTTGATATCATCTGGATATTTATCTTTGCGGTAGTGTACTTGATCGGAGGGCTGTTATGAGACGAGAATCATTCGAACAGGTTATTTCGCGGTATCTCGTCGGTGCCGTGCTGGCACTCGGCTTGACGCTACTAAGTTATTTTGCCGTGACGCATCATTGGCCTGGATCGGTCTTTGGCATTAGTCTAGTCGTCATGGTGCTTGCGGTCGTACAATTTGTGGTACAGCTGGTTAGTTTCCTCCATCTTTCGGGCGACATGAAGCCGCGTTGGCGCAGCTGGAGTCTTTACTTCACGATACTGACGCTATCGATCGTTGTTGTCGGTTCGCTTTGGGTCATGATAAATCTCAACTATCGCATGGGCATGGGGCCTGAGGGCATGCAAGAGTACATGATCCAGCAAAACAAAGAAGGTTTCTAGTTTGATCAAGACAGGTGCTTACTACCAGTTGATGAAACCGGGTGTGCTGTACGGCAATGTCCTGACGGCTGTAGCGGCATATTTCCTTGCGTCGGCCGGACGGTACGACTGGGTGGTCTTTGCTGCGATGACTGTCGGTATGATACTTGTCGTGGGCGGCGCATGCGCACTCAACAACTATTATGATCGTGATATCGATGCCAAGATGGCGCGCACAAAAAAGCGTCCAAGTGTCACTGGTGAGGTGGATCCGCGAGGCAATCTTGTTTTTTCCTGGGCACTTTTCATTATTGGTACAGTAGTGCTCGCGGTTTGGACAAACTGGCTGACGGTTGCGATTGGGATTGCTGGGTTTGTCACATATGTGTGGCTCTATGGACGGTGGACAAAACGTGCGTCGGTGCACGGTACGGCCGTTGGAGCGGTTAGTGGCGCGCTGCCAGCCGCAGGCGGGTACGCTTCTGTCGATGGGCAGATTGATACAGGATTGGTGCTGGTATTTCTCATCATGTTTTTCTGGCAGTTTCCAGAGTTTTACTCTATCTCGATCTACCGGCTCAAGGAGTATAAGGCTGCAAAGGTTCCGCTAATGTCGGTAGTCCACGGAGTCCATTCCACGATAGTCCAGATATTTATCTATACAATCCTTTATGTCGCGACGACACTGCTCTTGACGGTATTTGGCTATACCGGCTGGCTGTACTTTTATATGATGCTCATTGCTGGGTTCTACTGGATATACTTGGCGCTACTTGGTCTCCGGGCAAAAGATACCAATGCATGGTCACGGCACATGTTTAAGACCGCTATGTGGCAGGTCTTGCTGCTTTGCGTGATGTTGGGCACTGGCCCTCTCTTGCCATAGGCTAGTAGATGTATCGTATTTGCTATACCTTTACTGCTTATGTTAGTCTAGTACCAAATGACCGTCCACGAAAAACACCGTAGCACCTCGCGTGCCTTCACCCTCATAGAACTCGTCATAGTCATCGCCGTCATCGCCATCCTGGCAGCCCTCTCTGCCGTCGGCTACGGCACCTGGCGCAAGACCATGGCAGCCAATGAACTCAAAAGCGATCTTACCAACCTAGCTTCTGCCATGGAAAGCAAAAAGAACTTTGGCAATGGCTATCCACTACTCACCGCTAATTCTACCTTTGATGGATCAGGAACTAATGCTAGCCTCTTTAAATCTAGCTCTAATGTCACTCTCACCTACATAGAAGGCTCTGCCTCCTCATTCTGCATAGAAGCCAAAAGCAAAACCTACCCAACCCTCACCTACTACATGAACACCACCGACCAGAAGACGCCGGTGCAGGGGACTTGTGCGGGGGGACCTGGGGAAGCTCCAACAACTGCCGGTGAGGAGTGGGCAGCCAATTCTGTATCTGGTGGATATGGGGGTCTTTGGGAGGCTGTTACTTACGGCAACGGCCGCTTCGTGGCGGTTCGGCCTGGAGGTAGTATGTCATCCACTGACGGGCAGAGTTGGAACATAGATAACAACGGACAATCTCATGCATGGAATTCTGTTGCTTACGGCAACGGCCGCTTTGTGGCAGTCGGTCCAAGCTTTGTTGACTATGGTAGTGGCCCAGAAGAAGTATCCGGGGTTGCGGCAACGAGCATTGATGGTAAAAGCTGGACGTGGGCAGGTAATGTACCGGTAGGGAAGTGGAATTCTATCACCTATGGCAACGGCCGCTTCGTAGCAGTCGGTTATAGAGATGATAACCTGCCCTTCGCCTACAATAGAATAATGTCATCCACTGACGGTATGAATTGGACGGCACATGCTGAGCCATCATTTTACGGCAATGACGATTGGGGTTCAGTTACTTACGGCAATGGCCGCTTTGTAGCAGTTAGTATGAACGGTGTTATGACATCCACTGATGGGCAAACCTGGACAGCAGACGCCGTACCGAATCGCAATTGGTCGACGGTTACTTACGGCAACGGCCGCTTCGTGGCTGTGAGTGGTAGTTATTCTATGACATCTACTGACGGTATACATTGGACGGAGTATACTGATGGGCCTGGAATGCAGTTTATAGCCTATGGGGGTGGACGCTTTGTGAGTATTTCCTATAATTCCGTAGGAACTTCTACGAATGGGCAAAGTTGGACGCAGCATACTATACCGAGCGGGGCTTGGACCTCTATTACCTATGGGACGGGTTGTTTTGTGGCAGTCGGTCCTTATAACCAAACTATGCGATCATGCGAATGGTAGCGTATGATTCACATTATCGGTGCAAAGTAGCCAAGTACTTTCCATATTTGCTATACTATAATGTAACTGCAATCAAATACATATAGGGAGAATATATGGCAACAAGTAGGGCGCAGCGCACCGGTATTTGGGTGATCACGATTGCGATGACTGTAGGTACGGTCGTCGGCTTTGTGGTGATGATCCTTGCGTCGCAGGAGCAACAGAAAGGCCAGGCAGCACTGGCTGAATATCAGTCAAAGGCAGCACAGTACCAAAAAGACACTGACGCTCAGCAGGGGGAGCTCGATAATGAACAAAACGCGCTTTCGAAAAAGTATTTTGCGACTGTCAACGAGCAAAAGAAGTTACGCGTCGGCAAATTTGACGCAAAAAGCCTCACCGAGACAACGAGTAAGACGATCGAGCAAGGGAAGGGCGAGGCTATCGGTGATGATTCGACCTATGCGACATACTATATTGGCTGGACACCAGATGGTGATATCTTTGATGGTTCGATCGAGAAAGACAGCCTGAAGTCACCGCTTATCGTGCGACCAGGCAGCGTCATCACGGGCTGGGGCAATATGATGAAAGGCAAGAAGATCGGCGGCATCTATGAACTCTCGATTAAAGCGGAGGATGCCTATGGCGAGACGGGTAGCGGATCGATCAAGCCAAACTCACCGATAAAATTTGTAGTAGTGCCGATCCGTATGCTCAAGACATTTACCCAGCCAGCAATAACTCAAGAAGTATTGGATGCATATGCAGCCCAGTAGTGATACGACTATTCACGATGTCGTCATGATTGGTGCCGGGCCAAGCGCGCTGGCAGCAGCGATCTATACAACGCGCGAAGATATCGAGACAATTTTGTACGAAAAATCAGTCGTTGGCGGCCTAGCGGCAATCACTGACAAAGTAGATAATTACCCTGGTTTTCCGGATGGTATCGAAGGCATGATCTTGGCCGGTCAGCTGCAACAGCAGGCTGAACGATTCGGTGCAGTAATTGATTTTGGTGATGTGTCAGAAATTCGCGATAATGGTGCAACAAAGACGGTCGTTGTTGACGGCAAAGAAGTCGAGGCAAAGACGGTACTCATTGCCACAGGTAGCGAGTACAAGAAAATTGGCGTCCCTGGTGAGGAAGAATACTTTGGCAGAGGCGTCCATTACTGTGCGACATGCGACGGTGCGTTTTATCGCGACAAGAAGCTGGTTGTTGTCGGTGGCGGCAATTCGGCAGTGCAGGAAGCAATCTTTTTGACGCGGTTTGCCTCGCATATTGATATGGTTGTGCGTAGCGACTTTAGGGCAAGTGATGTGCTAGTCGATGAATTGCAAAAATACATCGATGAGAGAAAAATCACTGTCCATAAGCAGACGCCAACCAAAGAGATCGTCACAACTGACGGGAAAGTAACTGGTGTGCGCGTCGTTGAAAATGGCGAGGAAAAGACAATCGAGACTGATGGTGTATTCGTCTTTGTCGGGCTCCTCCCAAATACGGAATTCCTAAAAGGCTCTTCTATTGAGCTTGATCCTGTAGGCCATATCAAGACTGACCTAAAGCTTGAGACCGCAATGCCGGGCGTATTTGCCAGCGGTGATGTGCGCAGCGGCGCGACCTTGCAGATCGCGAGTGCTGTCGGCGAAGGTGCGACAGCTGCGCTCAATATCCGTGAATATCTCAATGAATTGAATCGAAAATAAAGTCTCTATCGGATGTTTTTGGTGAAGAATGATTCAAGCTGCTTGATGATCTTTGGATCTTCAGTCTGTAGGGCGATTTCTCGCGTACCAAATAACACACCAATGTAAGTGAAGTTGTGCGAGCCAGTGACGGCGATTTTTTGGCCATTCGGCATGGTGAAAATGATAAATTTGCCATGGAGGTACCGATTCCCTTGATAGAGTGTCTTGTTTCGGCTAAAAAACATATTTGTGCCGATGAGCATAGCATTCAATCGGTTGTTTGCCCGTTTTGGTGTATTGAAATATAGCTGGGCGCTTTTCTTTGACATGAGACGGCTAAGCTTGCTTGTCGGACAATACTGCGAGACAAAAAGAATGCTCTCGGCATCTCTGGCCAGTTGGCAGGCGCGGCGGTAGATGATCGAATCACCCTGAAGTCCACCGTCGATCAATACTTTCGATGATTTACCAAAGCTATATTCGTGGCTCCGATACGAAAAATGCTTGCCGTCGGCATTGATGATGCGGCCGATATCGTCGCGCAGCTCGAGTGCTAGCTGCTTGTCGTCAATACGAAACATATAGTCGACATTGTCGGTGCTGTCGCTATCCATATTGATACCGCCAAAACTATACACGGTGTCATCGGCAATGAGGCATTTCATATGATTACGTCCCGTAAACGGTGCAGCGCTAAAGCGACCGACCCAAGTAAACTCAATGCCGTCTTTTTTCAATTTTTTTGCCATTGTGCTGGTTGCTCGTGATTTTTCGGAATAATACCGCAATGGTCTGAGGTGTCCACCGAATTCTCCAAAAGTGAAAACATCGGCTGCGACCTTGACCTTGACGCCGCGCTTGGCGGCATTTGACAAAGCATCAATCAGTCTCTTGGTGCGGTTATCCTCGGCCACGATCATAGAGACCAGTGTGACGTGACTTTTGGCATTGTCGATAGACTCGGTCGCTTGTTCGATATATTCTAGGGGCAGTAAAAGTTTTGGTGTACGCATAACGCTGCTAGTATTGTATCATTTCAAGAAATCGCGTAGCAGCTTTGGGTTATCAGTGACAATGCCATCGATCCCTTCTGCTTCGAGTCGTTTGGCCGCGCTAGGTCGGTTGACTGTGTAGACGTAGGTAAAAATACCGAGCTGTTTTGCCACTTGAAGCGACAGAGGGTTGACGCGCAAACGATGAAATCCCACAGCTGTAAAATGCAGTCGCCGCTCGTAGGCCATAAAAGTAAAGGGGTTGCGATCATGAAGCATCGCTACTTCCGCTTTTGGGGCAATGCGACGTATAGCTATGAGTTCAAAGGCTTTAAATGACGAGAATAGTATGTTTTCCCAGTCACTTGGCTTTTTGATGTATTTCTCCTTAATAAGCTTGGCAGCAACTTTCCCTGCACCGCGGCTTTTAACTTCAAGATTAAGCAATACCTGACCAAAAAACATATCAAGAACTTCTTCGAGCGTCGCGATCTTGTGGCCTTTTTTGGCTGCTTCCTGCAAGCTGGCATAGCTTGAGAGTTGCACAACGCGCCCCTTTCTATGTGTGCGTAGCAGTGTGTTGTCGTGAATAACGACCGGGATGCGATCGCGGGTCAGCTGCACGTCAAATTCGAGTATATCGGCACCGGCTGCAATACCTTTCTTAAAGGCAGCTAATGTGTTTTCTGGTGCTAGCCCAGCAGCACCTCGATGTCCGATAATGAGCATGTGTCTGATTGTAAACAATTTGCTACAATAAAAACAGTACGAATACACTAATGCGAGAGGAGCGATAATGGCAGATTTTAATCAAGTGCTGACGCCGGGTAATGTAGATGAGGGCATGGTAAATACGGTTGTTGAGATACCGCAAGGTTCGCAGCTTAAGGTGGAGTGGGATCGTGAACGTGCTGCATTTATGCTGGATCGTGTAGAGCCGGCAATTTTTGCAAAGCCAGTGAGCTATGGCTTTATTCCACAGACGCTTGATGAAGATGGCGACGAATTGGATACGCTCATCGTGTGTGACGAGCCGCTACCAACAGGTGTTTGGCTTGAGGCCAAGATACTTGGCGTTATGAAGTTTGAAGACGATGGTGAAGTTGACGATAAGATCGTTGTTCGTCCAGCTGATGATCGTCAAGCAGGCGATTGGCTCAACAGTCTAGAAGACCTTGGTGAAAATTGGAAGAAACGTGTCGAGCATCACTTCACTCACTACAAGGACCTCAAGAAGCCTGGCAGTACAATCGTCAAGGGCTGGGGTGACGTTGAAGAAGCCAAGGTGATCATCAAACAGTGTATCGAACGCTGGAATGTCAAATAAGATTCCAATCGTCAATGCTGGGCAAGTTATTGTCCGTAGAAAAACTGACGGTAGATATCTGGTATTACGTGCGAGCCAGTGGCCTGAGCGTCCTGATCGTTCGCAAAAGCCCGATCTTCCCGGTGGCGAGATTGAGCCTGGCGAGACGCTACAAGGGGGCACTACACGCGAACTTGAGGAAGAAACCGGTATCCAGGCGACCGTATCAGAGCTACAAGTAGTCTATGCACTGACGTATTTTAGTGAGCGTGAGAATATTGCGCTCAATCGCATCATCTACTTGTATGAAATTGACGAGGACACTGAGATCAAGCTCAGCTGGGAGCACGAAGCATATATGTGGCTGTCGGCCGATGAGCTGCTGCACCTCGATGATATCCGCAAGCCGTATCCCGAAGTGTTCCATTATCTGTACAAAATCGGCCTTTTAGTATAACTATCTTTTTTGTCGGGCTTTATTGCGAAGCTTTTTGGCTGCTTGGGTGACAGTTCCAAATAGCCCCCGCTTTTCTCGAGAAAGCTGGAGTCGCAGCTTCTCTCGAGCATGCGGAGTGATGATATATTCTTTCCATCGTTCTTTTGGTACGGCCGTTTTACTGGTCAGTACTTCTACGGTATCACCATGCTCTAGCTGGTGGCTAAAAGGCTTCATCGTACCATTTACTTTAAAGCCACTGGCATGTCCGGCTACATCCGAGTGGATTCGGTAGGCAAAATCAAGCACATAGGCGCCAGTCGGAAGGTCATAAATGTCGCCTTTCGGAGAGAATATAAAGATACGATCGCGAAAGAGATTCATGCGAAATTTTTGCGCATCAAAAGATTTTTTCTTTCCGGCTTTGGCAGCTGTGAGTTGCAGGTCTTTTATCCATGCCAAGTGCTCTGGGAGTTCGGCAATCTGTTTCTGTCGATAGGCATCAGTGAGTTTTTGCTCGTTGTAGTGAAAGCTGGCAGCCAGTCCGCGCTCGGCGTACTCGTGCATCTCATTGGTCCGCACTTGAAACTCAACAATCTGGCCCGAGCTCGTCTGAACTGTCGTGTGAAGGCTCTGATAGCCATTCATCTTTGGTTGGGCGACATAATCTTTGATGCGATCAAAGAGTGGCGCGTAGAGATCATGGAGCACTCCGAGCACCAGGTAGCAGGTATCAAGGTCTTTGACGATGACCCGCAGTGCGATCAGGTCATGGATACGATCGATATCGCCATCGACACGATCCAATTTTTTGTAGACGCTGTAGATACTTTTGACTCGACCGTCCATCTCAAAATCAATCTTCTCTTGCTCCAGCTTTTTCGTGACTTCATGGCGAACGCTGGCGAGTTTTTTCTGGCTTTTTTTGAGCCGTGAATCCATGAGCGCTTTTGTGCGTGAGAAATCTTTTGGTGTTAGGTGCCGGAAGCTCAGCTCCTCAAGCTGCACACGAGCTCGGCCCATATTGAGACGATCGGCTAGTGGTGCAAAAACTTCCATTGTCTCACGAGCGATTTTCTTTTGCTTGTCGCGCGACATGTGTTCCAAAGTATTCATATTGTGGAGACGGTCAGCCAGTTTGATGATGAGCACGCGCACGTCTTGACCGACGGCGATCATGAGTTTGGTTAGATTGTCTTTTGTGGCCGGTAGATAGCTCTCGATATCGCGCATGCCGCTGCGCACTCGAGAGACTTTGGTCACGCCATCAACGAGAAAGGCGACATCAGCGCCAAAATGTGTCTCGATATCCTCCAAGGTTATACCGGTATCTTCGACTGTGTCATGCAAGACGCCGGCAATTACCGAATCAATATCCATTTCCCATCCGATCAGAATAGCTGCGACCGCCAAGGGGTGAATGATGTACGGCTCGCCGCTTCTACGTTTTTGGCCCTGGTGAGCTTTTGTGGCAATATCCATAGCGTGATCAAGCTCAAACAAATCATCCTCAGTATAATGAGGAGTTGCCAGCTCAAGAATCTCACGTTTGGTCATAATACCAGTATATAGTACTATTAGTTTACGGATGAGAGGAGGTGAGAATCCATGGATGCTTTCGACGGTCAGGGGAACTTGACCAACGGCACCGAGGCGTTCAACTACGGCAGCATCTGATCCCCGTCCCCGCGGCGGGTGACGCTGGCTATATGCCTAGCGTCACCCGCCCCTATTCTTTCTCTGAAGGTGAACTATCAAGATATATTTTTTGCGTTACTTAGCGACAGCGATGCTATAATCAAAATAAATGCTAATGCTTTAACTAGAAGGAGTGGGCAAAATTATGGCAACAAAAATCGCGATTAATGGCTTTGGACGGATCGGCCGCAATGCATTCAAGATAGCATTTGAGCGCAATGATCTTGAGATTGTCGCTATCAATGACTTGACAGACAATCAGACATTGGCGTATCTCTTGAAGCACGACAGCAACTACGGCACATATGACAAAGATGTCAGTCATGACGATGAAGGCCTCGTGGTCGATGGCAAAAAGATCAAGGTCCTAGCTGAGCGCGATCCAGCAACATTGCCATGGGGCGATATGGGCGTTGATCTGGTTATCGAATCAACCGGATTTTTCACCGACAAAGAGGGCGCATCAAAACATATCCAGGCAGGTGCAAAACGTGTCGTCATTTCTGGTCCAACGAAGTCAGAGGGGGTTGATACGCTCGTGCTTGGTGCCAATGATGACAACATCGAAGGTGCAACCGAGGTCGTCTCCAATGCCAGCTGTACTACCAACAGCCTGGCGGTGGTAATGGCCATCCTTGACGCTGAGTTTGGCGTCGAAAAATCTCTCATGACGACGGTTCATAGCTATACGGCTTCTCAGGCGCTTCAAGACGCGCCAAAGAAAGACCTGCGCGAAGGTCGTAATGCAGCCGAAAACATCGTGCCGACCAGCACCGGTGCTGCGACAGCAGTCACGCTGGCTCTTCCTGGACTCAAAGGCAAGTTCGACGGTTTGTCGATGCGCGTGCCAACACCAGTGGTCTCGATCTCTGACGTGACAGCGCTTCTCAGTCGTGACGTGACTGTCGAAGAATTGAATGATGTATTCAAAAAAGCGGCAAATGAGCCGTTTTATCAGGGAATTCTCGGTGTTTCCGAGGAGCCGCTAGTATCTCGCGACTATATCGGTAACAGCCACTCGGGCACTGTCGATCTAGCACTGACTCGTGTGGTTGCTGGTAATCTCGTAAAGGTTTGTGTGTGGTATGACAATGAGTGGGGCTATAGCAATCGTCTCGTCGAGTTGGTCGCCGACGTGGGCAAGCAGTTGGAAAAATAAAATACACGTGTAGGGTGAAAAGTTATATTGTGCTGGCCGGGAGAGTTTCATCTCCCGGCCAGCTCACCTCAGTAGGATCCCAGATAGATTATGGCAGCAATGAGGCTCGATCCAAAGATCAGACACAGAATGACAGCCAGAGCTTTCAATGTTACCTCCAGCCAGTGGGCATTTCTGTCATCTGCGTAAACCCAAAGAAAAAACGGTCCCATAAGCCACCAGCTTGTTCCGTAAGCCAATACTACTATGACAGTACACAGCAGAGCGAGAAGTAGAACGAGTCCGATGAGCGTCAAGATGTTTCCGATGAGAGTAAGCATGATTACTCCTTTCCGAGGTGCACTTTCACGGTCTCAGTTGATCGGCAAAAGCTTCTATTATTTATACTGATAATAATCATTTTTGTCAATCCTTTACATCTATTCTTATCCCGCTTATACTTGAGACATATGAACATCTATTTGGGTGCGGATCATCAGGGCTTTCATATGAAAGAGAAAGTCTTTGCCTACTTGGCAAAGCGCGGCTACAATGTGACCGATATTGGTAATGATGAGCTTGATCCAAATGATGACTTTCCGGAGTTTGCTCAAATGGCGGCGACCAAAGTAATCGGAGATACAGAGAAAGATCCGCGAGCGATTCTCATCTGTAGCGGCGGCCAGGGCGTCGCGATGGCGGCAAATCGTTTTCGTGGGATACGCGCTAGCGTGATATGGGACGCCTATGAGGCTAGGATGACACGGTATGACAACGACAGCAATATACTGTGCTTGCCGGCTCGAGTACTCCAAGACAATGAGGCAGCGTGGGAGGGCATTATCGAGACATGGCTCAACACCGATTTTGCTGGAGCAGCGAGATTTAGGCGGCGCAACGCGCAGATTGATGAGTTCTAGATGAGCGTCGTTGTACCAGCGATCTTGGCGGAAAATGACGATCAGTACAAGCAAATGATCGAGATCGTACATCCATTTGCGCAGCGGCTTCATATCGATATCTCTGATGGAGAATTTGCACCGTCCTTTACTATCAATGAAGCAAATGCATGGTGGCCAGCCGAAATACAAGCCGATATCCACGCCATGGTAGCTCGTCCGAGCGAGCATGTGCAAGCGCTGGTGGCTCTCAAGCCTGGGCTGATTATCTTCCATGCCGAGGTCCAGGAGGATATCCTGCCTGTGCTCCAATTCGTTAAAGCTTCGGGCATCAAAGCAGGTGTTGCCTTACAGCGTAGCACGGTGCCGGCAACAGTTGCGCCGCTTATACAGGAGGCCGACCACGTACTGGTGTTTAGTGGTGACCTCGGTCATTATGGCGGTACGGCGAGCCTCATGCAACTAGAGAAAGTTCGTTTGATTCGTGCTATCCAGCCATCGATTGAAGTCGGCTGGGATGGTGGTGTGATGATCGACAATGTGTTTAGTATGGCGCAAGGCGGCGTAGACGTGTTGAATGCTGGTGGAGCGATCATGCGCAGCCAAGACCCAGCCGAATCGTACAAAGCACTTATGGCCGAGGCAAACAAACGAGGAGTTATCTAGGAATGGTGGGAAATATGACAATCAAGCAGCTCGAAGAAAAGGCCAATGCCGTACGTCAAGATATTATCAAGATGCTGGAAGAAGCTGGGTCAGGTCATTCGGCCGGTCCGCTTGGCCTTGCCGAAATCGTCACGACGCTTTATTTCGACATCATGAATATTGATCCGGAGAATCCGGAGTGGGACCAGCGCGATTATTTTTTCCTCAGCAACGGACATACGGTACCGGTGCAATACGCCGTGATGGCCGAGCGGGGATATTTTGAAAAAAAAGAGCTGATGACACTGCGCAAGTTTGGCAGCCGCTTGCAGGGTCATCCGGAGCGTACGAAATTGCCGGGGCTCGAGAATACATCCGGTCCGCTTGGGTCGGGACTGAGCCAGGCAGCAGGAGTAGCTTATACACTCCAGCATATTGACAAGCAAAAGCATCGCTTTGTATATGTCGTGACTGGTGATGGTGAGCTCAACGAGGGCAATATATGGGAAGCAATGATGTTTGCCGGCAAATACAAACTCGGCCAACTAATCGTCTTTGTTGATCGTAATAATATCCAGATCGACGGCAATACCGAAGACGTGATGCCACTTGAGGACCTAGCTGCAAAATGGAAATCATTTGGCTGGCACGTACAAGAGATCGACGGACATAATGTCGAAAGCATTCAAGATGCCGCCAGTATGGCACGGGCGATCGCTAGCCAGCCGAGTGTCATCATTTCGCATACGATCCCCGGCAAAGGTGTTGACTTTATGGAGTATGATTATCGCTGGCACGGCATGCCGCCAAACGAAGAGCAAGCGAAAAAGGCCCTCTCGGAGCTACGTACACTACGTGGCAAGATTTCACACGAAGGAGAAGGGGTATGAGCCAAAGGCTCGTGCTGACCGCTGCGATCTATGGGGTAGTCTGTCTACTTGGACTTATTGTCGTTATGCTTATGTGGGACTTTATGGATAACTTTCAGGCGGACAAAGACTTCAATGAAGTTTTCTATAATCCGGTTCTGTATGTAATATTATTTTGTTATTTTGCATTTTCTTTTATCGTTACTAATAAGCTATTCGGGCCGAGGAAGAAAAAGTATGGCAAAACTGATCATAAAGGAAGGGGCGTAGAGTGATATTTGTATCCAAAAAGATCGTGCCTTACGTTGCATTTGTTTGCTTTGCGCTTTTTGTCTCTTGTGCTGGCCTATTTTTTGCTCAAGAAGCTCCAGGATGCTGTATGCTTGGCAAGACAGTTTCCGTCGGCGCCCCATTTCCGTATAAAAACACGATGTATACGATAGAGGGTGCGACCGTCTATAAGAAAGAGTTTTTTTCTGGAAACTTAGGAATAGATATCTTGGTATGGCTGCTGGTGGTATTTGGAGCCACAACAATAGCAGTTCTAGTGAGCCGGGATATTAGGAAAGGGGGTGTTGTATGAAGAAAGGCGTCGTGTCAGCGCTCGTAACGGCTGGATGTATTTTACTCGCAATATTTATTATCGGTATGATCCAGTATTTTAGTTATTCGAATGATTTTCAGCTATCATCGAGCATGTATGGTATTTTCGTACGCAATATAGCTATTGCTACATGGCTAAGCTTCTTGGTCGGAGGGGCTTCAGATTTGATATTAGTTTGGGGTATAAAATGGGGTATTAAAAAATGAGTGACTTTCAGTTGAATCCACATTACGCGGCTGGTGACGTAAGGCAAGAGCCGATCCGTGCCGGGTTTGGCCGAGGCTTGGTAAAAGCTGGCGAAAAAGACGAGCGAGTCGTCGCACTGTGTGCCGATCTGACTGATTCGACGCAGATGAGCCATTTTGCCGAGACTTTTCCGGAGCGGTTTGTCGAAATAGGCATCGCTGAGCAAAATCTCGTGACAGTTGCCAGCGGCATGGCACGAGCAGGCAAGATACCTTTTACCTCCAGCTATGCAGCCTTTAGTCCGGGACGCAACTGGGAGCAGATTCGCACGACCATCACGCTCAACGACCAGCCAGTGAAAGTCGTCGGTAGTCATGCTGGCATCTCGGTTGGTCCGGACGGGGCAACCCACCAGATGCTCGAAGATATCGCGCTGATGCGTGTGTTGCCAAATATGGTCGTAGTAGCACCGGGCGATAGTATCGAAGCGGAGAAGGCGACACAGGCGATCGCCCAAAATGGAAAGCCAAGCTATATCCGTCTGGCACGCGAAAAGACCCCGATATTTAGCACTGAGAGTTCGCCATTTGAGATCGGAAAAGCCTATGTACTGCGTCAGGGCAATGATGTGACTCTAGCCGGTACGGGCACGATGACCTATCAATTGCTACTCCTCGCACGATTGCTCGAAGACAATGGCATCTCGGCTGAGGTCATCCATGTGCCGACGATCAAGCCGCTTGATGAGGCGACAATTCTTGACAGTGTCAGCAAGACAGGGCGTATCATTACTGCCGAGGAAGCACAGATTGCCGGAGGCTTTGGCGGGGCAATCGCTGAGCTACTCGGTGAAAATCTGCCAGCGCCACTCAAGCGTTTCGGTATGCGCGATCGGTTTGGTGAGTCTGGTGCCCCCAGCGAGCTTCTCGAGCATTTTGATTTGACAAGCGAGAAGATGCTGCCGCAAGCGCTGGAGTTTATCGAAAAAGTACCCCAATACAAAGCTGGATTTTAAGGAGGAAGCATGGGACTGACAATTTCAGAAATACGGGATCAGACAACACGAGCGCGCCATTTGATGCAGCGCAGCCGACAGCAGCATTTCGCAGTCGGTGCATTTAATATCGACAATCAAGAGACGCTGATCGCTGTCTCAAAAGCAGCCCAAAAGCTCAATTCGCCAGTTCTAGTCGAAGTCTCTGATGGCGAAGTCAACGCACTCGGTATCATGAATATCCGCGATATGGTCGATAATTATCGGGCCGAGTATGGTATCGAAATGTACATTAACCTCGATCACAGCCCGACGGTTGAGGACTGCAAGCGTGCTATTGATGCCGGTTTTGAGTTTATCCATATTGACATCTCTCAGGCGAACCACGATGCAACGACCGAAGAGATTATCGAAAAGACAAAAGAAGTCGTCGAGTATGCAAAGTTTACCGGTGCTTTAGTTGAGAGCGAACCGCACTATTTCGGCGGATCGTCAAATCTTCATACCGAGGAGATTGACTATGAAGAGATTAAGAAAACATTTTCGACTCCTGAGGGAGCAAAAGAATTTATCGATGCGACAGGTATTGATACATTTGCTGCTGCGATCGGAAACCTTCACGGTAAATATCCGGTACCAAAAGAGCTTGACCTTGAGCTATTGCAGAGGATTCGCGATGCGATCGACTGTCAGATATCACTTCATGGCGGGTCGGGCACCCCGCTGCATTATTTTGAAGATGCGGCAAGAATCGGCGTCTCAAAGATCAATATCAACTCCGACATGCGCTACGTCTTCCGCAAGACACTCGAAAAGGTGCTGGCGGACAACCCGGATGAGTATGCTGTCGTCAAGCTCATGCCAACAATCTACGAAGCCGTCCAAGCAGTTGTAGAAGAAAAGATTCTGGCCTTTGGCTCAAAAGATAAAGCAGTCCTATAAAACATAAGTGGTATAATTCAATCAGATGACAACACAACATACCCCAAAAATACTGGCGATCGGCGCGGCAGTACAAGATGTTTTCTTGAGCCACAGCGATGAGTTTGCCGCTGTCTGTAGAAATCCAGAAGAATGCTTTATGGAGCTACGTCTTGGAGCCAAAGCAGATGTAAACAACATTACTTTTTCCACTGGCGGCGGTGCGACAAATGCTGCAGTTACTTTTGCCCGCGGCGGGCTCCATGCTCTCTTTATGGGTGCGATAGGTCACGACCCGGCTGGACAAGCTGTATTGGCAGATCTTGATCGGGAAAATGTCGACACTTCGCATGTAAGCTATTCAGAGAAGTACAGCACTGGCTATTCTGCGCTGCTTCTCGCGCCTAGTGGCGAGCGAACAATTTTGACCTATCGCGGCGCCAGTACGCACTACGATGCTCGGCATTTCAATTTGCACGATGTGGACGCCGACTGGCTCTATATATCAAGTGTTGCCGGGCAGATGAGTATTTTGAGTAGTATTTTTCATGAAGCCAAGCAAAAAGGAATGAAAATATTTTTCAATCCTGGCAAGAGCGAGCTCGAGCAGACCGAGAAATTAAAAGGACTTCTAGAAGACGTTGATGTATTGAGCGTCAACCGTGAAGAAATGCAGTTGATTACACATGGCGAAGAACTCGAAGAGCTCGTGCGTCATGGACTACATCTCGTGCCGACGGTTATTGTGAGCGATGGCCCAAATGGCGTCATGGCATCAGATGGCAAGACTATTGTCAGGGCAGGTATGTATCAGGACGTGAAAGTCATTGATCGTACGGGTGCGGGCGATGCTTTTGGTTCGGGCTTTTTGAGCAAGTGGGCCCAAGGTGCTAGCCTAAAAGATGCGATCGTATTTGCCAGCGCAAATTCGACCTCAGTTGTCACAAAGATCGGTGCAAAAGCCGGAATCCTTCATGGCAATGCAAGACTCCACGATATGCCGCTGACTGAGAGTGAGGTGTGAGGTGAGCCAATTCCTAAGAGACATATTGGCGAATGATCATCCGCTATTTACGTATAACCTCATGCAGCTCGAACGGGCGACAGGAAATGACGGCGTTGATACGCGGCTGATTGCTGATATTACAGAGGCCGCACATGAAATTATGCGAAAATTGAACCTAGACCCAAGCGACACGTCAGCCGAAGAGCTGTACCACAATCTAGATGCAGCAGTGGATCGCGGTGAACTGGCGCTATTTGCCGCCGCTCCATATGTGATTTTGCCGGTCCAGGGCAAGGCTGTGTCATTCAATCTTCATGATGTGATCGAAAACCATCATCACAATTTGCCGTTTGAAGCACGCACCCTTGCGCACGGACAGCGATCCTTGCGCCTGGAAGTCGTCCGCCGCTATGCCGAGCACGACAGGACTGACAATGAGCTCGTACATAGGATGGCCGATGAGATGGGCCTCAAGCAACCACGCGATGAAGACTATTCGGATATACCAAGTACAACGGAGATAAAAGGAGAAAATATGGCAGAGCAACCGCGTATTTTAGCAATAGGTGATATTTTTACCGATGCATTTATCACACTAGGAGATGAAACGGCCAGAGTAATAAAAGAAGGCGACAAAGAGTGGCTGGCAGTTCCCTTTGGCAGCAAACCACCATATGAAAAGGTAGATATCGTAAAGTCAGTCGGCCCATCGCCAAATGTGGCTGTCTCAATAGCACGTTTGGGCTATCCGGCGAGCTTGATGGCGTGGGTTGGCGGTGATGCAACAGGCGAAGAAGCCATTGAGCATTTACGAGAGGAGCACGTCGATACTGAATCGATGATTGTCGAAGAAGATAAGGCTACCAGCTATTGGTATGTCCTTTGCTATAATGCCGACCGTACGATGCTCGTCAAGAGCGAAAAGTATCGCTACGAATGGCGCGATCCAGCCACCAAGCCAGAGTGGGTGTATCTTGCGTACCTTGGCGAAGACTCATGGCCGCTTCATGAGGGCCTGCTCGATTATCTTCAGCGAAACCCTGATGTCAAACTCGCACTCCAGCCTGGGACTTTCCAGTTCAAATGGGGTCTTGAAAGAATGGGCGACCTCTATCGTCGAAGCCATGTCGTCCTCATGAACCGCGAAGAAGCTATGGATGTGACTGGCCGGCCGTATGACTCTGTCAAAAATCTTGCTGACGGTTTGCACGAGCTAGGTCCAGAGATTGTCGTGATCACCGACGGACCAAATGGATCATATGTATCGGCAGACGGCAAGCTACTGACCATTCCAAACTATCCTGATCCGGTTCCGCCACTTGAGCGCACAGGTGCAGGTGATGCATTCTCTTCGACATTTGTTGCGGCGATTGCAGCGGGTGAGCCAGTCGAGACTGCCCTATCGTGGGCACCGATCAATTCGATGAACGTCGTGCAGCATGTCGGTGCGCAAGCTGGGCTGCTTTCGAAAGACGAGATATTGCGATACCTTGACGAAGCACCAGAGTGGTATAAAGTCAGCGAACATCAAGATTAGTTAATTGCCACCAAAGCAAAATCGCACCCGGAGAACGTGGGTGCGATTTTATTTAAGAGAAGCGAAGGACTAGTGGTCGCAATACGTCTTGTTTGACTTCACAAGAGAGACGACTTTGTCGATACTGTCGGTAATTGTATAGAGTTGCTCGTCGCCAGGCGTGATGAGCCCGCGGCCTAGCAGTTCTTCTTTGACGAATTCATCAAATTTACTCCAAAAACTTCTCCCGACGAGGATGATCGGTGCTTTGTTTGTCTTGCCGGTCTGGATGAGTGTCAAGACTTCTGATAGTTCGTCCAGGGTACCAAACCCGCCAGGGAAATAAATGTAGGCGTCGGCATAGAGGGTCATGACGATTTTGCGCGGGGCAAAGTGTGCGAATTCGTAGCTATCCGTGGCGTAGGCATTGGCCTGTTGCTCAAAAGGCAGTTTGATATTGAAACCAACCGACCCCGATCCGGCCTTTTTGGCGCCTTTTTGTACGGCCGTATGCGCACCACGATTTGCGGCGCCCATGATGCCATTTCCACCGCCAGAGACGACCGCGTAACCAGCGCCACCAAGCCGCATAGCGATCTCTTCGGCCATTTGAAAGTACTCATCATCTTCTCTGGTTCGTGCAGAGCCAAAGATTGTGATGGTTTTGTGGTATTTTCGGATGATATTGTAGCCGGCCTGAACTTCTTCGTTGATGTTGCCGAGTCGATACATGGCCGACTGCAACACGACATCACGCGGGATACACACTGATTCTTGGTTGTCTGGTTTTGGTTTCATAGGTGTTTTCATCATTGTAGCAGACATGTTGAGAAAATGCTTGTGTTTTTCCGCTTTTGGTCGATACTGCACTCAGTGATCGGAGTTCTTAGGCTGGATATTCTGGAAGAATTTCGTACGCAAGCCCTCCGAAGTAGCAGATATTGCTTTCGGTATTCCTGAAGCTCACAATCCCTGGGGTAGGTGATCTCTCGCCAAAAGTACGCTACACTAGTAAGAGTGAGCAAATTTACCCTTAGTAGTAGCTACGAACCAACTGGCGACCAACCAACTGCAATCAAGCAGCTGATTGATGGATTAGAGGTGGGCGATCGTGAACAAATATTGCTCGGGGTGACAGGATCAGGCAAGACGTTTACGATGGCGAATATCATTGCAGACCGTAATGTGCCGACACTGGTACTAGCGCACAACAAGACACTGGCGGCGCAGCTCTATAGCGAATTCAAAGGCTTTTTTCCGGACAATGAAGTGCACTACTTCGTCAGTTACTTCGACTATTATCAGCCGGAAGCCTACATCGCCAGCAGCGATACCTATATCGAAAAAGACAGCAAGATCAATGACGAGATCGATCGTCTGCGCCACGCTGCGACCACAGCGCTTTTGACTAGACGCGATGTCATAATCGTGGCATCGGTCAGCTGTATTTATGGCATCGGATCGCCGAGCAACTACATGGAGATGTCGGTCCAAGTAAAGGTCGGTGAAAAGCGCAAGCAAGACAAGTTCATCCGCCATCTCACCGATATCCAGTATCAGCGCAATGATATTGATTTCCATCGCGGTACATTTCGGGTAAAAGGAGATGTGGTCGATATCTTCCCGGCGGGCAGTGATGTGGCGTATCGAGTCGAGTTCTTTGGTGATGAGGTCGATCGTATCACGCGTATTGATCCGCTGACGGGTGAGATATTGGGCGAGCCAGACGAGCTCAAGATTTTTCCATCGAGCCACTATGCCACGCCAAAGGATCAACTTTCACACGCCATTGAGGGCATCAAAGAAGAGTTTGACGAACGCATGCAGTGGTTTGAAAAACACGACAAGTTGCTTGAGGCGCAGCGTCTCGCGCAACGGACAAAATATGACATTGAGATGCTTGAAGAGACGGGATTTGTCAAAGGTATCGAAAACTACTCGCGCTATCTGACTGGCCGTGAGCCTGGCGAACAGCCGGCGACATTGATCGACTACTTTTCCGACGATTGGTTGCTGCTGGTCGATGAGAGCCATATGACCTTGCCGCAGGTCCGCGGTATGTACAACGGCGATCGAGCGCGCAAAGAAGTGCTGGTCGAGCATGGGTTTCGTCTGCCGAGTGCACTGGACAACCGGCCGCTACGCTTTGATGAATTTGACAAGCATATCAATCAAGCGATCTACGTCTCTGCAACCCCAGGTGAGTATGAGTTGACGCACAGCCCCGAGCCGGCTCAGCAGGTGATCCGTCCGACAGGACTGCTTGATCCGAAGATTGACGTACGGCCGAGTGATGGACAAATTGACGACTTAATCGCTGAGATTCGCGATCGTACGGCGAAGCAGCAGCGTGTACTCGTAACGACACTGACCAAGCGTATGGCCGAGGATCTTTCTCAGCACTTGAGCGATCTCGGTATTAAGACGGCGTATATCCATAGTGAGATTGATACTTTGGAGCGCGGTGACATCTTGCGTGATTTGCGCATGGGCGTCTATGACGTGCTGGTCGGTATCAATCTATTGCGCGAAGGGCTTGATCTGCCTGAAGTTTCATTAGTGGCGATCATTGATGCCGACAAAGAGGGCTTCTTGCGCTCAGAAAGTGCGCTAATCCAGACGATTGGTCGCGCGGCACGGCACGAAGATGGTACAGTCATCATGTACGCAGACGTCATGACCGACTCGATGAAGCGGGCTATCAGCGAGACAAATCGTCGGCGGGGTATCCAGGAAGCATACAACAAAGAACATGGCATCACCCCGACCAGTGTCGCCAAAGAGATCGGCGAGGGCTTGCGCGCTCTCATTCCGATGAAAGAGGATGACAAAAAGCCAAAGCTTGATCTCAAGAAAATTCCAAAAGATGAATATGACTCACTTGTCAAAGATCTGACATCCCAGATGGAGTTGGCCAGTGCCAACTTGGAGTTTGAAAAGGCAGCTGAACTCCGCGATCTGATCGCGGAGATAAAATCAAAGTCGAACTAGTCGTCTCTTATAGTATAGTTTTATCCAGGCAGCAGGACCGGTATACATGCTATAATGTATCCCATGACACAGATAACTGGTGACGACGTGCAGGCGCTAGCACGACTGAGTAGCTTGGCGCTGACAGACGACGAAATTGACGCACTGACCACCGATATTTCCAACATTGTCAACTACATTGATTCGCTATCCGAGCTCGATACATCAAAGGTCGAGCCGACATATCAGGTCAGCGGACGACAAAACATCTGGCGCGATGACGTGATCCAACCAGGAGTATCTCGTGACGACCTATTGGCACTCGCCCCGGAGTCAGTCGAAGATCAGATCAAGGTGCCAAAGGTACTATAAGTTATGACAAAAATCGCTGATTATATCGGGAAGTCTGCTACTGAGAATGTGAAAACGGCACTTGAGGCGGCTCGTGCCAATGAATCGTACCACGCCTTGCTCAATCTCACTGAAGAGCGAGCATTGGAGCGTGCCGCCAAGGTCGATGCGGGCGAAATTACCGGTAAATTAGCCGGTGTGCCATTTGTGGTAAAAGATAATTTTCTGGCTTTTGGCGCGCCGACGACTGCAGCAGCAAAGATTCTAGAAAATTTCCAGGCGCCAATCCAAGCGACCGTTGTCGAAAAACTTGAGGCCGAGGGCGCCATCTGTATCGGCAAGGCAAATCTCGATGCTTTTGCTCATGGCGGCAGCACGGAAAATTCTGCCTTTGGCCCGACAAAAAATGCTATCGACCCAACCAAAGTTGCCGGTGGTAGCTCGGGTGGTTCGGCGGTCGTTACAGCGCTCGACATCGTACCGTTTGCACTCGGCTCTGATACGGGCGGTTCGATCCGTCAACCAGCTAGTTTCAATGGCGTTTATGGTATGAAGCCGACCTACGGGATGACCAGTCGCTACGGCGTAGTGGCAATGGCTTCGAGTACTGACTCGATGGGTTGCTTTGCAACAACGGCCGAAGACGTGGAATTGGTCCTCTCAATCATGGCCGGTCAAGATGAGAAGGATATGACGACACTACCGGATTATTTCGTGCCACAATCGGTCGAAGCACCACTTAAAATCGGCGTTATCAAAGAACTCATGACCGATGATGTCAATCCAGACGTTCGCGAGGTCACTCAAAGTTATGTCAAAAAACTACAGCAGGCTGGACATGCTGTCGAAGAAGCTAGTCTGCCGATCGTCAAGCACACGCTGGCGATGTACTACATCATTGTCCCAGCCGAGGTCTCAAGCAACTTGGCTCGTTATGATGGCATACGTTACGGTCGTCGTGCTGAAGGCGCAGCGAGCCTCGCAGAACTATACGGTCGATCGCGCGATGAAGGTTTCGTCTCGGAAAACAAACGACGGATCATGATCGGTAGCTATGTCTTGTCAAGTGGCTATTTTGATGCCTACTATCTCAAGGCTCAAAAGGCGCGGACGTTGCTCATTGATGAATTTAACTCGTTGTTTGATAAGTATGACATCCTAATCTCGCCGACGACACCAACTCCGGCCTTTGGCATGGGCGAGAATACCTCCGATCCTATCAAGATGTATCTGGCTGATGCTATGACCGTACCGGCGTCTCTGGCTGGAATTCCCGCGATAAGCATCCCTGCCGGTGCATCTGCAGACGGGCTTCCGATCGGCGTGCAGCTAATGGCGCAGCAGCAAAATGATGCAGTGCTACTAGGGCTGGCGTCGCAGATGGAGGGCGCAGAATGAGTATCATAATTCTTATTATCTTTGTCGTCGTACTACTGCTTGGCGGCGGCTTGCTGCTATTTATCTCGACACGGGGTCATGGTCGCAGTTCGCTCAATGTTGAACGGTATCGATCGGAGTGGCTGGCGATTGAGCAGTCTGTTGAGAAGGGCAATCAGTCAAGCTATCAGCTGGCAATCCTCAATGCTGATAAGCTGCTCGATAAGGCGCTCCGCGAACGCGGTTTCCGCGGCGAGACGATGGGCGAACGTATGAAATCAGCTGGAAATTCCTGGAAGAACGCCAATCACATTTGGACGGCACACAAACTGCGCAATAGAATCGCGCACGAGACGAGCGTGGATGTGAGCCATGAACTTGCACTTCGGGCACTCGTGGCCTTCAAGCAAGCTCTCAAAGACATGGGGGCGATCTGATGAATGATTATGAAATGACAATTGGTATTGAGTGTCACGTCCAGCTGGCAACGCATACCAAGCTCTTTAGTCCGGCTGACAATGATGCCCGCATGGCGAAGCCAAATTCGAAAGTCCATGAGATTGACTTTGGTCTGCCCGGTATGCTGCCAGTACTAAATCGCGAGGCAATCACTCTTGCTATCAAAGCAGGAAAGGCTCTCAATGCCAAGATCGCCACTATTAGCCGTTTTGATCGCAAGCACTATTTCTATCCTGACTTGCCAAACGGCTATCAGATCACCCAGATGTATCAGCCAACTATTCTAGCCGGTTTTGTCGATGCGCCTCTTGATAGCGGCGAGACGATTCGCGTGCGTATTCATCACGCGCATCTCGAGACGGATGCGGGCAAGCTGACGCATTACGGCGACTATTCGCTGGTTGATCTCAATCGTGCCGGTACACCACTCATCGAAATTGTTTCTGAGGCAGATATGCATAGTCCTGCTGAAGCGCGGGCGTATGCTGGGGAACTACACAAGCTGATGGTATACGCTGGCGTGACTAATGGTGATCTGTATCACGGTAATATGCGGTTTGACGTCAATCTTTCGATTGCGAAGAAAGGCTCAAGCGAACTGGGTACGCGTACCGAGACAAAAAATCTCAATAGCTTCCGCAGCGTGGAGCGAGCGGCCGAGTACGAATTCCAGCGTCAGGTTGAATTGCTCGAGAAGGGCGAGCGCATCGTACAAGAAACGCGCGGCTGGGTGGATGACAAAGGAATCACTGTCTCACAGCGCTCAAAAGAAGATGCTCAGGACTATCGCTACATGCCCGATCCGGACATTCCACCGATCGTGCTGGATAGTGAGGAGATTGCCAAAATCCAAGCAACGGTGCCAAAACTACCAGGTGAATATCGGAGTGAGTTTGGTGGACTTGGTGTCGATAAATCAGTCATCAACAGCCTGCTGGCGCGCCGTGAATATGCCGAGCTTGTTTCATCGGTCCTAGCTGAAGATGAAAAAGCAGCACGCCGTGTCGCCAATTGGTTGGCGAGCAATCTATCTGAGGACGAAGCGAGTGATGAAATTCGTACTGCCGACGTGGTAGACTTATTAGCATTGGCTGATATGACAGAGAAATCCGAGATATCATCAAATTCTGCCAGCGAGCTCTTCAATGACCTTATGAATGGTGGAACTGATCCACGCCGACTGGCCGAAGAGAAAAACTTGCTCCAAGTTAGTGATGAAAGCGCCGTGGCTGCCATAGTCGACGAAGTATTGGCCGATCTTGCTTCGCAAAAAGCTGTCGAGGATATCAAAGCTGGCAATGATAAAGCTATTGGCTTCCTGGTGGGACAGATCATGAAAAAATCCCAAGGAAAAGCCAATCCGGCTTTGGCGCAGAAGCTAATTCGGGAGCGGCTCTAATGCAAACTTGGCAGCGAGTCAACGAACCTGAGACGACAAAAATCGGGTGGCGATACTTGGTGCGTAAAGAGTTTATTGATCCAGCGGGTAAAAAGCAAGAGTACTACACTGTATCGCAACTCGATGATATTTGTATTGCGACGATCGCGCTGACCTCCCAGAATAGAGTGATTATTGCCGAGCAATTTCGACCTGGCCCTGAGCGCATATTTGAAGAAATACCTGGTGGCGGGCATGATGAGGGCGAGGATATAGAAGAGGCAGCACGCCGTGAACTGCACGAAGAAACTGGCTTTGTGGCGGAGTCAATGGAGTACCTTGGTAAAGTCTACAAAGACGCCTACTCAAATAGTACGTGGCACTATTTTTTAGCACGTGGCTGCGTCAAAGATAGTGAGCAGCATACTGACGATGGTGAATTTATCGCTGTCAAAGAGATTTCGGTCGAGCAACTTTTCGATAATGCTCGTAGTGGTAAGATGACCGATCCTGAGGCGGTATTTCTGGCCTATGAAAAATTAAAAGAACTGGAGGGACGACATGAAACGACCAACTAAAGCTATTATTCCAGCAGCCGGGTTTGGCACGCGATTTTTGCCGCAGACAAAGGCGATGCCAAAGGAAATGATGCCGTTGATTGACAAGCCTATCATACAGTATGTTGTCGAAGAGCTGGTCGAAGCGGGGATTCAAGATATTATCATCGTCGGTAGCTCAAATAAGCGTGCGATCGAGGATCATTTTGATCTGCCAAGCGAAGAATTGCTCACAAATCTTCGGGCGGGCGGTGAAAAGAAAAAGCCATATATTGATCTTGTCGAAAAGATTGCCAACCTTGCCAACTTTATCTACGTACGTCAAAAAGGTCCGTATGGCAATGCGACGCCACTTTTGAGTGCAGCACACCTTATCGGAGATGATGAGCCATTTATCTATACCTGGGCTGATGACTTTTTTAGTCCAGAAGCAAACTCAACTAAGCAAATGATCGATGTATATGATCAGTTTGGTGGCGGAGTCTTTGCTTGCAAGCGAGCTCAAGATGATAAAGAATACGACGCATATGGTTTTGCAGCCGGAAGTAGCGTCGGTCCAGGTCTCATCAAAATGAATGAAATCATTGAGAAACCAGGCAAAGAGAACGCACCCTCAGAGCTTGCCAGCGTATCGGGCTACCTGCTTCCCGGGGAACTGCTCGGCTACATAGAAAAAGGTTTAGCAGCTCACTCTGAAGGAGGAGAGTTTACCTTCCAGCCTTTCGTACAGCAAATGATTGACAATGGGTTTGCCTTTCATGCCAAAGAGATCGAGAATGCTGAGTTCTACGACACGGGAAATCCACTGGAGTATCTCAAGACAGTGATCGACTTTGGCCTTGGGCACCCTGAGTTTGGGGATGAACTGAGGAATTTTCTCAAAAGCAGACAAAGCTGAAAAGTAGGAGTATAATAAAAGCACAATACTATTAACACTTGAGGGAGGTGTAAAATGGTAGGACTTGGTGGATGGATAGGCGCATTGGTGCTCGGTGGGCTTGCCGGATGGGTAGCATCGATGATCATGAAGACAAATGAGTCGATGGGTCTTTTTCTCAACATTGTCGTTGGCATAGTCGGTGCAGTCGTAGGCAACCTTGTCTTTGGCATGCTTGGCGGCAGCGGCACAAATGGCTTCTCGATATGGAGCTTTGTCGTCGCACTTGTCGGAGCGATCATCTTGCTCTTTATTGTAAAACTCTTTACTGGTACTGGTAGAGCAGCCGAATAGAGGTCACGCTTAGTGCAAATCAGCACGTCTTGATTGCACCGATCGAGGCGTGCTTATTGGGATACGTGATATACTATTCATTATGAGCGCATTTGAGATTCTCGTGGTCATTCTTTCGATTCTCTTAGGGGTATTCTTAGTAGTAGGTATCACTATCGGTATCCTGCTTGTCAAAGTCACACTTCAGATAAAGCGCGTTACGGCAACGGCAGAGAGAACGGCCGAAAGCGTCGAAAGCTTTATGGCAAACGTGTCAAAAACATCTTCCAAAGCCATTATTGGCGGGGCTGTTCTCAGGCAGCTAAAAAAGTTTAAGAAAAGAGGCGATAGATGAGGAAGAGAGGATTGGCGATTGGGGCAATCATTGGTGCGGCTGCGGGTGTGGTTGCGGGTATTTTGACAGCACCAAAGAGTGGCAAAGAGACTCGCGCTGACCTCAAAGATAAGGCCAATGAATTAAAGACAAAAGTCAAAACAAAGACAGATAAAGTTACGAATCAACTCGGTGATGAAGCGGGTAAAGTTAAAGAACATATAGAAGAGGCACTGAAGAAGTAGAACGAACATATGGCAGAAAAGCAAAAGTCGATCATAGGACGCATTACCGACAAGTTGAAACGCGATAACGAGCGCGGCGCTCGTACAGGAGTTATCGAGGAGCTTTTCTATGATTTTAATCGCTCGCGAGCACAGGTCTACCAGATGAATTTTATACGTGGTATTTTCTTTGGTGTTGGTACAGTGATTGGCGGTTCGCTTGGGATTGCGCTACTGGCATGGCTTCTGAGTTTGCTTGCTAATGTCTTTCCGCCATTACATGACTTTTTTAGTGGCGTTGCACATCTGCTCGACAGTGCCAAGAAGTAGTGTTTTGTAGTACAATGGTAGCAGTATGAAGGGGGAACTTTCAGTCTCTGATTTTGTGCATCTGCACAATCACACGCACCATAGTTTGCTCGATGGATTGTCAAAGGTCCCAGAGCTGGTTTCTCGTATCAAAGATTTTGGCATGGAAGCTTGTGCAATTACTGACCACGGCACCATGAGCGGCGCGATTGAGTTTTACAAAGAAGCCAAGAACCAAGGTGTCAAGCCGGTCATCGGCATTGAAGCATACGTTGCGGCTCGTTCGCGATTTGACCGCGATCCAACAAAAGACAAGGCCAGATATCACTTGATTTTGCTCGCCATGAATGAAACTGGCTACCGGAATCTCATGCAGCTCACTACCAAGGCCAATCTGGAAGGAATGTATTACAAGCCCCGCATCGATCATGAGCTGCTGGAGCAATACAACGAAGGAATTATTTGTCTGAGTGCCTGCGCATCGGGTGAGCTTGGCGAAAATCTTCGCGTCGATAACTATGAAGACGCCAAAGAAATTGCCGCATGGTACAAATCAGTCTTTGGCGATCGATACTATTTAGAGCTTCAAGACCATGGTCATCCTGATAGTCCGACAGCATGGGATGTGCAGGTAAAGATCAATAGTCATCTCGAAAAGCTCTCCAAAGAACTCGATATTCCATGCGTCGTGACGAGTGATGGACACTATCTTGATCATGCTGATCAGGATTCGCATGAAATATTGCTCTGCGTCGGCACTGCATCATTTTTGTCAGATAAGAACCGTATGAGTTTGAAAGATTTTGAGCTGCATGTGACCGATCCAAAAGAGATTATCGCGCGCTGGCAAAAGACCAACCCCGAAGCTGTAGCAAATACGCGCAAGATTGCAGACCGCTGCAGTGTAGAGATTGAACTCGGCAAGATTTTGATCCCAAAATATCCGACGCCAAATGGCGAATCAGAGAAAGAATATCTTGACCATCTCGTGTATCGAGGACTGGCAAAACGCTATGCTGGAAAGACCGACGATGAAGCGAACGAACTGACGGATGACGAAGTACGTGGTTTGTTGAGCGATCAGCAACTCGATCGTCTTGATATGGAGTTTGGTGTGCTCGACAAAATGGGGTACAATGGCTACTTCCTCATCGTCCAGGATTTCATCAACTGGGGTAAATCTCAAGGAATCATCTTTGGTCCGGGGCGTGGGTCGGCAGCGGGCAGCATCATCGCCTATGCGCTCAATATTACCGACCTCGATCCTCTGGAATATGATCTACTGTTTGAACGCTTCTTAAACCCTGACCGTATTTCGATGCCGGATATCGATATCGATATTCAGGATACGCGCCGCGGTGAGGTTATCGAATACTGTGCCAATAAATACGGTGACACGCGCGTGGCAAATATTGTGACATTTGGTAAGATGGCAGCTCGTGCAGCGGTTCGTGATGTTGCGCGCGTACTTGAGGTTCCGTATGCTGAAGCTGATCGGCTCTCAAAGATGATCCCACCACCGGTTCAAGGGCGACATATTCCACTTTCCAGGTCAATTGTCGAAGATGCGGACCTCAAGAATGAATATGAGAATAATCCGACCGCAAAGCAGGTATTTGATTTTGCCGTTCGCTTGGAGGGGACAATACGCTCGCATGGTGTGCATGCTGCTGGCGTGGTGATTGCTCCTGATGATATTGTCAAATATTCTCCACTTGAAATGGCCCAAAAAGGCGTCGTCGCAACCCAGTACCCGATGGGACCAGTCGAAGAACTCGGACTACTCAAGATGGATTTCTTAGGCTTGAGCAACTTGACGATTATCAACAACGCTCTGCGAATCATCAAAAAAGTCTACAAAGAGAATATCAGTCTCCCTGATATACCACTTGATGATGCACCGACATATGAGCTTTTCCAGCGTGGCGATACAACCGGAGTATTCCAGTTTGAGTCTGCCGGTATGAAGCGGTATCTGCGCGAGCTAAAGCCGACGGTGTTTGACGATATCATCGCTATGGTCGCATTGTATCGGCCTGGCCCGATGCAGTTCATCGATTCTTTCATTCGTCGCAAGCACGGAGAGGAAGAGATTACCTACTTGCACCCAAAGATGGAAGCAGCACTATCAAATACCTACGGCATTTTAGTCTATCAGGAGCAATTTATGCAGATTTCCAAAGATTTGGCCGGCTTTACAGGTGGGCAGGCCGATACGCTTCGCAAAGCCGTGGGCAAAAAGATCATGTCAATGATGCAGAAAGTAAAGCCAGAGTTTATCGATGGTGCTGTCGAGCATTCAAATGCTAATCGCAAGGATATGGAAAAATTCTGGGCGCAGCTTGAAGAGTTTGCAAATTACTGCTTCAACAAGTCCCATGCGGCCTGCTACGGACTGGTATCATACTGGACTGCATATCTCAAAGCACACTATCCTGATGCATTTATGGCGGCGCTCATGACGAGTGACCAGGATGACATTGATCGTCTGGCAATCGAGATATCCGAGTGTCGCCACATGGGGATTGAAGTATTGGCACCAGACGTCAATCAGTCATTCGTCGAGTTTGCAGTTGTCCCTGGCGAAAACAAAATCCGCTTTGGAATGGCTGCCGTCAAAGGTGTTGGTGTCGGTGCAGTCGAAGAAATCCTGCGTGCACGCGAACAGGAGCCGTTCAAAAATATTGATGACTTTGCCAAGCGTGTCGCGACGAGCAAATTCAACAAGAAAGCTTGGGAATCACTTATCAAGGCTGGCGGTTTTGACAGCTTTGGTGATCGTAGCGACTTGCTATTCAATCTCGAAACCATCCAAGCATTTGCAAGCAAGCTGCAAAAAGAAGCCGCATCTGGTCAGACAGATCTTTTCTCAAGTCTTGGTGCAGGCGACTCGTTGCAGCCGAGCTTGACACTTACGCCTGCGCCAACGAAATATACTGAGAAGGAGCGTCTGACATGGGAGCGGGAGCTTCTCGGTCTCTACATTTCAGCACACCCGCTCGATAGCTACGACACGTATTTTGAAGAGCAGACGGTCGCTCTGTCAAGTTTGAACCCAGAAGCTGACGGCAAAAAGATTACAATCGGCGGTCTTATTTCGACATCTCGAACCATCGTGACAAAGTCCGGTACCAAGATGGCCTTTGTCAGTATCGAGGACAAAACCGGAGAGTCAGAGATCATTGTCTTCCCAAATCTATATCAGCAGTATAGTCAGGAGTTGGTGCAAGATGTTGTTATCAGAGTCACGGGCAAAATTTCGGCGCGGGATCGCGATGGCACCCTTACGTCTGATGTCAAACTAATCGCTGACGAAGTCATGATTGTCAGCGATAAAGAGCTGGCTACTTATGAGTCGACTGGGCGCAAGATGAGCGGGCCAAAGATCAAACCCGGTGCAGCTGCATCCGGCGTGCGTGTTACTAAAAAGGCCGGATCAAAGGTTGAGAAAAAACCTTCCGATGTACCACGACCGACTCCATTTGACGACATGCCCAAAAAGCTTTATGTACACGTCAAAGATCCCGATGACCACGCCGCACTTGCGTCTCTCAAAAAGATCAGTGCCGACCATCCTGGTGTGTCAGACATCGTATTAGTGCTAGGTGATGAAAACAAATCTGCCATTCGCCTGCCGTTCAAGGTGGAGCAGAGCGATGATTTAATGGCTGAATTTGTAAAACTACTTGGCGAAGACGCAGTTATGTTTAAATAAGCGGGTCTTACCTTGCAGGGTATGGATACAGACAGTCTCTCCGAGAGCTATTGCTGTAATTGGTACAGCGCGATACCTGTAGCTACAGAGACATTAAACGATTCTTTTTGGCCTTTCATAGGGATCTCCAATATGTAATCACACTGCTTGAGGATATCTGACTCAATCCCATGTACTTCCTCTCCAAGTAGTAGTCCAAAGATGTCTGGAGGGGTGAACTCTCGTAAATTTATTGAGTCTGGTGCTTGCTCAAGTGCCAGTAGCGGTACGTCATTATCTTTTAGCCACACATCCAGTGATTCGTAGCGTTCAAATGGCACCAACGTTTCGGCTCCCAGTGCAGTCTTGTGAATCTGTCTTGTGAGCTTTTCTGCAATATGCGGCAAGCGCGTATCGTTTGGAATTATCGGATAGGGCGTATAGCCGCTCAGTATGATTTTTTCTACGCCAAATCCTTCAGCGCTGCGAAAGATTGCCCCGACGTTGTGAGTCGAGCGAATGTTGTGCAAGACGAGAGTGATATGCGCCATATCTCCAGTGTAACACTATAAAAAGCGTGAGCAGTTTGCTACAATGAGTACCAATGGATGAAGCACAGGTTCAAGCTCAGCGTCGCGAGCATGATGAAGACGCCACCAAGCAGCGGGCGGCTATTTTGGGCGTGCGCTATCTTGATATGCGGCCGCTCGAAAATGATCTGCCGCTATTGCCCAATCTGATGGAGATCCCACAGATGTATCAGGGACATATCGTACCGCTTCAGCAGCCATCTGAGGAAAGCGGCTATCGCTTTGGTATCACGACGCAGACGCCGCAATCGCTCGTGCAGTCGATGACGCGCGAGTACAACGATCGCGGCGACAATATTGAGTTCGTCATGATTTCCGGTAGCGCGTTCAAGGTGATGATGAATCGCTACGATCCGCCAAAGCAAGTGATCTACGATGATATCAAGCTCAGTCAAGAGGGCGACAGCGATACGATCGCCGCAGTTTCTAAGACGCTCAATTCCGTTGGTACAGACCAGGTGTTTGACTTCCTGATTGACCAGGCGGACAAACTTGGCGCATCTGATATCCATATCGAAAATCAGCGTACGGTTATCCGGGTGCGTATGCGCGTCGATGGTGCCTTGCATCCGGTGGCAGACCTTGAGAAAGATCGCTATCGCGTCATCATGGGCGCCCTCGGGTCTCGGGCCAATATCTCGATTGCAGCGACTGGTCCGCAGTCGGGCCACATGCAAAAAGAAATTACGCGCGACGGCTCGACCCATTTGCTCAACATGCGTATCGAAACCGTGCCAACACTCTATGGCCAAGATGCAGTAATTCGCTTGTTCAATTTTGATGAGAGCTTACTCCAGCTCGATCGGCTCAACATTCCTGCATCTCAACGCAAACAGATTGATGAGGTGATCTCGCATCCTCGTGGTATGGTACTGATGGTCGGGCCGACAGGCAGCGGTAAATCGACAACACTCTATAGTATGCTCAATGCGCTCAATACGCCCGATCGCAAGCTCATCACGCTCGAAGACCCGATCGAGTATGGGCTGACAGGCATCTCGCAGATTCCGATCGACACGACAGGTGGTGCCAGCTTTGCTGATGGACTCCGAGCGGTGCTACGCCTCGATCCAGATGTTGTGATGGTGGGCGAGATCCGTGATCAGGATACGGCACGGACAGCCATCCAGGCATCAATCACTGGACATTTGGTGCTTTCTAGCTTTCATGCCAATTCTACTGCGGCGGCATTTAGCCGTATGATTGATTTGATCGGTGTCAATCCGATCTTTTCTACGGCAATCCGCCTCGTCATCGCTCAGCGTCTAGTGCGTCGGCTTGTCGATGAGACCAAAGAGGAATACGAACCGGATGAAGCCACGAAAAAGTATGTTCGGCGGGTTCTCTCTGATCTATCGGATTCGTACGAGGGCAAGCCGGATCTTGATAATTTCAGACTATGGCGTCCCGTCCCGAGCGACGATGCGCCATTTGGCTACAAAGGCCGTGTGGTCATCATGGAGCAAATGGTAGTCGATGAGAATATTTCAAAATTCATTCGCGGCGACGTCGAAGATATCCAGACGGATATTATCGAAAAAGAAGCAAAAGCTGGTGGTATGCTTACCCTTGAGCAAGTTGGTGTCCTTGCAGCACTGCGCGGGGAGACAACACTTGAAGAGATCGGGCGGGTAATTTAGAGAATAAAAACATCCATTCTTCGTGGGTCAAAGTTGTAGCACCGGGCGGAGAGTTTTTAGGTCCTCTGCCCGGCGTACCTCGATCGATGCGAAAGCTACGTTAAATATAAAAGTCAAGATCGGTATGTAGAATATCCTACGTCAGAAAAGTACTGGTACGTCGGCGGCTCGAGGAGATCAGACTACTAGACATAACATAAGAACTATGCTATAATAGTAAATGCTATGGATGTTCAACGAGTAGCAAAGATAGTTCTCGATTCGCCCAGAGGCATCATTCTACCTTACGGTGAGAGCGGACGGCTAAATTTACCTGGCGGCGGCATTAGGCTAGGGGAAATGTCGATCGATGCTTTAGCTCGTGAATTAGAAGAAGAACTCGGACTGCCTATCGATGAAGTGGGACCCCGATGGGTCGGGGAGCAAAGGTTCCATACGACAACAAGGACGGGCATACCCCAGATACGACATTGGGATATCTTTATGGGAAGCACGGAGCTTGAAGCCACAGATTTTATGTATGGAGGCGATATACGGGGAGTGGAGTCACTGTCAGACTTGCAAATATATCGAGACAAGCGGGTGAATTATAGCGCCAAGGTAGCAACGGCGCTATCACGTCGTGCTCTTCGTCGCTAAGACTCACTTTGGTATAAAAAATACCCTTGTCTAGGGTAAAGTTGTGCTGGGCGGGGGACAGAAGTCCCCCGCCGTTGCACCTCAGAAGCAGTAGCCAAGACCCAACTTGTTGGCCTTGGCCTTCAGGTCGGCTTGGTCCTTGATGATCAGGCCCTTGTAGCTCCAGCTGCCGTCTTCGAGCTTTGTCAGCTCGACCTTGCAGGAGTCGAGCGCCACCCGGTAGGTGTAACGAGCGACACGAGTTGAGTCCTCGAAGCCCATGTGGTTCAGGGCGGCGGTGTCTGCCCTGAGCTCCTTTTCCTGCCTATCGATGTTGTTGACGCCGCCGATGAAGATTGCCGCGCAAAACGCCCCCATGCAAGCAAGAAGTGCAAGCGGGGCCATGATGCCGCCCATAATTACTCCATTTCTGAGGTGCTAGGAGCCACACCTCAAATCGAATATCGAGAATTGTAGAACCTATGTTCAATATGACATAAGAATACAATAAAGTCAAGGACTAACGTATCACTTTGGCGATTTCCGGCACAAGACGCTCGTCAAAGACACTTGGAATGATCTCGTCGGCTGATGGACTGTCGACAAGCGAGGCGATGACTTCTGCAGCGGCGATCTTATGCTCGTCAGTGATCTTCTTGACGCCATTATCGAGCGCACCGCGGAAGATACCCGGGAAAGCAGTCGCATTATTGACTTGATTTGGGAAGTCGCTGCGGCCAGTGGCGACGATGGCAGCACTGGCGGCTTTGGCGTCATCCGGCATGATCTCTGGGGTCGGGTTTGAGAGTGCGAAGATGATTGGGTCTTTGGCCATCTTGCGCACCATGTCTTGGGTCAGAAGCCCCGGTTTTGATACACCGATAAAGATATCAGCCCCAGCGATTGCGTCGTCAAGAGAGCCGGAATGAGACGTATCAAGGTATGGCAACAAGGCTTTCTTCTCGTCATTGAGGTCGTCTCGTGAATCACCGATAATGCCACGTGAATCTACGGCCACAATCGAGCCGACATCGTACTTGTGAAGCAATTTCATGATAGCCGTGCCAGCAGCGCCAGCGCCAATAGTCACGACTTTGCAATCTTTCAAATTTTTACCAGTAACTTTCATTGCATTGATGAGGCCGGCAAGGACAACTACGGCTGTGCCATGCTGATCATCGTGAAAGACCGGGATATCAAGCTCGGCTTTGAGTCGCTCTTCGACTTCAAAGCAGATCGGTGCGGCGATATCTTCTAGATTGATTGCACCAAAACTCGGTGCGATTGCTTTGATGGTGGCGACAATCTCGTCCGCCGTATGGACGTCGAGCGTGATCGGCACGCTGTCGATATTCGCGAAATGCTTAAAGAGCAATGCCTTGCCTTCCATGACAGGCATTGAGCCTTTTGGCCCGATGTTACCAAGACCCAGCACGGCAGAGCCGTCCGAGATGACTGCCACGAGATTATTCGTCCAGGTGTATTTTGGCAAGAGTGATGGATCATCGGCGATGGCTTTGGAAACAGCGGCGACACCAGGTGTGTAGTAGGCACTAAGTTTGGTGCGATCAAGCTCAGACTCATCGCGGAGTTTGGTTGTGATTTTTCCTTTGTACTGTTCGTGGAGCTGGAGGGCAAGTTCGTCGTAGTTCATATACCTAGTATACCTCTTTTCTTTTCGGTCGCTATCTGCTATAATCATTCACTGATTGTCAATATAAATCTTAAGAGGTGAGAAAATGAGTTTTGCACTAATCCAGAAAGTAAATGACGAGCAGAAAAAATCTGCCGTTGTTGATGTGCGTAGCGGCGATACAGTACGCGTACATCAAAAGATCAAAGAAGGCGGCAAAGAGCGTGTCCAGATATTTGAAGGTGTAGTCATTCGCACAGACAACAAAAATCAGCACACCAGTCGCATCACCGTGCGCAAAATCGCCAGCGGTGTGGGCGTAGAAAAAAGCTTCTTGCTCCACAGTGCAAATGTTTTGAAAATCGAAGTCGTTCGCCGTGCGAAAGTCCGCCGCAATTTCCTGAGCTACCTTCGTAATCGTAGCGGTAAATCAGCTCGTCTCACTGCCGTACAATTTGACCGCGAAGGTGTCAATGACATTCATGATGCAGCAGCCGAAGCCGAAGAAGAAAAGCTGCACGAAGAAACTGCAAAAACTGCCGAGGCAGAAGCTGAGAAAAAAGCCGCCGAAGAAGCTGAGCTTAAAGCCAAGCAAGATGCTGTCGAAGCCGCCCATAAGGCAAACGAAAGCTAGTACTTAGTACATCAAAAGCAAAGACCTGAGCTATGCAGGTCTTTTTGATGTATAATAAAAACGTCTACATCTAGAGTAAGCGACTAACGCTTGGATTGTTTACGTGCGTAATTGGGCAGCCATTGCGTGAGTACGGAAGCAATTCCTTGCTCTAGGTGTAGACAGCCAAATAGTAATGGCTGTCCTTTTTATTGGGGCGGTTAGAATGGGTAAGGAGGAAAATCCCATGAGCAAAGAAAAGAATGGCAATTGGTTTGCCCGACACAAGGTCGCAACCGTTATTATCGCGGTAGTCGTCCTAGGCGGCATCGGCGGCGCACTCAGTGGCAACAAAGACACGACATCTCAGTCACAACAACAGACGGCAACTGACTCAGCGGAGAAGGCAGATAAATCAGAGAAGAAAGAGGCCCCAAAGAAAGAGCGTCTAACGCTTGATAAGGGCTGGAAGCTCGACAGGAGTAATCCATACATGACACAAGTGGTTGGAACGGTATCAAATAATAGCGGCAAAGCCATCAATGGCTATATCCAGATTACGTTTTCTGCGCTCGACGCAGACGGAGCGAATGTTGGTGATTGTCTTGATAATGCAAACACGGTTGATGCCAATGGAAAATGGAAATTCAAGGCGACATGCACTGGCGATAGCGCCGATATTGCGACGGTTCGCTTTAAAGATATCTCCGGATTCTAAAACAGTATACGCAAAAACCGCCGCGCACTCGGCGGTTTTTTGATGGGGTACAATAGCTAGTATGATAGTTGGTATCGACGAAGTAGGGCGCGGGCCATGGGCGGGGCCACTGGTAATGGGCGCGGTGGTCTTGGGTTGCGAAATTGACGGACTGACAGATAGCAAAAAGCTGACGAAGAAACGCCGTGAAAAATTAAACGCCGAAATATTGGAAAAGGCCAGCAGCATTGGTATTGGTTGGGTGAGCGCGGCCGAAATTGACGAGCTTGGCCTTTCGAGAGCTTTGAGGGAGTGCTGCAAGCGTGCTCTGGAGCAAATATCTGTCCCGTATCACGAAATTATCATTGATGGTACTGTCAATTTTCTCGAGGCCACTAGTAAGGTGGATTATGTGACGGTGATGAAGAAAGCCGATTTGCTCGTGCCCTCTGTCTCGGCAGCCTCGATCGTAGCCAAAGTTGCCCGGGACAAATTTATGACAGAACAAGGTGTATTGTACCCCGAGTACGGTTTTGCCTCTCACGTAGGGTATGGCACAGCTGCACACCGGGCAGCGATCGACAAGTATGGTGTCACGCCACTCCATCGCCTTAGTTTCGCTCCACTCGCCAAATATAAAGCCATTCCTAGTGTCGTAGAAGAGCCTGCTCCAATGACTGCTTCCATAGCGACAACAAAACAGATCGGCGACAAGGCCGAAGAGGCCGCGGCGGAATACTTACGAAAGAATGGCCACGAGATTTTAGAGCGAAATTGGAAAACAAAATTTTGCGAGATCGATATTATTTCAAAGAAAGACGATACAATTTATTTCACGGAAGTAAAGTATCGCAAAAATGCCAGTCAGGGCGGAGGTATCGCGGCGATTACGTCAAGAAAACTCAAGCAAATGAGATTTGCCGCGGAGCTATATACTACGAGCAGCAGGTTCATCGGAGTTAATTTGGCGCTATCGGCCATCTCGCTCTCTGGTGAGGCGCCATCGGTCGATGAGCTTATCGATATCGTGTCATAATACTTACTTTCAAAACCAACTCTTGTAGACTCCAGACAAAGGCATTATCTTATATAAAACTATTGACAAATATGCCGCACTGGGATATAGTGTGCTATTGTACGGTCGGATTAGGCTGGCTGTGCAGGTAAGTGCTGGAATCCAATCCAGCTCGCCCTTTCTCTTAACCCCTTAGGCAAGGGCGGATATACGAGGAGAAAATTACAGCCCCCTATGGGGCATCGCGGCCCTTTGGCCAGTTGTATGCGCCCTAAAGTTGGACAACCACAGATTAGGCGAGTCGGGCGTACTCGTCACGCAGCCAGCGTAAGACATCTGGGGTAGGTGAGATCAAGGACACCTAAAAACACCCTCGACGTGGAGACATGGTTCGCAAGAACCCCACGGCCTCGGCAGGCTAAAAACCATTGCCGGCTCCATCCAAGGGTTCCAGTGCGATCGAACTTGGATGATAGCGGACCAAAGTTGGTCGCACATCCGTCACCGGCGAGCTCTGCTTGCCCTCGGGCGAGCATCTCGCCGGTGACGGCTTTTTATTATCCAATAAGTTTTTTATGGACGGCTTCGCTGTCACGCATAATCAGCTCGATTCGCGCTTCTATCTCTGAGGTACCAAGTTGGATGACGCGCTTGAGTGCTGGGATTTCTTGCATTGGCGTGAAGAAATCTTTGTATTCCTTGAGCTGCTCTGTCGTGATCAGACCAGTTGCGGCGTAGCGTGGGAAATCGTCAAAGCTTTTGTCGCCACCATAGGTCTTTTCGATCCAGTCCCAATTGTCTTTTACCCATTGCCAGGTAGCATCACGAGCGTATCGACTGCGGATGAGATATATGAACCATCGGAACACATCTTGCGAGCGAATGATTTGCGAATCTTTCATGATGAGTAGCAGCTTTTGGATTGTTTCTGGATTTTGCGTGCTGGTGAGGCCCGAACAAATGTCTGTCTGGAGGTCGGCTGATGATGTCGTGCGGTATAGGTCAATCAGGGAATCGATCAGCTCTGGAGTTTCGAAGTGGCGCACGGTGGCACCAATGATGAGACCACGCAATTCTGGATCGAGTGAATCAATGCCGGTAGCATAGCATTCGCGTGCTGTATTGATAGCATCTTTATCTTCACCGTAGAGTGTCATGCCAAGGATTGTCGCGCGGAGCTTAGTGTCGGTTTCTGGCTCATCAGGCTCAGCTTTCCACCCCAGACGTTGATATTCTTGCTCAGCGATGGAGCGCGAGAGCGCGCGGAGGCTACTTTCAGTCTCTTTGTCTGTTTCGACAAATTTCTTAAGCTCGCCTAAGGCCAAGGCAATGATGTCCCAGACGGCTTCGACTGTCTCGTCTTGGTATGCTCGGAGTAAAGGGATCAGCTCAGCACTTGAGGATACACCACCTCGAGCTAACATTGTCTGCTCGTGTAACAGTTGCAATCGATCGATAGCTTCAAGCGAACCTGATTGTAGCTGCTCGACTAGCGCCGTCAGATGGTCAGACGGATAGTGGGTGAGGAAGTGTGCTGTGTCGCCGACATTGAGCCGCTCACCGGGCTGGATATTAGTATCGAGAAGTCTTGTTTCCATGAGCGGCGGTGTGATCGGTACGCTGGCTTCGAGCGGGATTGGCCATAGTCGGTCGCTCTTTTCATGAGTGCCGACAAAAAATTGCTCTTGCCGCAGGCCGCTTTCTTCGACGTGGACGACTGGATAGCCAGGTTGAGATATCCAGGCGTGCATAAAATCGGCGATATCCTTGCCGCTTGCTGCTGATAACTCGTTCCAAAGGTCATCACCTTCGGTATTTTGATATGCATATTTCTTGAAATAGGTTTGTAGACCGGCACGGAAGGCCTCGTGGCCAATGTAGCTCTGTAGCATGCGCAATAAACGTCCACCCTTGGCGTACACGATTGCACCATCAAATAACGTACTGATTTCATCCGGATGATTGACCTCGGTCTGTACGGCTTGGACGCCATCAATTGCATCGCGCCGAAAGGCCATGATACTCTCGCTTGAAGAGTAATCCAGCCAGATGTTCCACTCTGGGTGCAGCGCATCGACAGCGATGTATTCCATTAGATTGGCAAAACTTTCATTGAGCCAGAGGTTATTCCACCATTTCATAGTGACGAGGTTGCCAAACCATTGGTGGCTGAGCTCGTGAGCGACGACCATCGCGATATAGCGCTTGGACGAAATGCTGGTAGTTTTTGGATCAGCGAGCAATGTAATCTCGCGGTAGGTGATGAGACCCCAGTTTTCCATAGCACCAGACGAAAAATCAGGTAGGGCGACATGATCGGATTTCGGTAGCGGATATGGCACTCCAAAATAATCATCAAAGAAATCGATCGTGCGCGTAGCGATATCGAGTGCGAAGTCGAGACTTTCCGGGCTCTGCGCCGGTGTTGCCCAGATATTTACTTCGACATCACTTTTTGTCTTGGCAGTCTTTTTGTGCATTTCACCGACGACCCACGCCAGGAGGTAGCTGCTCATACGCGGCGAAGTCTGAAACTTTGTGACCAGCCGATCGTTTTCTTCGCGTTGCCAGTCAATCGGCATATTGCCGAGGACCACAATGTTTGTTTCGGTCGTAAGAGTCAGATCAAATGTTGCCTTGGCTTCCGGTTCATCAATGCAAGGAAAGACTTCGCGAGCATGATGGCTCTCAAATTGTGTTGCTAGCAGCTCTTTTTTCACCCCATCATGCTCAAAGTAGCAAGGATAAAGTCCGTGCATCGTGTCGGTGATTGTCCCTGAGAATGAAATAGTCAGGATGTGTCTACCTGCGAGCATGTCGTTTTGAGCAAATTCTATCTCATCATTATCGAACTGACGGGATGTGGCGGCGTGTCCGTCTATTTGGACTGTATCGATGGTGATATCTTTTGCGTGCAAACGTATAGTGTTGTCTTGCATCGATTCGCCAATGATGCTGATGACACCGGAAAAAGTGCGTTCTTCACGGTTGAGTGTCAAGGATAGATTGTAGTTTTCTGGTATGAAATTTGTAATAAGACGAGTAACTATTTGCATTCTTTCCAGTATAACACTAGGAGCCGAACGCGATATACTATGAGTATATGTCACGTCGTTATCGTTTGCGACTTATCGGTACACTTTTTGTACTACTTTTCATGATTGCAGTTCCTTTGAGCCAGCAATTGCAGCTGCCATCGTCTGCTCCATCTTCATCGGATAGTCTGGCTGCGGCAAATACGTTGAAAAAACTCGATACATTGGCAGTAAAAGGTCGTGCACCAAAAACGGGCTACGCAAGAAGTCAATTCGGAGATGGCTGGTCAGAAAAGAACGGATGCGTCACGCGAGAGATCATTCTTGCCCGTGACCTCAAGGATACGGTAATACAAAACTGCAAAGTGATGAGCGGCATGCTTGATGATCCATATACCGGGAAAGTGATCAATTTCGTGCGCGGTCCGCAGACGAGCCAGGCGGTGCAGATCGATCATGTCGTGGCGCTATCAAATGCTTGGCAGACTGGCGCGCAGCAATTGAGTTTTGTTGAAAGAGCGGCACTTGCAAATGACCCATTGGAGCTACTGGCGGTTGATGGCCCGGCCAATCAGCAAAAGTCAGACGGTGATGCCGCCACGTGGTTGCCATCGAACAAATCATTTCGTTGCCAGTACGTTTCTCGCCAGATTGATGTCAAAGTGAAATATCATCTGTGGGTTACACCACCGGAAAAGCAAGCCATACAGAAAGTGCTTTCGACATGCTAGCATGCTATTAAATTTTTGATAGTATTCATCACGACATGCGGGCCGCGAATGCGGAGACGGTAGTCAATGTAAGTCTTACAAAATTTAAAAATGCATTACACTTGTGGTAATTATGTGCTAGTCTTAAATAAACACTGATATTACTACTCAAGGAGTAGGGAGGGGACATTATTCTAGTGAAAATGAATACTAATACTCAACAAGGCTCGGCGCATGTGGTCATTATAGTTGTGTTGGTTGTGGCACTTGTCGGTGCGCTTGGTTGGATATTCTGGCAGAATTTTATCGATAAATCCCCACAGTCAGCCAACAAGACGACGCAAAGTGAAGGATCCACAAAGACAGCCAACACCCCTGAGGCTCAGCCGGAAGCAGCGAAACTGGTATATAAAGAATACCCGTATGACTCTTGTGTTACCCTCAAGACGCCAGCCGATGTCGCTCAACTCGACAACGCAGGGGCTAAACTCAAAAAATATCTCACCGACAACGTAGGTACGGAATATAAAAATGAAATGTCTGGTGAAACGGAGAAGCAGGTGTTTGCCGTCTGCTCGTATTATGGGGATTATGCCGAAGGTGCTTTCACGGCTATGGGTGTAAAGAACTCACTTGTCGGTCCAAAGGATGGTACGGGTGATGTTGATCTCATTGATTCCTATCAGGCAGGAGGCTTTAGCAAGAGTAAGTTGCAAGCAGCAAATGTTCCGCAAGAGTTCAAGCGTGCGTGGGAACTGGCCATGCAGCCTTAAGCGCTTGAATTCTTTGTCCACTTCACGAGCATACGGGCTTTCCTTCATGATCTATACCAGCGTGATATAGTGTATAAGGTACATTGACAAACTGTTGAGCGGAGGCACTATGAGATCGTTTGGGAAAGTCGCGGGAGTCGTCGGGGTGCTTGCGCTATGCCTCTTTCTCTTGCTATTCGCCCCTGTAGAAGGAATGCTCTGGTCAATCGCCGTACTCTCTGGTAAGCAGAAGGCTGGCCCACGTGAGACCTGGACAGATGAGATCGCGCGTCGGGACTTCAGGGCGCGCCGCGTAGAGGTCAAGATAGCAGGTATCCTGCTGGCTGCGTCGGTTTCGGCGATTTGGACGGGAGTGTTTCTTCTGCTCGCCGTGTTGGACGTGGAGGTGATTCGTAGCTGGCCTACGGCGCTAATCCTTGTGAGCATAATGCCGTTGCTTATCATCTACGGAGGGCTCACATATCTGAACGTTATGGGCCGAGGGGAGTGGCAGGCACTTGCCGGCAAGTTGGAGCGCAGGCTTCACACTCCAGTGTTGTTTTGAAGTGTACGGGCGGACGTGGAGCTAGAGACCACGTCCGCCAAAATTTAACTTGTAAAAACAAGAACGTCTAGCTATAATAGACGTAGTACACATTCCGGCCGCCGAGGTCGGAGTTTTTAGTAAGAAAGGAAATAATCATGGATGATCTAAATATCAAGCAATTAACACTAGCGGTGCGTACGATTGCCGAGGAAAAGAATCTCCCAGAAGAGACAGTCATGAGCGTCATTGAGCAAGCGATTGCCGCTGCGTGGCGTCGCGACAATGGCGAACGCGACCAGGAAGTGCGCGCCGAGTTGAATACAAACGACGGTACCGCAAAAGTATATGTGGGTCGCGAGGTTGTTGAGGAAGTCGGTTCTGATGCTCATGAGATTAGCCTGGCAGATGCCCAGAAAGAAAAGGCCGATGCTGCGCTCGGTGATATCATCGAAGAAATGCACGAAGTCACTTCATTTGGCCGCGTGGCTGCACAGACAGCCAAGCAAGTAGTATTGCAGCGCCTCCGCGAAGCAGAGCGAGAAGTAGTCCTGGCTGAATACGAAGACAAAATCGGGACCATTGTCACTGGTACAGTGCAGCGTGTCGAGCCTCGCGTGGTGCGGGTTGAGCTGGGCAAGGCAATCGGTATTATTCCGCAAAGCGAGCAGATTCAAGGTGAATTCTACTCGATCGGTAGCCGCGTCAAAGTGTTTATTAAGGATATTGAGCGCGATAATCGCGGTCCGCAGTTGATCTTGAGTCGCGGCAATGAGGCCTTTATCAAAGACCTCTTTGCGCAGGAAGTACCCGAAATGGAGACTGGCGCGGTCGAGATCAAAGCGATTGCTCGCGAAGCTGGCCGCCGCACAAAGATTGCAGTTGCCTCAACCGTTCCCGGCGTTGATCCGGTTGGTACATTTGTCGGTGGTCATGGCACACGTGTCCAAGCAGTGATGAATGAAATCGGCGATCAGGAAAAGATCGATATTGTAACATTTAAAGAAGACTCAGAAGAATTCATTCGCGAGGCTTTGAGCCCGGCTGAGATTGAGCGCGTTGAGATCGATGAAAAGGACAAGAAGGCGAAAGTCTACGTGGCAGAAGACCAGCAGTCGATCGCAATTGGCCGCGGCGGTCAGAATGTCCGCCTGGCATCACGCCTGACGGGCTACGAGCTTGACATCGAGATGGCTGAGCCAAAGAAGGCTGAGCGTCCAGAAGTGAAAGCACCGAAGAAAAACATCGAAGATAGTTTGATGAGTGCCTTGGGTGAAGCAGATGGAGTATCTGACGAACAGTAGGCCTCAAAACGCAGTCGGTATATTTTACAAAATTAGCACTCTCATTGCGTGAGTGCTAATTTTTGTGTATACTGGAAACAGTGGCCAATGAAACGCTTGTGTTTGGCCTCAAGGAGGAAGATAATAGAATTATGGCTGATGATTTCGCAGAATTTGTATCTCGCTTGACTGACAACGCTCGGACGAGCTTGCAGCATGCTAATGCAATTGCACGTGGATATGGTAGTCCATACATCGGCACAGAACACTTGCTGCTGGGCGTGCTTTCACAAGGCTCCAGTATTGGTGCCAAGTTGCTTGCTGATGCCAATGTGACGCTGGATAAGGCCGAAATGGCGCTTAATCTCTCACCACGGGCGATTGCCATTAATACCGGGATTATGCCACTGAGCGAGACCGCAAAATTAACTCTCAAAATGGCATGGGATATGGCGCAAGATTACAATCAAGATTTTTTAGGTACCGAGCATATTGTTTATAGTATTATCGGACAAAAAAATGCCAGAGCGTGCATCTTGCTGCGCGACATGGGTGTTGACCTAGAGAATCTCAAGGGTGATCTTGAAGAATTTCTCGATCGTCAGGGGGCGCAGTACGATCAAGCAACTGAACAGCAGGCATCGCAGCGTACAAAACGCGGCGGCGTACTGGATACGTTTGGTACTGATTTGACTGCAAAGGCTCGGGCGGGAGAACTTGATCCGGTTATTGGGCGCGACAAAGAGCAAGAACGGATGATTACGATCCTGATGCGGCGCACAAAGAATAATCCAGTCCTTATCGGTGAGCCCGGTGTAGGTAAGACGGCAATTGTCGAAGGCTTGGCGCGGCGTATAGCAGCCGAGGATGTGCCTGACCAACTTCTTGACAAGCGGGTTATCCAGCTCGATCTCGCCAGTATGATTGCAGGTACGAAATATCGTGGTGAGTTTGAAGAACGGCTCAAGAAGGTCGTCAATGAGCTCAAAGCAAATAAAAATGTCATTGCATTTATCGATGAACTCCATCTCTTAGTGGGTGCCGGTGCGGCAGAGGGTGCGCTTGATGCGGCTAATATGCTCAAGCCAGCGCTTGCTCGGGGTGAAATGCGTTTGATTGGCGCGACGACCTTTGATGAATACCGAAAGCATATCGAGACGGATAGCGCTTTGGAGCGCCGCTTTCAGACCATTGTCGTCAAGGAGCCAAACCTAAAAGATACTATCTCGATTCTCAAAGGCCTACGCAGCTACTACGAAAAGCATCATAGTGTTGAGCTGAGTGATGAAGTGCTCGAGGATGCCGTCTATATGGCTGATCGCTACGTATCTGAGCGCTATATGCCAGATAAAGCAATTGATGTCATCGATGAAGCAGCGGCACGACTTCGTTCAAAAAAGAGCAATTCGCCTTCAAAGGCTCGTGATCTCAAGAAGCAGCTGGCTGGGCTGAATGAAAAGATGGAAGAAGCTGTCGGAGCTGAAGACTATGAGCGGGCAGCCCTATATAAAACGCGTGCCATACAGCTGCAAAAATCGCTTGATGAACTGCTCGAAAAACAAGCCAAAAAATCGCCTGTTCGTTTGTCGAGCGATGATATCGCACATGCTATTTCGGTCATGACTGGCATCCCGGTCAAACGAGTCCAAAAGTCCGAAGCCGCAACGCTACGCAATCTCGAAAAGCATCTGGGCAAGTACATCATCGGACAGGCCGAAGCAGTCGAAAAAGTTGCTCGTGCTATTCGCCGTTCTCGAAGTGGAGTAGCTAGTCAGAAGCGCCCGATTGGTTCGTTTGTCTTTATGGGGCCGACAGGCGTTGGAAAGACAGAGCTTGCAAAAGTCTTAGCTCGCGAAGTATTTGGCAGCGAAGACGCGCTGATCAAGATCGACATGAGTGAATTTGGCGAGCGCCACAATACTGCACGTTTGGTCGGCGCACCTGCCGGATATGTCGGCTACGAAGATGGCGGTCAACTGACCGACAAGGTTCGCCGCCAGCCGTACAGCGTCGTGCTATTTGATGAGATCGAGAAAGCTCATCCCGATGTATTCCAATTGCTCCTGCAGCTACTCGAAGACGGAACGGTAACCGATGCAAAAGGCCGTGCAGTAGATTTCTCCAATACGATTGTTATTCTGACAAGTAATGTCGGTGCCGATTCGATGATGAAGGAATCCGCTCTTGGATTTCATGCCTCGACAGCAAAGGATCGCCAAATGCTTGAAGGTGTTCACAAAGAAAATGAACGTGCGACGCGTCGGGCACTAGAAAAAATTATGCGTCCAGAGCTGATCAATCGATTTGACGCGTTGATTACATTCCGCGCCCTGACACGCCGTGAAGTACGACGAATATTTGACAATCTTTTGGCAGAGTTTGATGAACGGTTAGCCAAGAAAGGCCTTCATGCTGTTATTACCCCAAGGCTCAAACGACATATCATCGATCTTGGATATGATGAAAAATTTGGTGCTCGTCCGTTGCGTCGTGCAATGCAAGATGAGCTTGAGCATCCAATTGCCGAGGGCATCTTAGATGGACGATTTGACAAAGGGACAGTGATCGAAGTTGATGTGAAAGACGGCCAGGCAGTAGCCAATGAGCAGCACGAAATGGCGTAGTTACCTTGCCTCGGTCCTGACAATTGCTGCTGCAATGCTGATTGCTTTTGGGGTGGTCTACTATCGTCAGGCGATCTTTGATACCGTACACGCTATGCAGTATCAGCCAAGTGCTCAGATGGCATCGATCCGCGATAAACTTGGCTTAACTGCAAAGGGTAAAGCCTTATTTGATGCTAGTCAGCCACAGATCGAAGCCGCAACAACGTTTAATCAAAGTTGTCAGCAACGGGAAGAGACCAATAGTCCTATCTTGGGATGTTATATCAGCCAGCAAATTTTTGTCTATGAAGTCACCAATCAAAAGCTAGATGGCATTGAAGAAACGACTGCTGCCCATGAATTGCTGCACGCCGCATACGAAAGACTGAATTCGACCGAAAGAGCAAAACTTAATACTGAGCTGACATCTGTGTACCAGAAAGTCAAAACATCTGAGCTTGAGGAACGGATGCAGCATTACCGGGAGTCTGAGCCTGGCCAAGAGCTGAATGAGCTTCATTCAATTCTTGGCACAGAGTTTGCAAATCTCGGCCCCAAGCTTGAGTCGCACTATGCACAATATTTCAAAGATCGAAAGAAAGTCCTTGGCTACTTTGATGCATATAGCTCAGTCTTTGACTCGGCAAAAAACCGTCTAAAATCACTCCAGACGCAGATCAACAGTCAGACAGAGAGGGTTAATGGCGAGATTAAAGCCTACAATCAGGACTCAGATCAACTCAAAAAGGATGCCGCAACGTTCAATCGACGTGCCGACAGTGGGGATTTTCCAACATCGTCAGAATTTAATGCTGCCCGAAATACTATCATCGACCGGCAAGCAAAACTGGCTAGTATGCGTACTGCCATCATCAAATCCATCAATGAGATAGATGCGTGGCGCACGGAATACAACCAACTGGCAAAGGAATACAACCAACTCAATCAAAGCATAAACAGCAGTCTTGCGCCGGCGCCAAAACTGTAATTTTGTCTTACCAATGGTATAGTGATACATATGGCAAAGACAAAATCAAAATTCGTCTGTCAAAACTGCGGGGCTTCTTATCCAAAATGGACAGGTCGGTGTGATAATTGCGGTGAATGGAACACGCTGGTCGAACAAATCGTAGAGACGGGAAAGTCTGCGCTCGCCAAAAGCGCATCGAGCGGGCGGCTACTAGCGACGCAAAGCATGGCCACGATCACGCGTAGCAGCGGAATGGACAAGCGTCTATCGACAGGGGTAAAGGATCTTGATGATGTGCTTGGTGGCGGCATCTTGCCTGGTGGTGTCATACTGCTGGCTGGACAGCCCGGTATTGGCAAAAGCACGCTGCTGCTACAAGTAGCTGCGTCGGTTGCTTCAAGAGCTTCAGTATTATATGCCAGTGGCGAGGAAAGCGCATCGCAGGTCAAACTGCGAGCGGAGCGGCTAGGTGCAGATAGCAGTGATGAACTTAGCTTTGCGGCTAGCACCAGTGCTGATGATATTGCAGCGACAATTCGGGACGGTAGCTATCGGCTTGTGATAATTGATTCTATTCAAACACTGTCGATGTCTGAGATATCCAGCGCTCCGGGCACAGTCAGCCAGATCACAAATTCGTCCAACTTGCTCATACGAGCTGCAAAAGAAGCCAATGCGGCCGTGGTGCTTGTCGGACATGTTACTAAAGAAGGCTCGATAGCTGGTCCGAAAGTACTGGAGCATCTTGTCGATGTCGTTTTGCAGTTTGAAGGGGATCGTTATGGTGGATTCAAGATGGTCCGTGCTGCAAAGAATCGCTATGGCTCGACGTCAGAAGTAGCCATCTTTGAGATGAACGAAGAGGGACTTCGCATTGTTGAAAATCCATCGGCTAGCCTACTTGCTGAGCGGCTTGACACTGATGGATCTGTGGTATTGGCGACAATGGAAGGTACGCGCCCGCTGCTTGTCGAGATACAGGCACTTGTGAATCCAACAAATTTCGGGTATCCTAAGCGTACGGCAAGCGGTTTCGACCTCAATCGATTAAATCTTCTTACGGCAGTCCTAGAGCGACGAACCAAGTTGAAATTATCCGACAAAGATATCTATATAAACGTTGTTGGCGGCCTAAAACTAGATGATCCTGCAGCCGATCTGGCTGTTGCCATGGCGATCGCCAGTGCTAGCGCCGAACGCAAACTGGCGAGCGATGTAGTGGTATTTGGCGAAGTGGGGCTTGGCGGCGAGATACGTAGTGCACTTCATACCGCGCGCCGTATTGATGAGGCAAAGAAGCTTGGCTTCAAGCACGCCATCGGTCCAAAGGGTTCGTCAAAGACATCATTCATCAAGGATGTTCGGGACCTTAGGCAGGCTCTCATCGAGTATCTCAATTAATAAATCAAACAATAGGAAATTATTATGGAATTTATCATATTTATTCTTGTACTAATGCTGCAGATTGAAATTGCAGTCATTGCTACTACCTCAATTATCAGAAAACGTGCGGCTCGTAAGTTTCATCACCCAGTCTTTGTCGACACGTCGGTATTAATGGATGGGCGCGTTTCAGCCACGGCCTCAACGGGCTTTATGCCAGAAACACTGATCATTCCCCGTAGCGTACTGGCTGAGCTTCAGCTGCTGGCTGATGGTTCTGACAGCGAAAAGCGCTCGCGAGCTCGTCATGGACTCGATATCGCGGCATGGTTGCAAGATTTATTGGCAGATGTACGGATACTTGATGATAATAAAGTTTCTGGAGGTGTGGACGATCAACTTATTGCACTAGCTAAGAAATATCATGGCTCAATCATGACGATTGACTTCAACTTAAACAAGGTCGCAACGGCCCAGAATATTCGAGTACTTAACATCAATGAACTCGCACAGCAATTACGCATGAATCATTTGCCCGGCGAACGAGTGAGTATAAAGGTTCTGCAAAAAGGTGATAATGCACATCAGGGTGTTGGATTTCTGTCTGACGGTACCATGGTAGTCGTAGAGCAGGCTAGTAGCGATATCAACAAGCAGATTGAAGTAGAGTTTGTCCGCAGCTTACAGACGGCTGCCGGACGTATGTTGTTTGCCAAGAAAGTTCAGGCCAAGAAACAGCGCCAAACGGCGCCAAAGTCCACAAAGACTAAAGCCGTTTCAGGCCGTACAAAACAAGCGAAGCAACCTGAGGATAGGTTGATTGACCTTGTCGACAAGCAGAATGACTGATCGCCGAGCTAATCACTCTTGGTGTACGTTGCACTTGCAGTCGAGGTGTAGCCACCCTTGTCAGTTACTGTGGCTGTGACATTGGTGGTTTTTGTGAAGTTATAAAGAAACTTCACTGAGCTACCGCTAACATTCTTTGAGATGGTTTGACCATCGACAATGATACTTACCTTTTCTATGGGGAATGTTCCCTGAGTGACGTTGACGGTTATATTTGAGCTGGCAGGCAAGATACCACTGATAGAGGGCTCGACGTCATCGCACGAATGAACGTCATCCTTCTTGGTCGCATCATAGCCATCAGACGCTGAGTAGACAACCTTTTTCGTGTACGGATCAGTCGTCTTGATGACAGGAATTTTTACCTTTGCACCTGCTGGAGTACATTTTGTTGCGAGTCGTTTCGATACTTTGTCAAAGTCCATAGTTTGATTTGATGTCGACTGACTCTTGTTGTAGTACGACGGGTACAGCTGACCATTGATTGTCTGTATGCCGTTTGGCCTATTGAACCATTCGCCCTTTTTGGCAGTTCCTTCTTTGTAGTACAGATTTGACGCATACGCCATCACGGGGTCGGCAACTTTTGCTGAGTAGGCACCGAGAGCATTTGGTGCGAGCGGGCTTGGAGTTGGATTGCCAAACCACACACCAACCGAGAGAGACGGCGAATAGATCATTGTCCAAATATCTTTTGGTGCAATGACATTGCCAGATTGAGTGTTGGATGTACCGGTCTTGACAGCTACACGGATACCTTCAGTATCAAGAGTTGGAGTGATTGACGCGCCATAGAGCGGTAGGCGGGCAGCACGGTCACCCAGAATATCATTGACGATATAGGCTGCCTGAGGATTCAAGACCTTCTTTGATTCGTCTTTGTATTTCTCCAGTACTTGTCCGGAGCTATTTTTGACTTCAAGGACGCTCGTATGTGGTCGATAGGTACCGAGACGTCCCAGCGATGCCAGCGCATTGACGTGATCTACGATACGCGTGCCACAGCCACCAATCGCTGATGAGAGTCCGGCTTGTTTGTCGCTGCCCTGAGTGCAGTAATAGGTATCTCCCAGAGCTCGGATGGTATTCCAGGTTGGTTGAATGCCTGAGATCGCCATGGCTTTGATGGCAGGAATGTTTCGCGACAGGTCAAGTGCTGAGCGGATGTTGATATTGCCCCTAAAGCTACCATCGGCATTTTGCGGGGTGTAGCTAATTCCATTGGTCGGGAATGTCGTGCGTGTATCCGACAAGATAGAGCCGCTTCCAAAGTTTTGAGCGTCAGATCCATGATCACTAAAGAGCTGAGCGTAGACAAGCGGCTTCACCGAAGACCCTGGCTGGATAAAGGCGGTAGTGGCATTATCTTGCCCAAATCCTGGGTAGCTGTAGTCGCGGCTTCCCTGAAGGGCGACAATCTGACCAGTGCGCACGTCTTCGACAACCCCTGCGCCATTGCTAAAGCCATAAATTTCATCGTCTGATGAGTTGAAAACGTTTTTCATGCTTTTTTCAAGATTGTTTTGGACCCGAAGATCGAGTGTGGTCTTGACGACAAGCCCTCCATCTCCAACAGTCTTTTCGCCAAGTTTTGCGACCAGTTCGCTACGTACCATCTGTACGAAATGAGGAGCTTTCATACCCTGATACTGACTTGCCTCTGGCTTGACCGTGTCAAGAATTGCAACTTTTTTTGCTTCGTCTGCTTCTGCCTGAGTGATATAGTTTTGCCCAACCATTCGATCAAGTACTTTGTGCTGCCTCGCAACGAGCGCCTGAGATGCGGTCGGATCATCCATGGCAGTATACGGATTATAGAGACCTGGCTCATTGGGAATTGCAGCTAAAAGAGCGGCCTGTGCCAGTGTTAGCTTCTTAGCACTGGTTCCGAAATAGGTCTCGGCGGCAGATTCGACGCCATTTCGACGACCTCCATATGGCGATTCGTTTAGGTATAGCGTCAAAATCTCATCCTTGCTATACATACGTTCAACCTCGATAGCCAAGATCATCTCTTTTACTTTGCGAGGAAGGCCAGTCAGCCCGCGATTGCCCGCTTCATTTGAGAAAAATACCTGTTTGACAAGCTGTTGCGTAAGAGTTGAACCGCCTTGAGTACTGTCACCTTGGAGGTTGCTAATGCCTGCTCGCATAATACCAGATACGCTAATGCCCCCATGGCGGTAGAAGTCTTTATCTTCGATAGCGACCGTAGCCTCTTTCATGTATTGATTGATATCGTCACTCTTGACAACGAGTGTGTAATTGCCGCTACCTTTATCTTCCCAGAGAAGCGCGCCATTTCGGTCGTAGTAGCGTGAGACAGTGGTTTGGACGCGCTTTGCAAGCTCAGATGGCCGGATTTGGTCTAAGTCCTTTCGGTAATAGGCAAACAGTGCTCCGATGCCAAGCACGCAAAGTAAGACGAACACACCAAATAGCTTAACTGCCATGAGCGCTCCGCGTTTGGAGAACCAATATGCAGCGATGCGCTTTGGATGCAGACGATAGAGAAACCGCTTCAACGGATGCTTCGGCAGGCTAGCCAAATACTCAGCACGCTTTCGTGCTGCAATATCTTTTTTTGTACGTCGTCTGTGCGCCAAATTTGAGTATACGTTCATCTGCCGCTTGGAATTTCGTTTTGCCACCTGTCCTCTATTCAACCCTCATTTTTGCTTAACTTATGCACTATTATACACCAGCTCGGTGGAGTTTTTGCGGATTTCAATGATAGTTAGATAAAGAGAATTAATTGGGAAGACGGAGCCTCCCTGATATACTGATGGTATGAAACTATCAGAGGAACTTCAGTGGCGAGGGCTCGTCAATCAGACAACTTTTCAAGATATTACCGAAATTGATGAACCGCGTACATTTTATTTTGGTGTTGACCCAAGTGCCGATAGTCTACAAATCGGCAATCTGGCCGCGGCCATGATGGTGCGGCACTTTATCGATCATGGGCACAAAGCGATCTTGCTGGTCGGTGGTGCTACCGGTATGATTGGTGATCCGGATGGCAAGAAACAAGAGCGTGATCTCAAGGCGCTCGATGAAATTGCCAAGAATAAAGCTGCAATTTCGAAGCAGTATAAGCAAGTTTTTGCTGGCAAGGATTTTGAGATCGTTGACAATTACGACTGGTTCAAGGATATAAACTATCTTGATTTCTTGCGAGAGATCGGTAAGCACGCCTCAATGACACAGATGCTCGATCGTGATTTCGTCCAAAATCGCATTGGCGAAGGCGGCGAGGGTATCAGTTACGCAGAGTTTAGCTACTCGCTCATCCAAGGTTATGATTTCCTCCATCTCTTTCGCGAAAAAAATGCTTCGTTACAGCTGGCTGGTGCCGATCAGTGGGGCAATTCAGTGACCGGTGTGTCATTGATCCGTCGTCTTGAAGGCGCGGAGGCGCATGTCTTTACGGTGCCGCTTGTCGTCAACAGGCAAACGGGTATAAAGTTTGGCAAATCAGAAGGCGGCGCGATTTGGCTTGATCCCAAAAAGACGAGTCCGTACAAATTCTACCAATTCTGGCTCAATCTCGATGATGAGACGGCCGAAGACCTGGTCAAAATTTATACTATGCTTGATCGTGAAACGGTAGAGAGCCTCATCACGCGGCACCGCGACAATCCTGGCGCACGTGAGCTCCAAAAGACGCTTGCCTACGAAGTCACAAAGCTTGTCCATGGCGAGGCAAGGGCCGAAAGTGCCCGGAATGTTACGGCCGTACTATTTGGTGGTACGTCATTTGAGAGCTTATTAGACGAGGAGATTGATATGCTATCACTTGAGATTCCGACTGCTACGGGTGGCGATGTTGTGCATATATTGACGACTACTGGTATTGTCGGCTCGAATGGCGAGGTCAAGCGCTTAATCCAAAATGGCGCAGTCTCGGTAAATGGTCAAAAAATATCTGAGAATATTGAATTAACAGGTAAAAACCTAGTCAAAAAAGGCAAGAACAGCTTTGTGCTTGTTCGATAATACATCTAAAAGGAGGGGAAGTGTCTGACTTTCATGCCAATCTTTCGCCAGAGGCAGCCAAAAATGTTGATGCATGGCTCAACGAGCCAAAGTACGCGGAGTATAGGGCCGAGCTTGAGGAGCTGATAGCTGACGAAAAATGGCACGAGCTCGAGGATGCTTTCTTTAGGGTAATCGAGTTTGGTACTGGCGGGCGTCGCGGAACGGTTGGTATCGGCTCAAATCGTATCAATCGTGTGACAATCGGTGAGTCCACGCAGGCATTGTGCCAATATGCGGCCAGCCAGGTTGAGGCGGCTCAAGACAAGGGCGTTGTAATTGCTTGTGATACCCGGCTAAGCTCGGAAGAGCTAAGTCGTTACGCAGCCTGCGTTGCGGCTGCAAATGGCTTCAAGGCATATATCTTTGAAAGTTTTCGTTCTACGCCGCAGCTAAGTTTTGCGGTACGCGATCTTGGAGCTGCTGCAGGTATTGTCATCAGCGCCAGTCACAATCCTCCCGCTGACAATGGCTTCAAGGCCTATTGGAGTGACGGTGCGCAGCTTGTCTCGCCCCATGATAAAGGCGTACTAGACATGGCCGAGTCGGTCACGCAAATAGCTGCAGTTGATTTTGATGAAGCAGTGAAGGATGGCTCGATCATACTTCTTGGTGTCGAGCAGGACGAACGTTATCTTAAGGCTGTCTGCGAGCAGGCTGAGGGCACGATGCGTGATCTTAGAATTGTTTATTCTCCTCTTCATGGAGCCGGTCAGACAAATACGCTACCAGTACTTCAAAAAGCCGGCTTTTCAGATATACGATTGGTTGATGAGCAGATGGTACCGGATGGGAATTTTCCGACGATCGAAAACGGCAAGCCAAATCCAGAAGAAAAGGCTGCCAATGATAGGGCTGTGGCGCTGATGCTGGCCGAAGATGCCGACATGGCCATCACCAACGATCCCGATGCTGATCGAATTGGTGTGGTTGTACGGCAGGATGACCAGGCAATATATCTGACTGGCAACCAGTCGGCAGTACTGGCTACGGATTATGCACTTAAAAAGCTTCACGATAAAGGCATGCTGAGCAAAAAGCACTACATTGCCAAAACAATTGTCACGACTGACATGCTGACCGCGATCGCTGATAAATTCGGCGTAAAAACATATGGCAATATGTTGGTCGGTTTCAAATACATCGGTGCACTCTTAAGGGAAAAGGAGGCTACTGACGAGATATTTGTCATTGGCGGCGAAGAAAGCTATGGGCTTCTCAAGGGTGATTATGTACGCGATAAAGATGGTGCTGTCGGAGCATTGGTACTTGCCGAGTATGCTGCCGAGCTCAAAAAAGATAGTAAGACACTATGGGATCGCATGCGCGAGCTATACAGCGAGCAAGGGCTGTACCTGGAGCGACTCGACAACTTACAGTGTCCTGGTGCGGATGGATTTCGGCAGATGCAAACGATTATGAATAGTCTGCGAAGTACACCGCCCGAGGCTGTAGATGGCGAGAGAGTAACGGCTGTGCTCGACTATCAGACATTAGCCCGCAAAGACGTTGCCACAGGGGAGCAAATACCTATCGATTGCGAGAGCGGTGATGTGCTGGTGTATGAGTTTGGTGATTCTCGCCGCCGGGTGACGATCCGTCCGAGTGGCACTGAACCAAAGATGAAATTCTACACGCAGTGGGTCGAAGAGTCAGGCTACTCCGAAGAAAAGATGCGCACACTAACGCAGAAGCTTGAAAATTTGGCCCGCGAACTAGAAGGGCAGGCGCTCGAACGATCGTAGCAAGCTGCTACAATAACAGATAGATGAACTTTGCGACAAAACTAACGAGTATCAGGGGTGTGGGAGAAAAAACAGCCGAGCAATTTGAGGCGGCTGGCCTTATTACGATCCGTGATCTCATCACCTTTTTGCCGCGCAAACACGAAGATTTTTCCGAAGTGGCACCTATTGCTGCTATCAAACCGGGTAAGCGTACGATCAAGGCCAAATGTGAAGATATTTCCATCAAGCGTGTGCGTCGCGGCATGACGATCACGACGGCCGTGCTCTCTGACGGGTCTGGCAAGCTAAATGCCGTATGGTTCAATCAACCCTATCGTCAGACGCAGCTCAAAGACCCCAAAGAAGAGTTTTATTTCTCCGGTGATTTTGAGTTCAATTACAATCGCTACCAGCTGACAAATCCAAGCGTTGAAAAAGTCAAAGACTTGCCAGTGCAGACTGATCGTATTTTACCGATTTATCCGGCCATCAAGGGACTCAAGAGCCAGATTGTCCGCAAAGTTTTGGATGAGCTGCGGCCATTTATCACGATGCTACCTGAGGTTCTACCACCTGAGATCATTGCTCAAGAAAAGCTCATAAGCTACAGCGATGCGCTGCTGGGGATGCACTTTCCAAAAAGTACTAGCGATATCGAGAAAGCCCGCGAGCGACTAGCGTTTGACGAAGTATTTGGTCTGTTGCTTGCGGCTTCGCTCAACAAAAAGGCCAATTCCGAGCTTCAGGGCTGGTCGATGAAGTTCGACCAAGCTGTCGTCAAACAATTCGTCACGCGCCTCCCGTTTGATCTGACACCAGCTCAGCGTATTGCTGCGTGGGACATTCTGCAGGATTTTGAAAAACCAACACCTATGAATCGCTTGCTACAAGGAGATGTTGGGGCTGGAAAAACGGTTGTAGCCGGACTGGCGGCACTCCAAGCGGCAAAAGATGGTTTTCAGACGGCTATTTTGGCACCGACAGAGATATTGGCATCGCAGCATGCCGAGACGCTGGCGGGCTTGCTTGGTCCAGAAGGCGTCCGTACAGCACTTTTTACTGGCAGCGTGAAGGGGAAGGCTCGTGAGACGCTCCTGGGGCAATTAAAAGCTGGTAAGGTCGATGTGATCGTCGGTACTCATGCTTTGCTCGGCCCGACGGTTATATTTCACAAGCTTGGCTTTGTCGTCATCGACGAGCAGCATCGCTTTGGTGTCGCGCAGCGCCAGGAACTATTACAAAAGTCCAGCTACATGCCGCATCTTCTGGCGATGACAGCGACGCCGATTCCGCGCAGTCTGGCGCTGACCCTCTACGGAGAGCTTGATATCTCGATTTTGGATGCCAAACCAAAAAATCGCCTGCCAATCAAGACTAAAATCTGGTCGCCAGTGTCGCGCGATCAACTCTACGGTGCTATCGACCGTGAGATTGCAAAAGGCCGTCAAGTGTACGTCATCTGCCGTCTGATCGATGAAAATCCGCAAAATGAGGCCAAAAGCGTCCAAGCAGAGTATCGAAAGCTCCAAAACTCTATCTTTGGGCATCGCAAGATTGGACTGCTGCATGGACGACTGAAGCCCGGTGAAAAAGATGAGGTAATGACACAGTTTTCGCGCGGCGAGATCGATATTCTCGTGAGCACGACAGTTGTCGAGGTCGGCGTTGATGTGCCAAACGCTACCGTGATACTGATCGAAGACGCTGATCAATACGGTCTAGCGCAGCTCCATCAATTGCGCGGTCGTGTAGGCCGCGGGGAGCATCAGAGCTACTGCTTTTTGCTGACCAGTGACACCAAGAAGCCGTCTCAGTGCCTTCGCGAAGTCGAAAAGTCAAATGACGGCTTTCATTTAGCCGAAATGGACTTGAGATTGCGCGGTCCAGGAGAGATATATGGCCGGGCACAGCATGGTGATCTCAATCTCCAAGTAGCGACACTTGGCGACACTCGACTGATTGCGCGCGCCAAAAAGCAGGCCGACTGGTTCGTTGCTTCGTCAAAAAACCTGCTAGACTATAAAGAACTGGCGCGTGAAGTAGAAAAGTACCAGCGCCTGACAACGCTGAATTAGCAGAAATCGGATAGTAGTTTTTATGTATTCAGGAACGACCTTTCATTCCAAGTCTGGCCATATTGTCGGAGTACACCAGCGGATTGATCGCATTGCTCGTCGTACGCTACGCAAGCAGCTGCCTCATGAGCATTTTCCGACTGTTCGTGAGATTTTGCATTTTGAGGGCAAGAATGGACCTGATGGTATCAAGCGCAAAAGTCCCGCAAAGGATGAGCCCTGGCACTTTATTGACCCGCATGATCCAAATGACCGGCAGTTGCTCGATCAGATTGCAGACCACATTCACAATCTTGCAGAAGCACTCAAGATCGAAAATGCCGAGCGAGCGGCCTTTGAGGCGGCTTGGTTGGCCCATGCCATTACAGACGGTCTGACGCCTGCACACCACTATCCATTTGAAGAGGAGGTAGAAAAGCTGCGTGGTGAGACCAAAGAAACGCGTGATACCTTGAAAAAGAAGCTGATCATTTCTGGAGATACCAGGCGCTCACAGCTGATCAACAACTGGAAATATTGGGGTGCAAAAGGCGTGATGGTGTCGCACGTAGGTTTTGAGCACGGTGTTGCGGCGGTTATTTCTCCGCAAAAAGTGGCGCCCATAGAGATTCACGAGCGACAATTGAAGTTACTTAGCAAGGATGGTTACGAAAAGCTGTTTGTCGGTGCGCTCGCAAAGATCAGCTCGCTCGGTATGTACGACGAATTTCTCGCCAAAGGTTGGACTAGAAGGCTTGGCAGGCGCACTCGGGATGTTTTGATTCCTACGATTGCCGAGCTGGTTGTACTGGCGTGGATCGAAGCGATCAATAGGAGCAAACTATGAATATACGGATCATTGCCGGCGTATTTGGCAGCCGCAAGCTCGATGCACCAGATCGCAGCAGCACGCATGCCATGAGCGAGCGTGTGCGAAGTGCACTATTTAATTCTCTGGGAGATGAGGTGCAAGGCGCGCGGGTACTAGACGCCTTTGCAGGGTCGGGTAGTCTGGGGCTTGAGGCGATGAGCCGGGGCGCGCGCGAGGTTATATTTGTCGATAGAGATCGTATCGCTGCGAAGATCATTGCCAAAAATAGCCGCGACTTAGGTACTGAGGACAAAATCAAGGTGATTTGCGCTGGAGTTGCCAGCTGGATAGCGACTACCGATCAGTCGGATTTTGATCTGATATTTGCTGACCCACCCTATCATGATCCACAGTTTTCCACAGTCAAAAAGCTTTTTGGGCTTCTCAAACCCGGTGCGCTTATGGTATTATCGCATCCAGGAAAGGGTGAGGTGCCAATTCAAAACGGAATTGTTGTGGTGGACAATCGTAGTTATGGAAATGCCCACCTCACTCTCTTCCGCCGAGAGCAGTGATCTCGGTTGTTCTAGATTTTAGCCCGACGCATTTTGCGTCGTTTTTGATTCCCCTAAAGCTTTACATATCCACCAAAATATAGTACAATGCGTATACCAATTGTCAGAACAGTCTGGCGGTTGTCGGTCTCTAGTATGAACTCGTGCTTCAATACTCTTGTAGTGTGGTGCATTCGTAGGTCTGCTGGGAGTAGACCACAGGGTGTACCTTTACATACTCTACATACGAAATCTGACCTAAAGACATGACCGCGCGCGCCAGACAGTCTGCCGTGCCTGATAGAAAGGAATTTGCGAGATGACCATCATCCGCACCTCTCGCCAGGCATTGCGCCTGACGTTCATGACCATGCTCAGTCTGATCATCGCTGCGGCGATGACTCTCATCAGCCCGCTCACGCCGGCTCACGCCGCTGGGTGGGATCCGCCCGCACCGATCCAGCAGGACTACTGCGGGACGAAGTGGGATCGGTTCATGCTGGATGGCGACGACTACACGGGCTGGAGATATGCCAGCGGCGGCTCCTTGGCTACTGACGAATGGCACTACGCTAATGGTGCTGCAACCGTGACGGTCGTTGCATTTAATTACATGGACCCTGACCGCACATTCACGATCACCTTCGGCAACGAGTCCGACTCGCTGTGCAAGCAGGCGCCGGACGCCGTAGCGATCAGCGATCTCCGGTGCAATCCGGAATCGGGACGGACCGGCTTTACGCTGCATGTGGCCAATCCCACGGATTGGCCGCAGGAGGACCTGCAGGTGATGTTGGAGAACGTCATCAACTATGCCAATACCAGTGCGATGATTCCCGAAGTGGCGAAGGGTGCCTCGATCTCGGTGCCAACGCGGAGGGAGTTCACTGGCGGCTTTCAGCCGCTTCCGCCTGGTACGTACGAGGTGATCATCTTCATCAACGGCGTGCAGACGAATCTGGGCGGGAGTCGAGTCTTTATCCCGGCTTGCGGTCTCTTTCAGGTCGAGCCGGGTGATCCGAGTGGCAAGGGCGGCTCGGCCTCGGCCAAGAAGCACCAGCCTCGGATTACTCCCTGGCTCGCCTCGCCTCGCCTGGTCAAGGTGAGGCTGGATACCCACAGCGTCAAGGGCAAGACAACCTGCAAGGTCAGGGTCAAGGCCAAGGGAAAGAAGGTCGTCAAGACGATCACTCTCAAGTCGGGCAAGACCAAGACCGTCAAGGCCAAGTTCAAGAAGAAGGTCAAGAAGGCCAAGGTCAAGGCCGTGTGCACCGCCAACGGCAAGAAGCACACGGTCAAAAAGACGCTCCATCGGTCGTAGTCTGATCGCTGGTGCCTCGTATGTAATATCCACCCCTGCGGGTGTCCTGGCTTGCAAATCTCTTGCAGCCGGGGCATCCGCTCTTCATTTCCAGGCATTTTTTGGCATTGTGCTTGTGGTACAATAGGCCGTATGAGCGTATCTCGTCGTTTTGTCGTAGGAGGGGCTGCCTTCTTTAGTGTAGTCGGAATTATTGTGTTTGCCCATGCGGCTATGGCGGCAGTTACTTTAGAGCAGTTGTGGGGCGGAAGTAATATATCACCAAATCCCAATCAACTGCTAAATATCGGCAATGATAACAGTAATGGCTACAAGAATCTGCTTGATGGGACGGCTGTTGGCGGCAAGCATGTAGTGCGGTGGAATAAAGGAGGTAATAACCGTTTCTTGGCCCTGAAGGTGTATCGCCCTCAGGGGTCGACATCTGCTTCGCTAACCATATATGACATTGGGGGCAACTGCCATTTTGGTCTTACAGAAGATCAAAACAAAGGTGCGCGCAAGCTGCAGGTCGTCGTCAGCGACAATAACGACAATTCGTTGTCAAAGCTGTATGATGTACCTGCTGAAAGGGCGAGTACGGGTACAACCAAAAAAGGCGTGAAGAAATGGGCATCGGCTGAGAACGCTAAGCCATGCGCAACCTCTCCTGCGGGGACCTATACTGTTCCGCTCAGTAAAGACCCTGGCACAGGGTATAGTGTCGGTAAATTGACAGTACAACTCACCGGTACCAGCGCTGGTAATGTGGAGCACGGGTTGCGCTTCAAGGTACGGGCCGATGCCGATAGTGTCCTTGGCTATGACAGTGGCATATCAGCTGATGTAGGCTATGGTCTCAACATTGCCGGAAGTAAAAAAGGCATCAAAGTTGCTATACCCTTTGGCCTGCCATGCAATGCAACGAAGTCAACATCTGGCACTGTCGTCATGCACGACCCCGACCCTGGGTTTGGTTCTCAGTATCTCTCGATCTTGGTACGCGAACCAAAGTCAAGCACATATACGACTCTTCTAAACAAAACATCCATCCCTCTTGGAAATAATACCAAGGCAAAATATCCTGTCACAATGGAGCCTCAAAAGCAGTATTTGATGGTGTTTTACAATCCGCAGAGCAAGAGCAGTGACGATCCTACTGGCAATACTATCAGCTTTGGATTGCCAGGAGATTCTATTCACGGAGTGATCAATTGCCGCTACAACCTCACCCCAGAGATTCACCTAGGCTCAGATATCGCCATGAGTAGATTCACAGTTCAGACCAATATGGAGCCATGGGGACAGATCGCCAATGATGCCAATGGTGTTGGCGGTACTCATGAGTGGCAGGTTTCCCGAACTATCTTTAAGAGTCGGCCGAATATAGATGGAGCTGACAAATCAGATTATAAGCCATGCCTGTTCATGAACGGAAAAGGCACACTCGGTACCGACCTTGATGATGGGGCCTGCAAATCTGTTTCTAGTACTCTAAGCTACCCTGACACACCCGACTGGAACAAGCTCCGTACCGACAAGGGCGCCACCGGTGAAATCCCCCTCGGCTACTACGTCTGCTACATGACCTCTGTCAAAAATCCTACCTGGGCCTCCGATGACGACAACAAATGGCGCCATAGCGCTCTCAAGTGTGCCGTCTCCGGTAAACAACCCAAACTCCAAATCCTCGGCCACGACCTCCGCACTCCAGGTA
>CAYOVH010000002.1:253895-263204 GCA_964407405.1 uncultured Candidatus Saccharibacteria bacterium | reverse complement strand
GATTGCTCCATAAAGCATATTGGTTTACCGACAGTTCACCTGGCGGTTTGTTCCGTGTGTTGTAGACACATCTAAAGAGTAAACCCGCCAGCACACGGCGGGTTTTTAAGTAAAATAATATAAGGAGAACTTAATGAACAGTAGGCACAATAAAGGTGATTTACCGATAGTCGTCACGGCTACCGAACGAGCTAACCTGTATATAATGTCTGGCCTAGCGCAAGAAGCATTTAGATTGGCCAACTACGACATGACTCCTGAGGATTCCATCAACGCAGCCATTCGCTCCGGACTGATCGTCGTGGAAGAGCTCGAACCACCGAGAAAGATCAGGCGCATGCCAGATAAGGGCAGCTTCTGCTAAATGGATAGGGTATAATAGACATAATGACAGACTCCGTAATTCTCACCGGACTACGCGCCAACAATGACCTGACCCTCGGCAACTATTTCGGTGGCATGTTGCCGATTGTTGATATGGCGATAAAACACTCAGATGAGTATCAGATCAACATGTTTATTCCCGATCTGCATAGCTTTACGACGCCGATTGATCATGAGCGGCTATATCAGCAGATATTACATAACGCCAGGCTCTTTGTAGCTGCTGGCCTGCCGCTTGACAATGACAACATCCATATCTACCGACAGAGCTATGTACCGGCGCATAGTGAGTTAACGTGGATACTTGACTGTTTCACCGGCTTCGGCCAAATGGGCCGTATGACGCAATTTAAAGACAAGTCTCGTGATAATGATGAGGTAAGCGTAGGTCTGTTCAACTATCCAGTACTGATGGCTGCAGATATCCTGCTTTATGGCTCCAAGTACGTCCCAGTAGGGGATGACCAAACACAGCACTTAGAGTTTACCCGCGATATTGCCGAGCGCATGAATAGCCGTTTTGGCGAGCTGTTTGTTGTCCCCGAGCCAGTAGCCAAACAGCACGAGTTTTTCGGTAAAGACCAAGGTCTGCGTATCATGGACCTTGTCGATCCTACAAAAAAAATGAGCAAGTCAGACGGTACTGGCAAAGGTGTTATATTTCTCGGTGATAGCCCTGATGAGGCCGCCAAAAAGATAATGAACGCAACCACCGACGACAAGGCAAATGTACAGCTTGATCGTACGCAGCAGCCAGGCATCAGCAATCTACTTGAGATCCTTGCGCTTTTGCGAGGTCAAGCTGTCGAAGCTACTGCCGCACAATTTGTTGGCGAGACACGTTATGGTGACTTCAAGATGGTCGTAGCGGACGAAATAAAGAATTTTTTGACTGATTTTCAGGCCAAACTTGCCGACGTTGATGATACAAGTGTACTCGCAAGGCTTGAGGCTTCAGAACGAGCAATGAACGAACAGGCAGATACCACGCTACTGAAGGTGCAGCAAGCCGTCGGCCTTCGCCCGAAAGAAAATTAATGCGTCTCGACCAATACATGGCCGAATATTGGCCGGAATACTCCCGGTCTCTGTGGCAAAAATACATCAAACTTGGTTATGTATCTGTCAATGGAGAGATCATCAAAGATCCCAGCTGTAGCTTAGGCGAAGACGATGAAGTATCAGAGCACATCCCGAGCAAGACCGATTTTTCGTCCGAAACCCTACCGATTATCTACGAGGATGATAGTGTCATCGTCATCAACAAGCCAGCTGGTATACTGACGCACGCCAAGGGTGCTCTAAACGAAGAGTTTAGCGTCGCCGAATTTTTCCGCCCCAAGACAAGCTATGCCCGAGAGACCAACCGCCCAGGCATCGTGCACCGGCTTGATCGCGATACATCGGGGGTGCTGATCGGCGCCAAAAATCCTGAAACAGCAAAATTTCTCATCAAGCAATTTCAAGATCGAAAAGTCAAGAAAAATTATACCGCGATCCTGGACGGCACACCAAAGGAACCAGCAGCCTTGATCGATCTTCCGATCGGCCGCAACCCCAAAAAACCGAGCCAATTCAAGATTGATCCCAACGGTAAGTCAGCCACTACCGCATACGAAACCGTTCAAGCTACAAAAAAGAGAACACTCGTACGATTCATGCCTCGCACCGGCCGCACTCACCAGCTGCGCGTTCACGCGGCTTACCTTGGCTCACCGATCAGAGGGGATAAGATATACGGAAAACCTGCCAAAAGACTCTTCCTCCATGCTACCAGTCTCGAAGTCACCTTACCTGGAGGCAGACGTATGATCTTTGAGGCCCCATTGCCGACGGAGTTTGACGAGGAGATGACATGAAGCTTGCACTCAGCAAACAGGGAAGTCTCATCGTCGAGAGGTTGTCCAAAATTTTGCCAAATGCCGTTCTCTTGACAGGAGAGGAGGGGATTGGCCTCCAGACAATCGCACGTACGCTTGGTGCTTCTCATGGCACGACTCGCGTCATCTCACCTCAATTACGGACGAAGGCCAGTACTGTCCCTCAGATCAGCATCGATACTATCCGCGAGCTTTATACCGATACTCGCACTCAGGCAACCGAGCACCGGATCATTATCCTTGACGATGCCGACGCGATGAGCCTGCCAGCACAAAACAGCTTTTTAAAACTCCTGGAAGAGCCGACCTCCAGCACTCATTTCATCTTGACGTCCCATCGTCCGGAGCGCCTACTGCCGACTGTCCGCTCGCGCCTTCAGGCGTACCATTTTCCCGTGCTTAGCTCCGCAGAATCAAAAGAATTTCTAGCAACCCTTCCGCCGCAATCTACAGAAAAGCAGACACAATTGCAATTTATCGCTGATGGATTACCTGCAGAGCTAACGAGATTGGTCGGCGACGACCAATATTTTGAATCAGCAAAGGCTCGTATGCAACTCGTCCGCAAACTCCTTGATGCCAAAAAATACCATCGCGCTGTAGCGATCATGAAGGCCCCCCTTGATCGTAAAAATGCCCTGCAGTTGATAGAAACGACTATCCGTACATTAATCCGTCAGCCAGACAAACACACCGCCACGCTGATTAGCGCGCTCCTGCGTTGTCACCAGGATATTCAAAATGGCGGCAACATAAAGCTCCACCTCATGAACGCTGTGGTATAATAAGGGACAAGAATATATGTTAGGTCTTCTCCTCGTAATCATTTTCGCCGGCTTGGCAATCAATAAACGCCAGACGTTTGGCGAAGTCGTTGCTGATCTACCTTCAAAGCTCTCCGATAAGCTCGATCGCCTCTGGGAAATCGCCCAAGAAGCCCTGCGTGACCGCCGTTATTTACGTGCCGAAAAGGCACTACTCACTATTCTTAGAGTAGATGAGCGCAATGCAACGGCCTATAATCGTCTTGGCATCCTCTATGCCAAGCAGCAGGCCTTCAAGGATGCCATCGAATGCTTTGAGATTGCGCAAAGCCTAGAGCCAAGCGCTTCAAGTCTCCATAACGTTGGATTGATCTATTTCGAGACAGGCAAATACGACAAGGCAGCTCTGGCGTTTGAGCAAGCTCTCACCATCGAGGAAGACCTTGCAGCACGCCATATTGCCTACGCCAAAGTACAAGAAAAGCTGGAGCATCCAAGAAAAATGCTCGCTAGCCTGGAGCGAGCGGTTGAGCTAGAGAAAAATCCTCAGACTCTCTCTATCTTGGCAGATGCCTATGAACGCGTCGGTGACAACGATGAGCTCGCAGCCAAACTACGCGAGCAAGCCAGCCGCATGATCATCCCCGAAGGCAAAGCCCGTCGCATCAAGCAACCACGACGCGTCGTAATGTAATGACGACAGTTCCGTTCAGACCTGCTGGTGTCATTTTTGACCTCGACGATACACTGCTCGATAATGACTATGCCGAAGGACGGGTTGGTAATCACGAGCGATTGCGTTTGCAGGCAGTTCACGAAGTCGGCGAAAGATACGGAATTGACGTACTTAAAAATGCTACAATCGAGCAGAGCGTCTCCGGCTTCATGACTGCAAAAGTTACTACTTTCACCTATGCTCTATGGAATATGCTATGTATCGTTGGTCTGCGTCACAATCCGGATGAACCAGACACGAGTGATGAGTTGATGGTGGAAATAACCAGACGAAAAGATCAATTATACCGAGGCCTTCTCGAGACGAATGTCAAAGAAGTGCCGGGATCGACAAGTTTCGTCAACAAAATGTCAGTATTAACGAATGGGAACATCGCCATTGGCAGCTCAGCCAAGCGTAGCGATATCGTAACTTACCTCCAAACAAAAGATCTGCGGAAGCTTCTACCAGATGCACGAATCATCTCCGTCGAAGATGTTGTTAAGGCAAAACCAGACCCGGAAGTCTTCATCAAAGCTTTCTCAAGCTTTCAACTTCACGATGATATTAAGTCTCGCGTATGCGTCTTTGAGGATGATCCTCGCGGCATCATGGCCGCCAAGGCCGCTGGGCTCTATGCTTGTGCGATCACAACCCGTCACAGCCGAGAAGAATTCATCAATGCGATGATACCGGCAGACTACGTTGCCACGAGCTATGCCGAATTTGAACAAATTTTTGATATCTAGCCATCTTGTCCAAACAAGGTCTTATCTGTTACAATACTTTGGTACGCCGCTTTAGCTCAGTTGGTTAGAGCAGCTGTTTTGTAAACTAATTCAGCCCGACAATGTGCCGGGCATTTTTATTTGCCCTACGATGACTCGTAGTGCTGGCCCACCTACCAATAGAAACCGTCTCACTACGAGGCGGTTTTTTTGATCCCAAGTGGGAGCGTCAATTCAGATTTTGATACTTCCAAAGGTTTCACAAGAGCCTTGACTATTGAACGCTCACCGGAGCTTATGAGAGCCAGTGTTGAGATAACTAGATAGTCGAAATCACAACTCTTTAACAACGCAAATCTGTAAATACCAAAGTCTGAGCCGAGAAGTATTCGAGGGACGGTGTAGGACAAGGGAACACGCGAATAGACGCCAAGAGAAATGCTTTATCAGTTCAATAGCCTACACGGTAGTTGGTAGTGCCGTCACTGTCGTACTGCTCGGCGATATACTTGCGTACCGCTAGCTACCCTGCAAGCTATTGAACATTGTATGCACCCTCTAGGGGCGACTGGACTATTAACATCTTAGTTATGCGGAGAATAACCGCTCATATTTGCAAGTATCAGAGTCCTTAGTGCCCTTAGCGAGTGCATACAAACAGATTGAACGTAGTAGTGCTAGTAGCACCCGATAGCACGTGAGAGTCGGGCATAGGCAAAACTTACATGGAAAATCTACTACTAGCACCCGTGCATTCGATCGAAACCTCTTGACTACCGTACTGAGCGGGCGGATCTAAAATCAACGCAATCGACTGCGCCCCCTCTGTCTGGTAGTCAAGACTAACTGAAAGGAGAATGAAATGTTAGAAAGTTTAATTAAAAATGTGTTTTGTGGATTACATAAAACTCAAGGAATAAACCACATAAGTGTTAATTTTGAAGAACAAACATATGATGTGCCTGTATATATCAAGATCAGGAATCATCGTATGAAATCTACTGAGGTAAAGTTCTTTAAAGCAATCGGGCTAAATATGGAGATGAAAGGATGAGTATTTTGAAACCAGCATCTAACCAAACAGCCTACCTAAAGGCAGGAATCTTAGGATTTCAAGGCAGCGGTAAGACATATACAGCATCTCGCATGGCAAGTGGCCTTGCAAAGTTGACCCTAAAAGATAACCCAAAGGTCGCGTTCTTTGATACTGAAAAAGGGTCAGATTTCTTTGTCCAGTACTTTAAAGAACAAGGGATACAGTTTGATGTTGCAAAATCTCGATCTTTCCTAGACCTCCTCGAATTTATGAAAGAGGTTGAGAAAGAAGGATATGATGTAGCGATTATTGACTCAATTTCTCATGTGTGGCGAGACCTGACAACGAGCTATGAGAAGCGTCTCAGGAGAAGCAATGGATTGCTATTTCAGGACTGGGGCAAAGTGAAAGCAGAATGGCAACAGTTTACCGATCTGTTTATCAACTCAAAATTGCACACAATTGTGCTTGGACGGGCTGGATATGACTATAACTTTAGCGAAGATGAGTCAGGAAAGAAGGAACTGATCAAAACCGGCACAAAGATGAAGGCAGAAGGTGAATTTGGCTATGAATCTGATCTATTGCTCGAGATGGAGCGCATATCAGAAGTAGGCGAAAAAGGATATACCAATCGCTGTTATGTCTTGAAGGACCGGACAGACACAATGAATGGAAAAGTGATAGATTCACCAACTTTTGATGACTTTAAGTCAGTCGTCGAGCATTTGAATGTTGGCGGCGATCACTTTGGTCTAGATACTACTCGTGATTCGCAAGAGCTATTTGATAATCCAGACTATTCGTATGCTGAACGTAAAAAGCAGCAAGAGATAGCGCTTGAGGAGCTTCAGCAAGAGCTTGTATTGCAAGGATTAAGCGGGACTGGCAAAGCTGAAGTAAAACTGCGTACAGAGGCTCTCATTGGGGTATATGGCACAAGTTCAAAGATTGCCATTGAACAGTTGACGGCCGAAAAGATACGTACAGGAATTACGAAACTAAAATCTATGCAGGACAGTGAGGAGGGAAGCTAGAATGGTCTATAAATCATCAACTACTAAAGATATTGAAAAGACACTAAAACAAGAACAAGAAAAAGGAAATACCGAAATGAAAACAAAACTGAAAACTTTTGCAAAGTATGCACTTACTGTAATTGTCACATTAGCGATCGTAGCAGTACTTTATGCGCTCTACTCGAAAGGTGTGGCAGATGGTAAGTATCAACAGAAGAATATAAGTCATGAGATCGCTGCTCAAGTGGCGACGTCAAAAATCAAGCAGAGTCACTAGTCGTCGAAGACTCTGCTACTAAGCAGACGACAAAGCTGGAGTCTATGAACAGCGGGGAGATTCCAGCTTTAGTAAGCAGCTATAAGGCACCAAAGAAAATGGCATCTGTTTCAAGTGGTGAAGTTGCTGCGAAGATGTTTATTTACCAGCATGAGAGCGGTAATAATCCTGCCTCAGTGAACGCCACTGGATGTAGAGGTCTTGGACAAGCTTGTCCGGGATCTAAGCTGCCTTGTGGTGCGGATTATACGTGTCAGGATGCGTGGTTTACGCAGTACATGAAAGATCGGTATGGAACTTGGCAAGCGGCTAAGACTCATTGGCTTGCTCGTGTACCTATTAACGGAAAGGATGTAGGGAATTGGTGGTAGACCGAGATAATAACCCAGTACAGGCAGAGAAACGAAGAACCTTGCAGCAAAACAAGGCTCTTTATCTCTGGTTTACACAGCTAGCTGATAACCTCAACGAACAAGGCTTTGATATGCGCAGGACGCTTAAGGCTCACGTGGATATTCCATGGAACGCCGAAACGATCAAAGAGTACATATTCAGACCAATTATGAGAGCACAGCTAAACAAAGAATCCACCACTGAGCTAACAACGAAAGAAATTGATGCGGTGTTCGATACCATCTCGAAGCATCTTGGGGAGAACATAGGGGTTCACCAAGATTTTCCGAGCATCGAAACACAGCTTCATGAAATGCAAGCGAGGAGACGATGAACGTAGCACAAAATGTGCCAAGTCTATTCCAGGAAACTAAGAAGGCTTGGCTTGAGGGAGCAAGGGTTGTTGCAAGACGACTATTAAAGACAAGATCGAGGATAACAATAGAGGACGTAACAAAAGAGTACCCTCTGCCAGATTATCTTCACCGTAACACTATTGGTAATGTGTTTAATTCAAGAGACTTTGAGTCTGTCGGGTTTACTACAGCGAGGAATCCAGCAGCACGAGGACACGTGATACGGTACTGGACACTGAAAGAATCTGAACGATTAGAAAGTGACTGTGATGGCTGAAAAGAATAAAGATGCAAAACTTTGGACGGGTAAAATAACTGCTCATGGTATGGATATCGTACTAGATGCGTATCGTACTAAGAAAGCAGCTGAGAAAGCCGAGAGTGAGGCGTATGCACGTCTAAAACGAGCTGAAAAGCACACGTTAGCCAATTACAAGCTCAACTACGAGAAACCTCGTAAAAACAAGAATTGGCTCAAACATTCTCAAAGCTGGCTACAGCGTGAGTGGAATCGAGTAAAAGTACTTTGGAGTGAAAGATAGAAAGATAAGAGGCAATGAGCCTCTCTCCTCTGGCGGCAACTGAATATGTAGTGGTGCATGTTAGATCAAAACCGGTTATCGCTGGTGTAGAGAGGCGGAGGTATTGATGAAGAACTTGTGCAAGATATGTGACAGTCCATATCACTATCAGACATTCTGTCCTCGGAAAAAGAAAAAGCCTATCAAAAAGCGTGGCAAACAGACTATAGATTACGAGAAATGGCGCGACACGGTCGCTAAACCGTATCTCACCAGTAAGTATGGCTATGTATGCCTGCCTATGGCTGCTATGTAAACGAGTACCTCCACGTTGATCATATTAAGACGCGGGGTGCTCACCATGAGCTTAAGAAAACATTATCGAATGTCCGCTACCTCTGCTTTGACCATCATAGAAAGGTTACAGATGGCAAGACGGTATCTATGAAATTTAAGGAGTTACAACAATGACCAATCTCGAAAAACAATCCATCAAAAATATGCAAGCCAAAACAAGTAAAGGAAATGCTATGAACATACCAATCATTCACGGAGAGAATGTATTACTCCCAATTGAGAGCCTACCAAAAGGTAAAACAACCAAGCACACTAGCTATATTATCGGACATAGTGAGACCGGCCATCATCATGTCCTAGAAGCTACTAAAGGACAAGACTTTGATATATTCGTCCAAGATGGCGAAATTTATATTTCATCGCAGTTTGAGTCCTCGATTGTCCACAAAAAGACCCATGATATTCATGAGACACTACCTGTAGCGCCCGGTATTTATAAAGTGAATCGTAAAACCGAATATGATCCATTTGAGCAGGTTCGTCGTGAGGTGTGGGATTAGTATGCCTAAAGTAGAAACTCTAACCAAAGATCAAAAACAACTAATGTTTAAGGTGAGGGACGAATGGATAAACATGTCTCTTACTGGCGGTGATGAACTAGACCATGAAGCTGCAACAAAAGGTATAAACTGGCTTTACGAAATATCTGGCATGAAAAACCCAAAGATGATTTTTGTTGATAGCCCCTTAGCAGTCCAATACGCTGCAAACATTATTAAACTTGAGGCTACAGGTAATAAGGGCCAAGTGTCGGGCCAAGTGTCGGGCCAAGTGCGGGATCAAGTGTCGGGCCAAGTGCGGGATCAAGTGTGGGACCAAGTGTCGGGCCAAGTGTCGGGCCAAGTGTCGGGCCAAGTGCGGGATCAAGTGTCGGGCCAA